>CAZVPL010000080.1:0-8454 GCA_964629075.1 uncultured Bifidobacterium sp. | reverse complement strand
CCGGCCCCCGCGCCGAAGCGACCACAGGTGGGAGAACCGAGCAATGACGTTGTTGTGATTTGTGAGGTTGAATCCGGGGACCCAACCGACGGGCAAGGCTAACGGGGGGCGGGTCCGGAGCCACCAAACGCGCCGGTTTTCTGGCGAGGGCGAAGAACGGCGCCGGATCGAGATACCGGCCGTCCCGACGCGGGCCGACCCGAAATCCGACATACAGCCAACCGGTGGAACGCGCGACCACTTGACCGGCAGCCACGGCCTCACCCTCGCGCACTTCCCCGCCGTCGATCCCACCGAGAACGACGTTGAGTTCGGTGGTCTTCAGGGCCTCATCAGCCGCTCTGATCACCAGATATTCCACGCCGCCGACAGGCCCGACGAAGTTCACCGTCCCGGTGAGAGGCGCAAGGACTCCACGACCCGGACTCGTGGCGAACTCGAGACCGCGGTTCCCCGAACACCAGGTGCAGTTCGGCGGTCTGAACCAATCGATCACGCGACCTTCGACAGGGATGGTTGCCGTCCCCCCGAGGCACAGCACCGCGGCCAGCGCCGCGATCATCGGTTGCCCCGTTCAGAACTCGGCGGCAGCCAGACGTGAACGAAGTTGAAGCACCGCTTTCGAGTGAATCTGCGAGACGCGGCTCTCGGTGACGCCGAGCACCTCACCGATTTCCGACAGCGTGAGGTTTTCCTCGTAGTAGAGCACGAGGACCGTGCGCTCGCGGTCGGGCAGCTTCTTGATTTCGGTGCGCATGTGATCGCGCAACGTTCGTTCCTCGAGCGCGGCATCGGCTCCGTCGGCGCGCGGCGCCGCATCGGCCACGACATGGTCGAGTGGCCCAACGTTGCCTGCGGCGATGTCAGACAACCACTTCTGCAGCTCCTCGACACCGATGTCGAGATGGCCGGCGATTTCGTCTTCGGTTGGTGCACGACCGAGTGTGTGCTCGAGCTCGGAGATTGCGCCCTGCACCGAACGCGACCGGGCGCGCACCGACCGCGGTACCCAGTCGAGGGCCCGCAGGCTGTCGAGGATCGCACCGCGGATGCGCGGCACGGCGTACGTCTCGAACTTCACTCCATGATCGGGGTCGAATTTGTCGATCGCATCCATGAGACCAAAGACGCCGGCGCTCACGAGATCGGCGGTGTCGACCGACTTCGGCAAACCCGCCGCGAGACGGCCGGCAACGAACTTGACGAGGCCCGAGTAGTTGACGACCAACCACTCGCGCGCACGGGGCTCACGGTCGGCGGACCAGTGCGACCATGCCGACGCAAGCGTGTATCGGCGGGGGCGTCCCGCCATTGTCGGGTTGTCGAGGGGTGGCGCGCACACGTTGGTACCGATCAGGCCCGCGGATGCGAAGCGAGATAGGCCGACTGAAGACGTTCGCGGCTGACGTGTGTGTAACGCTGGGTCGTGGCGACGCTCGAGTGACCGAGCAATTCCTGCACCGCACGCAGATCGGCACCGTTGTCCAGAAGATGCGTGGCGAAAGTGTGGCGCAGTGCGTGTGGATGCGTCGGGTCGACGGCACGTCGGTCGAGAATGCGACGCACGTCGCGCGGTGTCAGTGCGTTGCCCCGACTGTTCACGAAGAGCGGTGCACGAACTCCCGTCGCCTTCGAAATCTCGGAGCGCAACCTCAGCCACTCCTCCAGCGCAACGACGCACGGCGGACTGAGTGGCACACGGCGCTCCTTCGACCCTTTGCCCCACACCGTTGCGGCACCGGCCCGCAGATCGAGGTTGGCGAGGGTGAGCGTCGCGAGTTCGCTGACGCGCAGGCCGCTGCCGTACAGCAATTCGACCACCGCAGTGTCGCGGGCCAGTCTCCATGGCGGGTCGTCGCCCTCGAGTTGGCTTCCGCTGAGGAGCGCATCGAGCTGGTCGGGGCCGAGCACCCGCGGCAATCGCCCCTCGCCGCTCGGCGAGCGCACACCGAGTGTCGGGTTGGTGATGCGACGACGCGAACCCATCGACTCGCGTACCAACCAACCGAAGTACCTGCGCAAGGCGGCAAGCTTTCGCGCAATCGTTCTCTTGGCGTGGTCGTGACGGGTGAGATACGCGAGGTACTGCTTCACCTGTGCCCGTGTGACCGCCTCGGGCTTCTTCGTTCCGTTTTCGGCCATCCATTCGGCGAACTGGGAGACATCGGTTTCGTAGGCGATACGGGTGTTGTCGGATGCCGATGTGAGCGACCCGACGAAGTCGTCGAGGCGCCAGTCACGAAATGCGTTCGCCCGCGTGCCGCCCACGCCTCAACAGTAGAGCCTCCCACCATCCGCTCTCCTCCATCACCCAACCGGTTGCTTCGAGGCGACCGAGCGCCAACGCAAGATCGGCAAGCGACCAACCCGTCGCGATGACGAGTTGGTCGAGCGTCACAGGTCCGTGACTGCAGGCCTCGAGCACGATGACGTCGCGGGCTTCCGGTGCCGATCGTTCGTCACGCGACACCGCGTCGATGAACCTGTGGTCGAGGGCGAGCGCGGACAACACGTCGCCCGCACAGGTCACCACACCGCAGCCCTGCTGAATGAGGAGGTTCGTCCCGGCCGCGCTTGCAACGCGGGGAGAACCGGGAACGGCGAGAACATCACGTTGGCGTTCGATCGCCTGACGCACCGTCGACATCGAGCCACCCGACTCACGCGATTCAACGACGACAACCACCTCAGACAACGCGGCGATGAGGCGGTTGCGTCGCGGGAAATGGTGCGGTTCGGCGGGTGTGCCGGGCGGATGTTCGGACATCACCACCCCATTGCCACCTATCCATTCCCACAAAACAGCGTTCGCCCGCGGGTACACCACATCGAGACCACTGCCGACGACCGCAATCGCGCGGCCTGGCGCCTCGTGTTCTTCCACGGCCCCGCGCACACCGTCGTGCGCGGCACCGTCGATACCTTTCGCCAGGCCCGACACCACGTGCACACCGGCGCGCGCCAGACCATCTGCAATTTCACGTGCGGTGTAGACGCCGGAAGGAGTGGGCGTACGGGTGCCGACAATCCCCACCCGTCTCCCCCCGACGAGCGAGACATCCCCGCGAAAGAAGAACACGCCACAAGGTCCCGGATTCGCGGCGAGAACAAAGGGGAAAGTCCCATCGCGCACGTACGAGACGCCGATCCCAAGCGATTCACAATCGTCACGCATCCGAACCACCGCATCGTCGTCGATGCGCGCGCCTTGTTCGGTCGCGCGCGTCACCGCACGCTCGTACGCCTCGGACGCTTCGTGCAGAACGAGCAGGCGAAAGGCCGCGGTTGCACCGCACCCCGGCACGCGCGTCAGAGCTGCGGCGTAGGCCCAGGCGGGAAGATCGTTCACCGCGTCCCGCCGATTCGTGCGCGCAATGCGATCGCCTCGCGGACGTGTTCGTCATCGACCGTGTCGGACACATGGCCCGCAAGGTCGGCGAGTGTGCGGGCGACCCTGCGGACCCGGTGGAACCCGCGGCCCGTCAAACGACCCGCTTCAAGCTCGGCGTGCAGCAGTTTTCGCGCCGACTCGGACAACGCCGCGACATCGTCGAGCTCTGCCGACGACAACCGTGCATTCGGTTTGTCCTGCCGCGCGAGCGCGGCGCAGCGTGCGGCATCGACACGGTTTCTCACCACAGCAGTCGACTCAGCCGGTGCGGTCTCGAGCAGATCGTTGGTCGACGTGGCCGCGACGGCAACGCGCAGGTCGAAACGATCGAGCAACGGCCCCGACAACCTGCGCAGGTAGCGCTGGCGAGCGGTGTCGTTGCAGGTGCACGCACCCGGGCCACCTCCGCCGCATGGACAGGGATTGGTCGCCCCGACGAGCAGAAACCGAGCCGGAAGCGTGAGCGTCGTTCCCGAACGTGCGAGGCGGACCTCACCGCTCTCGAGCGGCTGGCGCAGCGCATCGAGCACGCTCGGTGCGAACTCCCCCACTTCGTCGAGGAAGAGAACCCCACCGTGGGCCAGGGACACCTCTCCCGGGCGCAATAGCCCCGATCCTCCACCGACCATTGCGATCATCGACGCACTGTGGTGCGGCGCGCGGAACGGCGGGGTTCGAACGAGACCCGCGATGCGCTCGCCCGCCGCCGATCGGATCATTGTCGCGGTGACGGCATCGTGACCGTCGAGCGGCGGCAGCAAACCCGCGAGCCGCTCGGCCAACATCGTTTTGCCACCACCGGGACCGCCGACCAACAAGAGATTGTGTTCGCCCGCCGCCGCGACTTCAGCGGCCCGACGCGCAACGGGTTGACCACGCACGTCGGCAAGATCGGGACATCCGTCGACCTTGGCTGCACTGGAAGAGGCCGAATCAGAAGAGGTCGAGACGGAAAACGCCGCCGGATCGACCCACGGGGTGACTCGACGCAGGGACGCAACCACGTCGGCAAGTGTCGCTGCGACACTGACGCGTTGCGGCGATGCGACGAGCGCATCTGCTCCTGCGGCGTCGGCGACGACGACATGAAGCTGACGCATCGCGGCAACCAGGGGTGCGGTTCCCGGCACCGGCTTCAGCGATCCGTCAAGGCCGACTTCCGCCACGAAACCGATGCCGTTGGTTGCTGCCTCCTCGACTTCACCCTGCGCAACAAGAATGCCGACCGCAAGCGCGAGATCGAGACCGGATCCTCCTTTGCGCCGGTCGCTCGGTGCGAGGTTCACGGTGATGCGTCTGTTCGGCCAGTCGAACCCACTCGACAAGAGTGCGGCGCGCACACGGTCGCGCGCTTCGCGGCAAGCCTCGTCGGGCAAACCCACGACGCTGAATCCCGGCAGCCCCGCACCAATGTGCACTTCGACGCACACGGGCGCACCTTCGATGCCAAACAACGTCGCAGAATTGATGCTTGCAAACATGGATTTCTCCTGACCCTGCCGAAACGACCTGCTGTGAAAAGATGACGCCGGTGATGGACGCGCGACTTTCCCCCCATGTGTGTCGGCGCAGGTTGATCTCGGCAATCACGGGCATGGCGACGTGCATGGTCACGCTTGTCGGTCTCGTCGGCTGCAGCGACGCCGATCGCACGGCGACGAACTTCTGCCGCCAACTCGAAAAGGAACTGCCCGGAATGGGCACGCCACCGGTGACCCAGTCGGACGTCGACGTACTGCTCTCGCGCTACCGCCGCATCGGCGAGGTCGCACCGATCGCGGTGTCGGCCGACTGGGAAACTCTCACCGTCATGCTCGAAGACGCATCACGCCTGAACACTGCGAACAGCGAAGATGTCGAGGCCTTCACGAAGGAGGCTCTCCAGGCGAACAAGGCGGCCGCGCGGGCGCTTCAGTGGGTGAAGGACACCTGCGGCGTCGACCTCAGCGGATTTCCCCCCGCTTCACAATGACCTTGTCGACGAGGCCGTACTGCTGGGCTTCTTCGGCCGTGAACCAACGATCGCGTTCGCTGTCGGCCTGAATCTGCTCGATCGGCTTGCCCGAGTGGAGCGAGGTGAGCTCGGCCATCTTGCGCTTGATGTGCGCCAACTGCTCGGCCTGGATGGCGATGTCGGTGGCCTGACCGCGCAGGCCGGCGAGGGGCTGGTGCATCATGATGCGCGCGTTGGGCAGCGTGTAGCGCTTGCCCTTCGTGCCCGCGGTGAGAAGGAACTGGCCCATCGATGCGGCGAGACCCATGCACACGGTGGCGACGTCGCACGACACGAACTGCATCGTGTCGTAGATGGCCATGCCGGCAGTGATCGATCCGCCGGGGCTGTTGATGTAGAGCCAGATGTCAGAGTTCGGGTCTTCACCCTCGAGGTACAACAGCTGCGCACAGATCTGGTTGGCGATGTCGTCGTTCACGTCGGTTCCCAACATGACGACCCGGTTCTTCATCAAACGGCCGAACACGTCGAATCGTGGGTCGGTGGATCCGGCCTCGAGCGAAACGGGAACGGAACCTGCGGGGAACGGAGTCGACTGCGCCATGAGCGTGAGGTTAGTGGGGCAACCCAGCCGGTGGCCCACTTCGGGCAGAATGACCGGGTGACATCTGAGCAAGACGAACAATTCTCGCCGAGCACCGACGAACTTCTGGGCTACAACGAGAACTTCGTCACTCGGTTCTCCGACCACGGCTTGTCCGTCACACCCAAGCGGCATCTCGCGATCGTCGCGTGCATGGACTGCCGAATGGACGTCTTCCAGATTCTCGGCCTCGCGCACGGCGATGCGCACGTCATCCGCAATGCGGGCGGTGTGGTCACCGACGACGTCGTTCGGTCGCTCGTGTTGTCGCAACGCGCTCTTGCGACACAAGAGATCGTGCTCATCCATCACACCGACTGTGGTCTGCAGAACTTCGACGAGGCTGCCTTCTACGACGAGCTCGCCGCGGAGAGTGGCTTGAAACCGTGGTGGTCGCTCGAGGCCTTCCGCGACCCGTACGACGACGTGCGTCAGAGCATCAATCGTCTACTGCACTCTCCATTCATCAAGTTCAAGAACCACATCCGTGGGTTCGTGTACGACGTGGAGAACGGGCGACTCAACGAAGTGTCGGCAGATCGACGCCACGTCTGATTCCGCTGAACACGATGCCCACGCGGGCGTCAGCGGCGACGCGCCCCGAGGCCCGAAGCGTGACCAGACCCGCAAGACCCGCGCTGCCGGTTGGCGACACGTCGATCGACGTCGCACGATGCGCCATCGCGTACGCCTCGATGACGTCGGCTTCGGGCGACACGACCGGGAAACCCCCCGTCTTCGTCATCGCGTCGCACACCTCGACCCAGTCGTAGGTCTCGTCGTCGAGAATGCCGTCGGCGAGCGACGCCGGCGTCGACTCCCATGGCCACATGCATTCGGCCCACCGGGGACCCGCGCCGAGCGTTCCACCCGTCGACGCGGCCGTGCGCCACGCACGTTCGAGTGGCGCACAGCCTTGCGTCTGTGCGGCAATGAGCGCGGCCGAACAGCCGGACAAGACGAATGCCTCGCCGATACCTGCGGCGAACGCTCCCCCACCCACCTGAACAACCATGTGCGTCAACGCGTCGCGTCCCAGTTGATGGACGATTTCCCAGCCGATCACACGACCGCCGTCGAGACACCACGCGTTCTCGGTTCCTTGCACACCGAAGGGCACCGCACCGGTGGCGATTCGCTCGCGAAACCGCAACACGCACGGATCGCCCGGCGGGTCGTCGTCGCGGCGCGGACAACGTTCGATCGTTGCCCCCAACGTATTCAGGGTGTCGACAACAACACCGCCCGCCGACTGCGGAACGAACACGCGGATCGGCCAGCGAACGGCGGCAGCGAGAGTGGACGCCGCGATCGCCGCGTTGCCGCACGATGCGATCGCAAGTTCCGGGCGCGCCGCGGGCGTCCACGTCGCAAGACCACGCGACTCGGCGAGAAGCAGGTGAAGCAATTCGGTGAAGAGGTGTCGTGCCTTGTGCGAGCCCGCGACGTTGTGTGTCTCGTCTTTCACCCACACGCCGCCGTTGGCCGAAAAACCAAGTTCGCCGGACAGTCGTGCCTCGCGTGCAACGGGAGTGAAACGAAAACCCGTGCCGGCGACCGAGGCAACGAGCGCATCGGTTCGCTCGATGAACGACCGGCGTTCGTCATCGTTCATTCCGGTCGACGCGGCAAGCGCGTCCCAGGCCAACATGCGACGGAACGCGACGAAGGGATTGTCGGAATCGTCCGGCGTGAAGTCGGCACCCGCATCGTCACTTTCAATGACGAGCACATGGTGCCGATCACCTCCGACGGCCGCGGGACAGCGCCACGACAGCGCCGTTGAAATGGGGACAACCGTGCCGCACGACGCGCACCGCAATCGGCCGGCGACGACTGCGCGCATCGTCTATTTGTGCGCAGCGACGCGCGCGTTGAAGTCGGCGATCATCTCGTCCCAGACCGGCATGTAGGTACGGATGCCACGCCAGAATTCCTGCGAACGGCGCGCCTCGAACACGTCGAGCGGCGTGCCCTGCTGTTCGACCCAGGTGTAGTAGCCGAGGTTGAAGATGCGGTTGCGGTCGCGCTCGGTGCAGTCGATCATCGCGTCGGTGTTGACGTTGGCGAGGTGCTCGCCGTACACCTCGGCGGCGTCGGCACGGGTGAAGTCGTTGCCGAAACGGTGCGCGAGCGTCTTCACACGCTCGCTCGGGTACAGAGCGGAACCGTCGGTGGCGATGGTGATGAGGGCGTCGTCGGAACCCAGCCCCAGCAGCTTTGCCGTCTTGATTGCGGCGAGCACGTTACAGATCGCGGAGAAACCGAAGTGCTCGAGATGCTCGAGCAGTTCGACCGACAGACCGAGACGGTCGGCCAGGTACGCCTTGCCTTCGGGGGTGTTGAACAACACGTCGAGTTCGTCGGTGGCACGGTCGGACACCGCAACCACGACGTCGGTGTTCATGACATTGTGAATGAGCGGAATGTGCTTGTCGCCGATGCCCTGGATGTTGTGCTCGCCGA
>CAZVPL010000079.1:0-8983 GCA_964629075.1 uncultured Bifidobacterium sp. | reverse complement strand
CGAGAGCCCAGATGCGACCGGCATGACCGAGAACGTGGGTGTTCGCCGCGCTCGCAGTGGGATCGAACATGCAGTCGGGGTCCATCGCCTCGAGGTTCTTTTCGTACTTCGTCGTCCGCACGTAGCGATTGCGGTACCACTTGGCCTCGCCGCCTTCGAGGCGAACACCGTGGATCATTCCGTCACCGAAGAACCAGTGGTCCGTGTAGCCGGTCTTCGGGTTCGAGCCGTTGCGCAGGTACATGCCGCTGAGACTCTTTGGAATGGCCCCGGTGACCTTCAGGTTGAAGTCGGTCACTTCGTTCGAAACCGGTGCGTAGTTGCCCTTCAAGAACCACGGCTTGCGTTCGCCTGCCTGCTTGCTGTCGAGAACATCGGTCATGGGCGACCCCCTTGTCGTGAACCGGACGCCCCCGCGCCCGCTTCTTTGTATGTGGTCATCTTTGCCCCGTTCCTGGTGGCGTGCAACACGTAGCCTGACCCCATGGCACTGCCGAAATTGTCGATTCTCGACCTCGCCTCCATCGGCGATGGCGAGACCATCGCCCAAAGCTTGGCGGGATGCGTCGAACTGGCCCGCGCGGCCGAACGGCACGGCTACGAGCGCGTCTGGTACGCCGAGCACCACAACTCGGAGTTCATCGCCTCGTCGTCACCGGCAGTTCTCATCGCCCACGTGGCGGCCCACACCGAGACCATCCGCTTGGGTGCCGGCGGCGTCATGTTGCCGAACCACTCACCACTGGTGATCGCCGAACAGTTCGGCACCCTGGCCGCACTGCACCCGGGTCGCATCGACCTCGGTCTCGGCCGCGCGCCGGGAACCGACCAGACCACATTCATGGCGATGCGTCGCGACCCTCGTTCGGCAGAGCGCTTCCCACAAGACGTACTGGAACTGCAGGCGTTCTTCGCGGACGAGTCGCGGGTGGCGAACGTCGTCGCCACGCCGGGACGCGGAACGCGGGTACCGCTCTACATTCTCGGATCGTCGTTGTTCGGGGCGCAATTGGCCGCAGCGCTCGGCTTGCCCTTCGCCTTCGCTTCACACTTCGCGCCCGATTCGCTCCACGAAGCAATCGAGATCTACCGAACCCGCTTCGAACCTTCTGCGCAACTCGAAGCGCCCTACCTCATCTGTGGCCACAGTGTGATCGCCGCCGACACCGACGACGACGCACAGCGCCAGTTCGAACGTCGACGACGCACCTTCGCCAAGGCCCTGTTCAGCCCACCCGGGAACCGCATGACCGACGAGCAGGCCGAGGAACTTCTCGCCTCACCGCGCGGTTCGTATCTCACACACGTATTTCGCTATTCGGCGATCGGCACACCCGACCACGTCGTGCGTACGCTCGAAGGATTCGCCCGCGAGACCGGTGCCGACGAGATCATCACGGCACACCATGCAGACCGCACGTCGTCGCGGGTCCACTCGGTCGGTCTTTTGGCCGAGGCGTGGCGTGCTCAGGCGTCGGCGAGCTTGTCGGCCGCACGCTGAACGATCTCACGCCATTCATCGTCGCCGAGAGCGTCGGCTGTCGCAGTGGCGTTGAAGTCGCCGATTTGCAGCACCATGATCACGTCTCCGATCCGCGCCACCGTCGTGCGTCCCGTCGATGCGGCCATCTCTTTTCCCTTCGGCGGCACGAGACCCGAACCCCAACTCACTGATTCGTCACCGACCTCGGGCCCGTCGATCTTCCACATCTCCTGGGTGACGCCCGGGTCTTCGGTCCAAGTTGCCGCGTCGCAGATGTTCACGACGGTGACGACCTGCTCGAAATATTGACGAACTGATTCGTTGCGCCATGCCTGCAGGCGCATCAGCCGCGGCACTTCCGCATTGTCCACCTGCATCTGCATCTCGACGTCGGCTCCGGCATCACCGGCCAACTCGACGAGACCGGCTGCCTCGTCCGAACCGTTCGGACACCAAATCGACGGGTCGATCGAGGGGTTTTCGTTGGTGCGCGAGGTGAATGCGTCACGCTGCGTCTCTTGCCAGTCACCCGGCATGTCGGTGATGTCGAGAAGACCCTTTGCAAGACCCTCCGGGGATTTGTCGGCCGACTTGGTGCAGCCTGCAACGAGCGCGAACGCGGACAATGCGACTCCCACCACACGACGGCGACGAGAGCGTTTTTCTCTTCTCATCGGGCGGAACGTAACGAAGGGGATCATCGACTCTCGGGGAGTTCCGTCACTATTTCCCTCGGCGCACGGCCCGCAGTAGCCTCGGACACTCGTGGGCTCAGACCAGACAGCCGGGCGGGAATCCGTCGAACTTGCCAAGCGCGTCGCCGCCTCGCAGAACCCGACCGAACATGATTCGAATGCCTCGGAGAGCGAGCATCACCATGGCGCGGGACACCAGGTCGGAACCGTTGCGCTCGCCCTCGGAGCGCTCGGCGTCGTCTACGGCGACATCGGAACCAGCCCTCTGTACTCGTTGAAGGAAACCTTCACCGAAAAGTCGCACGTCATGACCGTCGATCGCATCAACGTGTTCGGTGTGTGCTCGCTCGCCTTCTGGGCGCTGATTCTCATCATCTCGGTCAAGTACCTCATGTTCGTGATGCGGGCCGACAACAAGGGCGAGGGCGGCATCCTCGCCCTGACCGCCCTCGTCGGACGCAACGCATCAACCGGCAAGAAAACGGGGTTCCTCGTTGCGCTTGGCGTCTTTGGCACCGCGCTGCTGTACGGCGACGGCATCATCACCCCGGCCATCTCGGTATTGAGTGCCGTCGAGGGCCTCGAAGAAGTGTCGACGTCGTTCACCGACTGGGTCGTTCCGATTGCCGTCGTCATCCTCGTCGGACTGTTCCTCGTGCAGCGTCGTGGAACGGGCGCGGTCGGCAAGGTCTTCGGACCGATCATGATGTTGTGGTTCGCGACACTTGCGATCGTTGGCCTGTCGAAAATCATCCCCGACCCGGGGATCATCCAATCAGTCAACCCGTACTACGCGATCAAGTATTTCACCCATGAACCAGGCAAGGCTTTCCTCTCACTCGGGTCGATCTTCCTCGTCGTCACCGGTGGAGAGGCGCTGTACGCCGACATGGGTCACTTCGGTCGCAAGCCGATCATGTTCGGTTGGTACGGCATGGTTCTTCCCTCCCTCGTGCTCACCTATTGGGGCCAGGGTGCATTCCTCCTCAACAATCCGGAGGACATCGAGAGCGTTTTCTTCCGCATGGTGCCCGAGACGATCGTTCTTCCGATCGTCATCCTCGCGACGATGGCCACGATCATCGCCTCGCAGGCACTGATTTCGGGGGTCTTCTCCCTCACCGCGCAGGCCGTTCAGATGGACTACCTGCCACGCATCAAGGTCGTCCACACCTCAAGCAAGCACTACGGACAGATCTACGTGCCGCTGGTGAACTGGCTCTTGATGGTGGGCTGCGTCGGGCTCGTCATCGGTTTTCAGACGGCCAGCAACCTCGCTGCCGCTTACGGCATTGCGGTCACGATGACGATGGCCATCACCACCCTCATCTTCTACCGGGTGCTCACCGACAACTGGGGCTGGAGCAGCGCGAAGGCACTGCTCGTCTGCGTACCGATGTTGATCATCGAGATGGGTTTCCTCGGCGCAAACCTCGTGAAGATTCCGCACGGTGGGTGGTTCGCACTTGCCGTCGGCATCATCTTGATGGTGCAAATGCAGACCTGGCGACGCGGCCGCGCGCTCGTCGCCGAGCGCATCCACCGCGGCGAAAAAGAAATCAGGCCGTTCCTCGACGGGGTCGAAGCGATGACACGCGTCGAGGGCACCGCCGTCTTCATGTTCAAGGACATCGGAAAGGCGCCCCCGGCGCTCGTGAACAACCTTCTGCACAACAAGGTGCTCCACAAGACGACATTGATCGTCTCGGTCGACACCGCCGACGAACCGCGTGTCGCCCCCGAAGATCGTGCGATCATCACGAAGGTGGCTCCCGGAGTGTTCCAGGTGCAGTTGAGATTCGGCTTCATGGATGAACCGAACGTTCCCGCGACACTGCAACAAATCGACCACCCCGGCTTCGACTACGACGCCGAAGATGTCACCTACTTCATCGGTCACGAATCGATCGTTGCGGGCAAGGCGCCCGGAATGAACCCGCTCGCAGAACACCTTTTCGTTCTGCTCAATCGTGGCGCGGACAGCGCAGTGCGCTTCTTCAACCTGCCGACCGACCGGGTATTCGAAGTCGGCTCGCGCGTCGAGATCTGAGACTGCGATGGCGAAGCTCCCGACGCTCGCCGTCTGCTACCTCGCCGGCGTCGATTCCACGCAGTTGGCGGAACGTCGCGGGCCCTCGCGAATCAGTGACGCCCTGCCCGACTACCCCATCCTCGACATGCGCGACCGCACGCCATCGGACCTCAGCGAGGATGAGCGTCTGGCGCTGAAAGACGTCGAGGTGGCATTCATCCTCGACATGCCCGACTACATATTCGATGCGTTTCCGAATCTGCGCTGGATCCATTCGCTGAAGACCGGCCACGACCACATTCCTCTCGACGAACTCCGCAAGCGCAACATTCGCCTCACCAATGGCGCCGGAACCGCCGCCACCGAAATCGCCGAATTCGTGATCGCCCGCATTCTCGAGCACTGGAAGCGCTTCCCCCAGATGGCTGCGCAACAGGTTGAGCATCGCTGGCAGCCGGCATTCGGACGCGCTTTGTCCGAGTCGAACATCGTTCTCGTCGGCTTCGGACCGATCAACCAAGAAGTCGCACGATTGCTGGCCCCCTTCGACGTGAACCTCACCGCCGTCCGACGGTCCGCGGCCACACCATCCGCCGGCGTCGCGCGCACCGTTTCGTTTGCCGACCTTGACTCCGTGCTTGCCGATGCCGATGCGGTGGTCGCAGCCGTGCCGTCGAACTCCGAAACCACGGGAATCTTCGATGCAAAACGGTTCGCTGCAATGAAGCGGGGTTGTTTCTTCGTCAACGTCGGTCGCGGAACCGCGGTGGTCGAGGCCGATCTCATGACGGCACTCGAATCCGCTCACCTTGGTGGCGCGGCTCTCGACGTGACCTCGCAGGAACCTCTACCGGCCGACAATCCGCTGTGGGACTCTCCTGTACGCATCTCACCGCATAGTTCGGCAACTCTGGCCAACACGATGCGCCGCGTCCACGACCTCTTCATTCGCAACGTCGGGCACTACACCGCGGGTCGACCCCTCGAAAACGACGTCCAGCTCTAGGCGGTTGCACCGCCATCTTCATCTGCTCAGGCGGTTGCACCGCCATCGACTACCACCGTTTGGCCGGTGAGGAAGACGGCGAGGTCGGAGACGAGGAACAGCGTGACGCGGGCGATGTGGTCGGGTTGGCCGGCCATGCGCAGCGGGTTCGCGGCGATTGCAGCGTCGATGTCGAGGCCGCCCTTCTTCAGCGGCGCCATCTGTTCTTGCACCCCGGGCGTGTCGATGATGCCGGGGGCGATTGCATTCACACGAATGCCGCGTGGGCCAAGCTCGTTCGCAAACGCGCGCGTCAGCGCAATGACCGCACCCTTCGAAGCCGAGTAGGCGGTGATGTTGGCGCCGCCGCGAATTCCGGCGATCGATGCAAGGTTGACGATGGCCCCGCCATTCTTCATCGCGCGGGCCGCCTCACGTGCCGCGCTGTACTGGGCGCGCACGTTGACATCGAGCATCTTCGACACGAACGCGTCGGACACGCCGTCGATCGGACCGGTCGTGGGATAGATACCCGCATTGTTCACGAGGATGTCGAGGTTGCCTCCGTGTGACGCGGCCGCGACGGCCGCCGACAACTGATCCGCATTCGTGATGTCACAGACCACAAAGGACCCACCAACTTCCTTGGCGGTTGCCGCACCCGCGGCATCGAGGTCTGCCAAGGTGACATTGGCGCCGGCGGCGATCAACCGTTCGGCGATTGCCCGACCGATTCCTTTCGCCGCACCCGTCACGAGTGCGTTCTTTCCCGATAGGTCGATGAGTGCTGCGTTGTCAGGAGTCGCCATGGGCTCACGTTAGTGTCGGCCCATGACGTCGAACGACGCCGTTGACTTCAGCCTGATGTCGGTCGAATTTCAACTCGACCCCACCTCAACGTTCGCCGAAATGCGCGCGAAGTGTCCCGTACACCACACCGTCGAACCCGCTCCGCACTTCAGCCTGACCCGCGAGACCGACGTTTCGGGCGCCCTACGTGACGAGGAAACTTGGTCGTCAAAGTTCGGCCCCGGTCTGGCGTACGGCGAACCCGGAACCGGCGTTCTTGTTTCCAGCGACCCGCCGGTGCACACGGCCGAGCGTTTGGCGATCACACGCATGTTCAAGCCGTCGGCAATCGATGCCATGGAGGACGACATTCGGTCGCTCGTGTACGGCATCGTCGATGGCTTCAAGGACCGTGGGCGTGGTGATCTCGTTGCCGACCTCGGCATGCCCGTGCCGCTCACCATCATGTGTTGGTTGCTCGGCACGCCTGTTGAGGACATTGAAAAGTTCCGCACCTGGGTGCTGCCGATGGCCGAGGCGGTGGCCTACGTGGGCGGTCGTCAGGCCAACGACACCGTTATCAACGCCTACAAGAGCTACGGCGAGTACTTCGGTGCGCACATCCGCGGCCGTGCGGCGGGGATCGAGGCTGGTGATGACGTTCCCGATGACTTGCTGACCCGTCTGCTCACCGTCGAGCGAGACGGCAACCGCCTGACGTTCCAACAGGTGATGGGCTTCTGTCAGTTCCTGCTGGTTGCCGGTTCAGCGACGACCACCTTGCTCATCGGCAACGTCGTCAAGCGACTGATGGAATTCCCCGACCAGTTCGAGCTGGTTCGTCGCGACCGCAGCCTCATTCCCAACGCGATCGAAGAGAGTCTGCGCTTCGATGCACCGGTCCACGGTCTGTTCCGCACGAACAACTGCCCCGTCACGTTGCACGGCGTTGACATTCCGGTCGACTCGAAGGTGCTCATGATGTTCGGCTCCGCGAACCGCGACCCCGAGGCATGGGAGCGTCCCGACGAGTTCGACATCACCCGCGACCTCACGACGCTGAAGCGTCACGCCGCCTTCGGCGTCGGAATCCACTACTGCCTCGGGGCCCCGCTCTCCCGTCTCGAAGGCGCCATCGCGCTCGAAGCCGTTCTCGACCGCCTTCCGCGGATCCGCCCCAACGGCCCGCCCACTCTCGTCAAAGCCCCTGTCCTGAAAGGCTTTGAGACCTTGCCCGTGCGCTGGGACTGAGGACCGACCCGAGAACAGAAAAGTTGACTATTCCGATAGGGTTTTGCAGAATAGAAATCCGACTGGAAGGGTCAGCAATGCAGTTCCCCATCAACTTGAACCTGGCCGGACGCCCCGTGCTGCTGGTTGGTGGTGGTCGCATTGCTCTGCGCAAGGCGCAACAACTTCTGCAGTGTGGCGCCGACCTCACCGTGATCGCTCCCGACATCGTTGACGACTTCCTCGACATGGGTGTCACATTGGTGCAGCGTCGCTACGAATCGGGCGACGTGCGGGGTTTCCGACTCGTCGTCACGGCCACCGGTGACGTCAACGTCGACCAGCAGATCTTCGACGAATGCGAAGCGCTCGGCATCTGGGTGAACTCCGCGGACGATCCGGAACGATGCACGTTCACACTGCCCGCCGTGCACCGCCAAGGTTCCGTCATGGTGACGGTGTCGACAGGTGGTGCGAGTCCGGCCCTGTCGTCGTACCTGCGCGCCTGGATCGCCGACTTGATCGGTCCCGAGTATGCCGACATTGCCGCCGAGCTCGCGGCGCGTCGCGCCGACGTGCACTCGCGGGGCGCCAGCACCGAAGACATCGACTGGCGCCCGATCATTGAAGATGTTCTCGTGACGCACGGAGTCGCGCGATGACCGTGTATCTGGTTGGTGCGGGACCCGGCGACGCCGACCTGCTGACGGTCAAGGCAGCACGCCTGGTCGCATCGGCCGATGTCATCGTGCACGATCGTCTGGCTGACCCCTCGATTCTCACTCTTGCGCGTACCGATGCCGAGCTCATCGACGTGGGCAAGCGACCGGGCAACCCGACACCACAAGAAAACATCAACGCGCTGCTCGTCCACCTCGGCAGCCAAGGACTCGAGGTTGTGCGACTGAAGGGCGGAGACCCTTACGTGTTCGGACGCGGCGGCGAAGAAGCCGACGCACTCATCTCCGCCGGCATTCCTTTTGATCTCGTTCCCGGTGTCACGTCCGCGATCGGCGCGCCTGCGGCAGCCGGAATTCCCGTCACACACCGCAACGTGTCGACATCGTTCACCGTCGTGACAGGACACCGCGAAAAGGGCGGCTCGACGAACATCAACTGGGAAGCTCTGGCAAACGTCGGTGGAACGATTGTCGTGTTGATGGGCGTCGCCGAACGTGGCGCCATAGCGGCGCGTTTGATCGCGGGCGGCATGGCCCCCGACACCCCGGTCGCCGCGGTGCGCTGGGGAACACGCCCCGAACAGCACACCGTGCGTGCACGCCTCGACGAGCTGGCGACGGTTCACGTCGAGGCTCCCTCGACGATCGTCATCGGCGCCGTTGCAGCATTCGAGTTCGAACCGACCGTTCGCCGCACCGCGGTTCTCGAGGGCAACTGACATGCGCCGATCGATCGACGACATGCCGCTGACCGCGGGTGAACTGCCCACCGGGGCCGACGACGCGATGGAAGTGTCGTGGGCCGTTGCGGTGTGCGACGACTACGACGATGCCGAGCCGCGGATCGTTTTGACGGTCGAGGAAATAGGCAATCCCGGCGCGGGACTGGTGGCACATCTCGGTGCCGACCACGCACGGCGCCTTCGTGGCGCGCTTCACGACGCACTACGCGAAATCGGCGAGAACACAGGACGATGAAAGAGAAACAAATGACACGCATTCCCCCCGCACCACAACCCCGTGATCTCGATGCCGAGCAACTCGCCGACATCGAGCGCTTCGAAGTTGCCATTGCGCAGTACCTCGCCG
>CAZVPL010000078.1:0-9195 GCA_964629075.1 uncultured Bifidobacterium sp. | reverse complement strand
ACCGATTCCCGAAGCTCCACCCGTGACGATTGCACTTGCACCTGAAATGTCCATGGGCGCGAGGCTATGTCCCCGTCGCTTGCACTGCCAAAGTGTCCACGAGATCGTTCATCGGATCCCCGGAGTGACCCTTGACCCATTGGAATACGGTCTTTCCGCTGCCACGTCGCACCAGTTCGTCGAAGAGGTCTTCCCACAGTTCCCGGTTTGCGACCGGCTGGCGCTGGGAGTTCTTCCAACCGCGGGACAGCCATCCCTGCCACCAGCGCTGACGGAAACAGTTCACGACATATGTGCTGTCGGAGACGATGACGATCGGCTCGAGATGATCGCTGTGCGCGCAGCGCTTCGATGCCCGCGCGGACCTCCATGCGTTGGTTCGTGCTCGGGCGCTCACCACCCGATCCGTACGGCTCGCCCGACGGCGCCACCGCCCACGCCCAGCCGCCGGGCCCGGGGTTTCCCGAGCAGGCGCCATCGGTGTAGATGTGCAGCGCCCCGTGCGGTGCGCGCTCGGGCCACTGCATCGAACGCATGTCGTGGAGCAAGCGTTTGTCCCGTTCGTGAGACGAGGCGGGCGGCGCCGCGGCGGGCGGAAGGTCGTCGAAGGGAAGTTCCATCTGCACGGCCATCTTTATTCATGGCCGCGCCAGCTTTGTTCATGGCCGCGCCAGCTTTGTTCATGGCCGCACCGGCTTTGTTGATCGCCCATCGATGCGCGGACACCCCCACTTCCTGCGAGAATGACGCCATGATCTTTGACGGCTCGGTCCATCAACTTCCCGACATCGACCCCGTCGAGACGCAGGAATGGATGGAGTCTCTCGACGCCGTCATCGACGCCCAGGGCAAGACCCGTGCCCGGTACCTGCTGTCGCGCCTGCTGGAACGTGCCCGCGCCAACCAGGTCAGCTTTCCCGCCACCGTGTCGACGCCGTACGTCAACACCATTCCACGTGAACAAGAGCCGTGGTTCCCGGGCGACGAGTACCTCGAACGTCGGATCCGCGCCTACATCCGTTGGAACGCGGCGATCATGGTGATCCGCGCGAACAGTCGTGCCGAAGGCATCGGCGGCCACCTCTCCACGTTCGCGTCGTCGGCGTCGCTCTACGAGATCGGCTTCAACCACTTCTTCCGCGGCAAGGACGACGGACAGGCCGGTGACCACATCTACTTCCAGGGACACGCGGCGCCCGGCGTGTACGCGCGCGCATTTCTCGAGGGTCGCCTCAGTGCCGACGATCTCGACCATTTCCGACGCGAGATCGGTCGCGGTGGACGCGGGCTCTCCAGCTATCCGCACCCGCGCCTCATGCCCGACTTCTGGGAATTCCCCACCGTGTCGATGGGTCTCGGCCCGATCACCGCGCTGTACCACGCCCGCTTCAACCGGTACCTGCTCAATCGCAAACTCGACGACACCTCGAACAGTCGCGTGTGGGCATTCCTCGGCGACGGCGAGTGCGACGAACCCGAAACCCTCGGCGCCGTGTCGCTGGCTTCACGCGAACAACTCGACAACCTCATCTTCGTCGTCAACTGCAACCTGCAGCGTCTCGATGGTCCGGTGCGCGGCAACGGCAAGGTCATTCAGGAACTCGAAGCATCGTTCCGTGGGGCCGGATGGAACGTCATCAAGGTGATCTGGGGATCCAAGTGGGACGACCTTCTCGCCCGCGACGTCGACGGCGTGCTGTTGAACAAGATGAACGACACCGTTGATGGTGAGTACCAGCGTTACTCGGTCGAGGGCGGCGCATACATTCGCGAGAACTTCTTCGGGCCCGACTCACGCCTGCGTCAGATGGTCGCGCATCTCTCCGATGACGACTTGCTGAACCTGCCGCGTGGCGGTCACGACTATCGCAAGTTGTACGCGGCGTTCCGCGCGGCGCAGGAAAACCTCGGTTCGGGGCGCCCCACCGCGATCCTCTGCAAGACCATCAAGGGCTGGACCCTCGGCCCCGGGTTCGAGGGGCGCAACGCGACACACCAGATCAAAAAGATGACGAGCGAGCAGTTGCGCGCGCTACGTGATCGGCTCCACCTTGAAGACGAAATTCCCGACAGCGCACTCGAGGCCGACGAGCCGCCGTACTACCGGCCCTCGGAACAAAGCGTCGAGTACCAGTACATGATGGAACGTCGTCGCGCGCTCGGTGGAACCATTCCGAAGCGCACGGTCACCAACCGTCGTCCGCTCGCATTGCCGTCCGAGGCATCGTTCACCGAGCTGAAGGCGGGTAGCGGAGAACAGGCCGTCAGTACCACCATGGGTTTCACGCGCCTCTTGCGAAATCTCACCCGCGACGACAACTTCGGCCCGCGTGTCGTACCCATCGTTCCCGACGAGGCGCGCACATTCGGCATGGACTCGCTGTTCCGCGAACTGCGCATTTACGCCAGCCAGGGCCAGAAGTACGAGCCGGTCGACCATGCGTTGCTCATGTCGTACGCCGAGTCGTCCGATGGTCAGATTCTCGAAGAGGGCATCACCGAAGCCGGATCGATGTCGTCATTCATCGCGGCCGGAACCAGTTACTCGACCCGTGGCGTGCCGATGGTGCCGTTCTACACCTTCTATTCGATGTTCGGGTTCCAGCGCGTTGGTGACCTCATCTGGCAGGCCGCCGATTCGCGCACGCGCGGCTTCCTCATGGGGGCAACGGCCGGACGCACAACCCTCCTCGGCGAGGGCCTGCAGCACCAAGACGGCCACAGCCTGGTGCTCGCCAGCACGGTTCCACCGTGTCAGGCGTACGACCCGGCCTTCGCCTACGAGATGGCCGCCATCGTCGAAGAAGGAATCCGTCGGATGTACGGACCAAATCCCGAGGACATCTTCTATTACGTCACGCTCTACAACGAGAACTACGTGATGCCGGCAATGCCCGCGCACGTCTCGAACGACGACATCACACGCGGTCTCTACAAGTTCGCCGATGCTCCCGCCGAGGCAAAGGTGAAGGCCTCGATCATTTTCTCGGGGACGGCGCAGGGCGCGGCGCGGGCTGCGGCGAACGATCTGCTCGCCCACTTCGGTGTCGGAGTTGAACTGTGGTCGGCAACGTCGTACAAGGCTCTTCGCGAAGAGGCTCTCGAGTGCGAGCGCATCAACCGCCTGAACCCCGACCACCCGCCCGCAACGCCGCTCGTCACGCGACTGTTGAACGCCTCGGCCGGGCCCATCGTTGCGGTCAGCGACTTCATGCGCATCGTCCCCGAACAGGTTGCGCGATTCGTCACCGAACGGCGCTTCACGCCACTTGGCACCGACGGCATGGGACGCAGCGACACCCGCGAGGCGTTGCGTCGCCACTTCGAAACCGACGCCGCGAACATCGTGGTCACGGTTCTCCATTCGCTGTCGGCCGAAGGCCTCGTTCCCGTCGAGACGGTCAGCAAGGCGCTTGCGATGTACCAACTCTCCCCCGGAACACCCGCACCGTTCTTCGAGCACTGAGTAGATTTTCAGTCGATGGGAACCCTCTACATCACCGGCGACATCGCGGCCGACAAGTTGTTGAACTCGAACGGCACGGCGTTGCTGATCGGAATGCTGCTCGACCAACAGGTGCCGATGGAGTGGGCATTCAGCGGTCCCGCGACCCTGAAGAAGCGCCTCGGGCATCTCGACCCAAAGAAGATCAGCGCAATGAACGTCGATGACTTCGTTGCCGTGTGCTGCGAGAAGCCCGCGGTGCACCGGTTCCCCGCTGCAATGGGTCGACGCATCCACGAGATGTGCGGCATCATCGCCTCTCAGTACAAGAACAAGGGTGAGAACATCTGGGCGGGTGTCACCGACGCAAAAGAGCTCACGTCGCGCTTGCGGGTTCTGCCGGGATTCGGCGAGGAAAAGGCGCAGATCTTCATCGCACTACTCGGCAAGCGCATGGGCGTGAAGCCCCGCAACTGGAAAGCCGAGGCCGGAGTGTTCAGCGACGCGAACCCGCGCACCGTCGCCGACATCACGTCTCCCGAAACTCTGCTTCTCGTTCGCAGCTGGAAAAAGGCCGAAAAGGCCGCCGACCGCGACAAGCAATCCCGCCCGCTCAAGAAGACGAAATGACCGTTCTCGTCACCGGCGGAGCCGGCTACATCGGCTCCCACACGGTGCGCATGTTGCGTGATGCGGGCCGCGAGGTCGTGGTTCTCGACTCGCTCGAGATGGGTCACGAAGAAGCGTTGCTCGGGGCGGAACTGGTGGTCGGTGAGATTGCCGACTTCGACCTCGTCACGAAACTCTGCCGCGACCGCAAAGTCACGTCGGTCATTCATTTCGCCGCGTACAAGAGCGTCGGCGAGTCGATGACCGACCCGTTCCGCTACTTCTCGAACAACGTCGGTGGATCAACCACGCTCATCGACGCCATCGTCGCCGCGGGCGTCGAACAGTTCGTCTTTTCTTCCTCGGCGGCCATCTACGGAAGCCCTGCGCGCGTTCCGGTCACCGAGGATCTCCAGGCGCGTCCCGAAAGTGTCTACGCGGAAACGAAATGGATGATCGAACGAGTGCTGTCGTGGATCGGCGAAACGCGCGGGTTGCGCAGCGTCTGTCTGCGGTACTTCAACGCCGCAGGTGCGTCCTTCGATTCACGCATCGGCGAGGACTGGTCCGTCACCACCAATCTCGTACCCATCGTCATGAAGGCAACTCTTGGCCGACGCGGACCGCTCGAGGTGTTCGGCAACGACTATCCCACCCGCGACGGCACGGGCGAACGCGACTACATCCATGTCGTCGACCTTGCCGAAGGCCACGTGAAGGCGCTCGACTATCTCGATGCAGGCAAGCCCTCACTGGCCTGCAATCTCGGCACCGGCAGGGGCAGCACGGTGCTGGAAGTCCTTGCGCATACCGCCCGCATCTCGGGTCGCGACGTGCCGCACATCTTTTCTCCGCGCCGCGCTGGCGACCCCGCAATCGTCTTTGCCGATCCGTCGCTCGCCGAGCGCGAACTCGGATGGAAGGCGCGTCACGGGATCGAAGAGATCCTGCAGACGGCATGGACCTGGCACAGCACGCACATCGACGGCTTCAGCGGCAATCGTTGACCCGACGCGCGGGTCAACCTGCGGTGCGCTGACGATCGAGCCAGCCGAGAAGAATCGCAAGTGCCCGCGGGTCGTGACGCAGTCGGTGCCCGGCGCCGGGGATGACGCGCAGTTCGGCATTGCCGTGCGCTTGGGCGAGAACTCGCGCATCGGCCGTGGGGACGCTTTCGTCGTCGTCGCCGTGCAGCACGAGAAGTGGTCGCGGGGCGAAGCGTCGTGCGGCGTCGATCGGCCGGAACCGACGCAGTTCGCGCGTCCACTCGTCGAAGTTCTGCGGAAATCCGGCGCGACGGATGGCGCCGATCTCGCGCGCATGTTCGAGGAATCGACGCGGCTGTTCGGCCCAGTCATCGAAGTCGGCACGACCGCTGAGAGCCGCACAACCGGTGACCCGCGGGTCGTCGGCAGCAACGCTGAGCGCGATCGATGCACCGGTGTTCGTTCCGACCAACCAGATGCTGCCGACGTTTCCGACCTCGACGAGATGGTCGACTGCTGCACGCAAGTCGTCGACCCAGCCCTGAAGGGAGAAGTCACCCTCGCTTGCGCCACACCCGCGAAAGGTGAACGTGAGCGCGGCGAATCCGACTTCGTTCGCAATTCGGTCGATCAACTGCGGAAAGGTTCCCGCCGACTGACGCGCATCGAGTGGTCCGATGGGAAAGCCATGGCACAAGATGAGACCCGGCAACGTGCCGAGCACGCCGTTCGGACGCGCGAAATAGCTGGCGAGACGCAGGCCACCCGATAGAAACGAATCGTTGCTCGCCATCGTGGACACGAGCGCTTCGTCGTTACCCGCCATCACCGGCCGTTTCCGAGGTTGCCCGTCTCAGGCGCGGGGCTTGCGGTGACGGCGCGAAACGCCCGGTGTCGCCAGGCTGTAGCCGCGGTTGCGCGCCTCGGCCAACGTGTCGGGGCCGAAGCAGATACCTACTTCGTTCGCCACGATGTCGTCGATCACCGACTCGTCGGTCCACGTATCGAGGTCGTAGACGAGCTGTGTCCGCTTGTCTCCGAGGTACCGCGTGTGTTCGAACCGTCCGGGGCGCTCCATGCGCCCAAGAGTAGCGGCAGTAGGCTCGCGCGCATGGGTCTGCGCCGCAGCGAGATCGACGTTCGTCTCGCGGAACTTGCGACGCGCGATGCCGAAATTGGCGCCCGAGCAAAGGTCAACGTCGTGCGCTATCGCGCCGAGCACGGCATCGGTGACGAGCCCTACGCGTTCCCCACCTACCGATCGGCAGAGGAACGCAAGGTGTGGGTTCACAAATGGTGGGTGAGGCCGTTCCGGTTCTTCTACCGGCATCTTCCCGTCGGAATCCGCTCCCGGATCAAACGGGTGGCAACGTGACCTCGACGGTCAGAACCGGCGACATGGTGGGTTTCGTTCCTGCGTGGTGTTCACTCCGCCGCGGCGCAAAACGCGACGTCCGACGCTTCGCACGCGAATCCGGCGCCGACTTCGTGTACGGCGATTCACTGCACACCACCAACGACCGTTACGAAGAGCCGTTCCAGGTTCTGCGGCCCGACTGGTCACCGGAACGACTGCGGGGCCACAACTACGTCGGTGACGTCGTCTTTGCATCCCACAGCGTCGTCGATGCCGCCGGCGGTGCGGAGATGCTGGCTTCGCTCGACGTGCACGACCGGGCTCTTCGCCTGTCGGAACACGCGATACGACCGCGACGCATCGTCTCGTTTCTGTACGACGCATCGTGGGAGTACAGCGTTCCCGCCGCGAACCTCGACGCCGTCACGGCACACTGCGAACGCAGCGGCATCACGGCAACCTGCACGCCAGATTCCGGCCGCGCGGTCCACGTGCGGCGCACCGTCAGCGAAACACCGCGCGTCGCGGTCATCGTGCCGACACGCGGCACCCGCGCGCATGTGTGGGGCCACGAGCGCGTACTCGCAGCAGGTGCCATCGCGGCGATGCGAAACCTCAGCACGTACCAGAAACTCGAGTTCATCGCTGTTCTCGACCACGACACTCCCGACGATGCCCGGCAAGAGATCGAAGCGGCAGGCGGTTCCGGGCTCTCCGTCATCGAGTTCGATCGACCCTTCAACTTCGCCGAAAAGGTGAACCTTGCCGCGGTTCAGACCGATGCCGAGTTTCTGCTTCTGCTGAACGACGACACCGAGATCGTCAGTCCCGACATTGTCGAGACGATGTTGTCCTACTTCAACGACCCAACCGTGGGTCTCGTCGGACCGATGCTGCTCTACGACGATGGCTCGATTCAGAGTGCGGGACACTTCTTCAATCCCGTCCCCTACGACTACTACCGTGGTCACGCCGCCGACACCCCCGGAGCTTCGAACATGCTGTGTGTCGCGCGGGAAGTGTCGTCGGTGATCGCGGCGTGCGCCCTCACACCACGCGCGCTCTTCGAAGAAGTCGGTGGGCTGTGCGCGAAGTTTCCGGGCAACTACAACGACATCGACTACGCCCTCAAGCTGCGCACGGCGGGCAAGCGCACGGTGTGGACGCCACTCGCAACGTGTCACCACTTCGAGTCAAAGACGCGCGAGCCCGTGATGAAGCCGGCCGACGTCGCCGAGCTCGGCGCGCGTTGGCGCGACATGTTGGAAAACGATCCTTATGCGCACCCCGCGCTGCAGCGATACCAACCGGTGTGGAAGTCGAATCGCCCCGGTCAGAGATCGGTCGACGAAGCGGTCGGACCCACCGCTCCGATGGCATCGAAATAGGCCAGGTGGGCACGAACCACGTGCACGACGTCGACGTCGTCGAGAAGTTCAACGCCCGACTTTTCGGCCTCTGACAAAAGGAACGCCGAGAGCTGATCCTCCGAAATGAGAAGAAGTTCCTCGATGTCCTGTCGCTTGTCGACCGGTCGATCTGGTTGGAGACCCTTTGCATGCAGCCAGCGCATGTGCAACCGCAGCATCGCACCGAGTTCATCGAGCGTGAGCCGCGCCTGGGTGACTTCGGGCAGCATGTCGGCCACGAACTCCACCGCTTGGTCGGGGTCGTAAACGGCACGAGGCGCAACGGCGTCGAGCCGTCGCGCCTCGCGACCAATGACAACTGCGGCGATGACGAAAACGCACACCGCCGCCGCGGCGATGTAGACGCCGGTGATCAAATCCCGATCCGCTGGGCCAGCATCTCGCGGTGGTAGGTCGGGTCACCGAACATCAACTCGCTCGACTTCGCGCGCTTGAAGTAGAGGTGCGCCGGGTGCTCCCAGGTGAAGCCGATGCCACCATGGATCTGGATGTTTTCGGCGGTGGCGTGGAAGTACGCCTCGGAGCAGTAGGCCTTGGCGAGCGAGGCGACCGACGGAAGTTCGTCGTTCATTTCTGCCGCACACCACATGCCGTAGTACGCGGCCGACTTTGCCGACTCGACCTCGAGCAGCATGTCGGCGCACTTGTGCTTGATCGCCTGGAACGAGCCGATCGGACGACCGAACTGCACGCGAACCTTCGCGTACTCAACGGCCATCTCGAGAACCTTCTGGGCTCCGCCGACCTGCTCGGCGGCAAGACCGATGGCGACGAGGTCCATCACCTTGGCAAGCACGTTCCAGCCCTTGCCTTCTTCACCGATCAACTTGGCCGGCGTGTTGTTGAAGTCGAGCTTGGCCTGCTTGCGCGTCTGGTCCATTGTGGACAGTTGCGTGCGGGTGAGACCGGCCGCGTTGCCCTCGACGGCGAAGAGGCTGACGCCCTTGCCCGTGCGCGCAGCGACGATGATCAGCGACGCGACGTGACCGTCGATGACGAACGACTTGGTACCGGACAGTTTCCAATCGGAACCCGAGCCCGACGCCGACATCTGGATGCCCGCTTCGTCCCACTTGCCCGACGGCTCGGCGGTTGCGAGCGTGGCGATCGTGGTGCCCGCGGCGATGCCGGGGAGGTACGCCTTCTTTGCAGCATCGTCGTTGCTGTGCAGCAACGTGTTCGCCGCCAATACGACGGTGGCGAAGTACGGCGCGCAGAGAAGTGCGCGGCCCATCTCTTCCAACACGACGCCGAGTTCGACATACGAGTAACCCGAGCCACCGAATTCCTCGGGAATGTGCAGGCCCTGCAGACCCATCTGCTCGCCCATCTGGCTCCACACCGCGGCGTCGTAGCCCTGGTCGGTTT
>CAZVPL010000077.1:0-9400 GCA_964629075.1 uncultured Bifidobacterium sp. | reverse complement strand
CGCCGATCAAGCGGGCAACGGCAGTTACCAGACGGCGTCACGTGTGACGCAGGTAATCGCAGTCCGCCAGCGCAACCAGAACATCACCTTCGTCCAACCCGCCGACATGGATTTCGGCAACGCCGACGTTTCGTTGGGCATCACAGCGTCATCGAATCTTGCGGTGACAGTGGCGTCGGAGACGATCTCGATCTGCACCGTCGTGGGTGACGTCGTTTCGATCGTCGCCGTCGGTGAATGCAGCATCAAAGCGTCACAGGCCGGCAACTCGACGTGGGCCGCCGCCAGCGACGTGACTCGCAAGTTCGACATTCGCGCCTCGCTGCCGACCGCTCCGAGCATCACGTCCGTCTCGGCGGCCAATGCATCGATCACTCTCGGCTTCAGCGCCCCATCGTTCGACGGTGGCTCAACGATTGTCGGCTACCGAGTCGTCGTCACTGCGTCGGGTGGCACCGCAACGACCTTCGACACCTGCACGACCTCGCCCTGCACCATCGACGGTTTGGTAAACGGAACCGAATACACGGCCACGGTCGCCGCACGGAACATCGCAGGTGTCGGCCCGGCATCGAACACGTCGCCCGCCGCAACGCCAGCGAGCAAGGCCACGGCACCAACGGCGATCGCAGCAGTTCCCGGACCGAGTTCCCTGACGGTCACCTGGACCGAACCCGAGACTCTCGGTGGCGGCGCCTTCGTCGAGTACCAGTTGCGCATCCGCGTGAAGGGCCAGGACTGGTCGACGACGGCTGCAGCAACCATCACGTCGCTCTCTACGGTCAACCACACGTTCACCGGTCTCTCGAATGGCCTCGAGTACGAGGTGCAGATCGTCACCATCACCACAGCGAACGCAACAGCGCTGGTGGGCAACACGGGTGAGATGTCGGCCGTTCCGGTGACGACACCGTCAGCACCACGTGGCCTGACGATCGCTTCGACCGGCGCCGGCGCGATTCGCGTCGCATGGGCCGAGCCGCTACGCGACGGCGGTGCGGCGATCACTTCGTACACCGCGACCCTTGACAACTCCGCAGCATGTGGCACGGTCACCATCTCGACGGCAACGCGCGCGGCCTCGTGTGACGTGGCAAATCTGGTCGCTGGCACGAAGTACACCGTGACAGTGAAGGCGGTGAACCGCATCGGGGCCGGTGATGGGGCGACTGACACCTACACCGCGCCCGCAGTGACTAGCGCTGCGGTCGAGGTGCCGGCCCCGGCCGCTGGTGTCGAGACACCCAAGCTGTCCGAACCGCGAACGGCCCCGGCCGCTGGTGTCGAGACACCCAAGCTGTCCGAACCGCGAACGGCCCCGAAGAGGACCCTCGCGGGCACGACGGCCAAACCGAGGTCGGGCACAGCGGTCGCAATCGCCGCGGATGGCTCGAAGATTGCACCACGCACGACGGTTCGCGACGGGATGGTCGCGGCGAGCCTCGGCAAGACCGCCATCGTGCTTGCCGGAGCACCGGGGTCGAACGTCTACACAAACGCGAGTGGACAGCTCGTCGTCGAAATCCCGGGTCGGGTCCTCGTCAAAGGCAAGGGTCTAAAACCCGGTGCCCGCGCAACCGTATGGTTGATGTCAACCCCCACTTTGCTCGGCTACGCAAGGATCGACGAAGACGGCACGTTGAACAAGACCTTCGCGCTACCCGTGAACCTCGCTGCGGGACAGCACACCATCCAAGTCGAGACCCTCAACACCGCGGGGGCCGAAGTGAACCTCGCCTTCGGGCTCTCGGCGACGCGCACGTCGGTTCCGGTCACGGGCGGCGACCCGTGGGCGGCCAGCGCATGGGCGCTCATCCTCCTCGCGCTCGGCGGGGTATTGCTGCTCATGATCCGGCGCTCACGCGAGCTCATCGCCTAGGCGGCGATCGCCGCGTAGGTGGCCATCAGCGGCCCGGCCGCACGAAGGTCTCCGACCAACTGCACCGCCATCTTGTTCATCATGTACGCGTAGGTGAGGTTGGCGTCGAGATCGTTGACGACGAGCGAGCCACCCCAACCACCCCACCAACACGCGTGCGGGTTCGGGCTGATGGGCGAGTACTCCGAATTGAGTCCATAACCCATTCCAAGTTGGACGGGTTGATTGAGAACCAGGTCGACACCCTCGGCCTGAACGTCGAATATCCGGTCGGTCACCGACGCGGAGAAGAATCGCCTGCCGCCCGCCTCGCCACGATGCGAAACGATCGACTGTAGAAGCGCGACCGAGCGTGCATTGCCGTGTCCGTTGGCGGCCGCGCTCTCGCAACGTCGCCACGGTTCGGTCCACGCAACCCGTGCATCCATGATCGGGTTCGTGAAGGTGCGCATCGAGATGCTGTCGGGGTCGACTCCCTCGATGACGAGCGGTGGCGGTGGAACATTGAGGGTGATCCGTGGATCACACTCGGCTGGTGTGCCGATGTGGAAGTCCGCACCAAGGGGTTCAGCGAATGTTGTCCTGACATAGTTGCCGAGGGTCAATCCCGTGACCCGGCGCACAACTTCGCCAATCAGATAACCCTGCGAAATGGCGTGGTAACCGCTCGCAGTTCCGGGCTCCCACCAGGGTGACTGCGCAGCGAGTCCGGTTGCGCACCGTTCGAAGTCGGCGAAATCCTCGGGCGTCATCGGTTGTTCCCAACCGGAGAGTCCTGAGGTGTGCGACATGATGTGGCGCACGAGCACGTTCGATTTGCCGTTCACCGCGAACTCGGGCCAGTACTTCGCGACAGGGTCGTCAAAGCTGATCGCGCCCTTGTCGACAAGCTCGAGCATTGCGAGGAACATCATCGTCTTCGTCGTCGACCAGACATTGACGATCGTGTCCTTGTCCCACTCGCGTGTTCGTCCTTCATCGGCGTGACCGCCCCAAATGTCGACAACCATCTCACCGTCGTGGATCACCGCAACGGATGCGCCCAGTTCGCTCTCGCCATCTGCGAAGTTTGCAAGGAACGCATCCCTCACGCCCTCGAAACCGGCCTTGACGTAACCCTTTGCCTCGACGGCCATTGTCGTACCCCCCACTGATGGCGTCCTACGACACCGTCGCAGACCCTACGACAGGTCAGGCCGAGCGGCGGACGAAGATGACAAAGGGCGACGCTCTTGCGCCGCCCTTTGAACCCGAAGGTGTTCGCAAGAAATCGATTCTTGCGTCGGTCTCGTCGCTTGGGAGGCTACCGAAAACAGGGCCGGTGGTACACCCACCGGCCCTGACTACTCGGACTGTCCCCGCATTGTCACAGCAGGTGAGGGTTTAGTCGAGCAGTGGACCCTGCACAACCTTTCCCGCTCTTTCGTTTTCTCGGAGCTCCGAGCCGGAATCGAACCGGCACCATCGGGTTGACGAGACCGACATGCTGCCGTTACACCATCAGAGCACCACCCCCATGTGTGCGGTGGTGTCTCGACTTTCGGCAATGACCACGGACTGCGCGTACGGCACTCAGGCGCTGCGGCGGGCGCGACCGACGATGGGAACGGCGCGCAGAAGGTGGTGCCAGCGGCACGTGCGACATGCCTCGACGACGTAGGCGGTGTAATCGCCATTCGACGAGTTGGCCCGGCGTTGGATCTGGGCCATTTCGCTTCGTTGCGTGACGCAACGTCCGTGCGACGGCAGGTGGGGACCAAAGACGTACGTGACGAGCACGAGTTTGTCCTCGACGCAGATGGGGCACGTGGTGCGGGTCTCTTCGCCGAAGTTGCGCGCAGCGCGCATGAGTTCTGGGTGCGCGTCGCACACCTGGTCTTGACGCAGGCGACCGCGACGGTATTCGTTGATGAGATGCTGGCGTGCCAGGCGATGATCGACGGCGCCCGCGCCGTGTCCACCGCGCAACGAACCCGCACTGAACGATCCGGTGCCCAACGACATGGCGAAAGGCTACCCACCGAATATCCCCCGTGATGAACGCTGCGCTTGGCACACTGGGTGACGTGGCAGACGTGTGGTTCGGTGACGACATTTCCGGCGAACGCGACCTGCGCTTGGTCGGCGACGTGCGCGGCAAGCGAGTGCTCGAGCTTGGCTTGCCACCCGGCCCGGCAAACTCCGTCGCGCTTGCCCAAGCGGGTGCGCGGGCGATTGCCGTCGACAACTCTCTCGATCGCATCGCCACGGGCCGCCGTGCGGCGGAAACAGCCGGTGTGCGCGTCGAGTTCCAACATGCCGAGCTTTTCCAATTGGGGTTCGCGACGAGCTCGTCGCTCGACTTGGTGTTGTGTGTCGAACGGCTCACGTCTGTCGACGACGTCGACAGATTGTTGCGACAGGTACACCGCGTCCTGAAGCCGGAGGCGGCTTTCGTTGCGGTGCTCGAGCACCCCGCACACGCGATGTTCGATGGTGACGAACCGATTGCGCGCCGTCGCTATGGAACGGCGACGAACCTCACCATCGGGGACTTGTGCATGTCGTTGCAACGGTCGAACTTCGCACTCGACGTCTTGTACGAGCTGTATGCCAAGAGCAAGCCGCGTGCCGTTGTGCCGTGCACGCTTGCGGTGCGCGCGCGGAAACTCGGTAGTTGATCCTCAGGCCTGTCGGGCCGCCCACCACTCACGCAAGCGACGGGTGATTTCCTCTTCGCCGAGCAGACCCTCTTCGAGACGGATCTCCATGAGAAAGTCAAGGGCCCGGCCAACGTCGCGACCCGGTTTCATGTCGAGAAGCGCCATCACTTCGACGCCGTCGAGTTCGGGTCGCATCGAAGCGAGTTGTTCCTGCTCGGCGAGTTCGTCGATGCGGGTTTCAAGTTCGTCCATGCGGCGCGCCAACATGAGCGCCTTTTTCTCGTTGCGTGTGGTGCAATCACAGCGCGTCAACACGTTGAGTTCCGCGAGCAGCGGACCGGCGTCACGCACGTAGCGACGTACCGCGGCGTCGGTCCACCCCATGGAATAAGTGTGGAAACGCAGGTGCAATTCGACGAGCGACGTCACGGCGTCGACATCTTCGGTCGAATACTTCAGGGCCTTCATGCGGTCGCGCGTCATGCGCGCACCCACCACCTCGTGGTGATGGAACGTGATGCCCTTCCCCTTGCGGATCGATCGTGTCTTTGGTTTGCCGATGTCGTGGAACAACGCCGCGAGTCGGGTGAGACGAAAGTCGAACGATGGATGCGCGTCGGGTCGAACGTTTTCGACTACGGCAAAAGTGTGGGTGAGAACGTCTTTGTGGCGATGAATCGGGTCTTGTTCAAGGCTCATCGCCGGTAGTTCGGGGAAGAAGTGTTCGGCGAGACCCGTGTCGACGAGGAACCACAGACCCGCGGTCGGATGGTCAAGGACGATGAGTCTGTCGATTTCGGCCTGGATTCGTTCGCGCGAGACGATTTCAAGGCGTGCGGACATGTTCTTCACTGCAGCAACGAGCGCCGGGTCGGGCGTGACGTTGAGTGCCGCAATGAAACGGGCCGCGCGCAACATGCGCAGCGGGTCGTCGCTGAAGCTTTCCTCAGGGGAAAGCGGTGTTCGCAGTACCCGGGCGATGAGGTCAGCCGCGCCGTTGAACGGATCGATGAGTGACGGCTCGGTACCGGTGAGTTCGAGAGCCATCGCATTGACCGTGAAGTCGCGGCGAGAGAGATCAGCGTCGATGGCATCGGCAAAGGCGACATCGGGCTTGCGCGAGTCGGGGGAATAGGCCTCGGCGCGGTGCGTCGTGATTTCATAGACGCGTCCGTCTTTCTTGGCGCCGATCGTGCCGAAGCGCTCACCCTGGGTCCACACCGCGTCGGCCCAGCCGGCGATGATCTTCTTGATCTCTTCGGGGCGGGCATCGGTGGTGGCATCGAAATCAAAAGCGTCGACGTTTGTCGCGTCCCCCCGTCCGATGAGAAGGTCGCGCACGGTTCCACCGACGAGATAGAGACGCTTCCCCGCCGACGCGAAACGCTCGGTGAGAGGCGCCAGTTCAGAGAGAATCGGCGCGAAGCGTTCGGGGATCACGCGCTTCAGGCTATGTCCCCGCACGTCGCACTACCGTCGTCTTTCGTGACGTCAGTGCCCGGGCCACCCACGTGGAGTATCGGTACGTGGCCGTTCGACACGACAACGGCGATGATCACCCTTCATTCCGCCCATCGACCGGACTTCTCGATCACCGACTCATTGGTCGACGAGTGGGCCGATGCAACGAGTGCGAGTTCGTACCAGCGCGTACGCACCAGTGCCGTCGGGCCCGCGGTGGCCGATGCCCTCTTCGCCCGCGGTTTCACCATGCGACAAGAGCTCGACTTTCTGGTTCGTCAACTCGATGCAGGGAACGATGTTGCGGCCGAATCTCGCAATTGGCGCATCGGGTCGGTGCGCCGGAGCGAAGCGGTGCGCATCGACGTGGCCGCCTTCGGCGATGAGTGGGCGCTCGACGAAAACGCCTTCGACAACTCGTGCCGGGCCACCATTCGGTTCCGCGTACGAGGTGCCCGACGGCGCGGCGCGATTCCCTTCACCCCACCCGTGGGTTACTGCCTCACGGGAGTAAGCGAGGATTCCTCTTATCTCCAACGCCTCGCGGTACTGCCAACGACGCGGCGACGGGGAGCCGCCGGATCCCTGGTTCATGACGCGTTGTCGTGGGCTCACCGCCTTGGGGCGCGGCGAATGTACGTGAACACCGACGTGGACAACGCGGCGGCGCTTAGCCTTTACCGTCAATGGGGCTTCGAGTCGGTCGGGTATCGCCTACGGGTGATGGAGTGCGACCATTCCGGGCTGTCGGGTCACCGTTCGTTGTGACCCCGCGCCGATCGATTCTTCATTGTGTGGTGGGCGCCCTCGTCACAGCGCTCGCGTTGGCCTTCGCCGGCTCCGCCTCCCCCTCCCACGCGGCAACGAACGTGACCATCACCCAGCAGGGCTTCACGATTGTCGGCGATGCCGCCTGGCGGGTGGTCGTCGACACGGGTGGTGCAACGGGTGAGAACCTGAACCTCGACATTGTCTCCCACCGTCGCGTCAACACCCGCGGCGAACTCGCCACCGCCGTCGCCGGTCGTCTGCCCGACGAACTCGACCGCCTTCGGACTCCGGTTGCAGACCTCACACGAAACTCCGCGGGCCGGCTCGTCGTCTCGGTTCCGACGGTAACCGACGGAGCCGGCGCCGACGGCCTTCTCTTTGGCAGCACCGGCGTGTATCCGATCACGGTGGAGCTGCGGGCCGACGAGACGGTTCTCGGGTCCACAGTCACGTTCGTCCACCATGTCGACCCTGACGATGCCGTCGCAGCAACGTTCGAGGGAACACTGCAGGTGATGAACGTTGCCTCGTTGTCGGCGGCACCCGCCCGCACGGCCACCGGTGAAAACATCGCGTCGCCGCAGTTCACACAGCAATTGTCCGACCTTGCCGCGGCCTACGACGACGAAACCGGCGGTGCGTTCGTGTCGCTGCAGGCCGACCAAGTGGCAGCCGCCGGTCCCGAAGCGTTCGCGGCCCTGCGCGCGCAGACCGCGCGCCACACCGTGGCAGCAACGCCGTTCGTTCCGTTGAATCCCAGTGCCATTGCCGGCGTGGGATTGAGCGAACTGTTCGCCTCGCAACTCCGCGCAGGCGAAGACGCGGTCTCGGCCGCTCTCGGGCTCACCCCCGACCGCGGCGTGATGGTGATCGACGACAAGCTCACCGCCGACGGAGCCGTTTTGTTGCGTGACGTCGGTGTGCGCGGGGCAATTCTCACCCCGCGAGCCATCGATCAGTCCGGGTTTCGTGGCGCGCTCGACTCGGCGCTGACGTACCGCGCGCGGGCTGCCGACGGGTCGACGATCCTCGTGCAGGGCATCGACGCAACGTACGCAGGGGTTCTCGGCGACGAATCTCGCAGCCCACTCGCGCGAGCCGTGCTTGTTGGGGCAGGTCTCGTATTGCAACGCGAGTCGTTGCTGGGAATGGGCAAGGACCTCTCTCTCGTCAGCGTCGCGCTGGGCACCGACGATGCCGGGCCTGCCAACCCCGTCGCTCTCCAGCAATTGTTCCGCCTCGCCGGATCGAGCCCCGTCCTCAAGGTGTTGGCAAATCCGCGACCAGCGGGTTCGGAAACCACGGGTGACGTGCTGGATCTGTCGGCGGGCACCGATGTCTCTCTCGCCGGCGCCAAATCGCAGGTCGACGAACTGACACCGCGCGTCAACAACGTCGTCTCCATGCTCACCGACAACGACCCGCGGCGCGAGACATGGCCCGCAATGTTGACGACGCTTCTCTCCAGCCGAACCGACGCCGTCCTGAACGCGGCCCTCGTCGAAAACCTGCGCTCCTCGACCAAAGCCCTCGTTGGCGCACTCGAACTTCCGGCCGCGGCCAACTTCACCCTCAGTTCGCGCAAAGCCGAGCTTCGGCTGCAGGTGCGCAACACCTCCGACACCACCTTGCGGGCAATCGTGCGGTTCCGCAGCTCGAAGCTCAAGTTCCCGAAGGCCCGACAAGTTCTCGAGGTTCCCGCCAACGCAAGTGCCGAAGTGGTGATCGACGTCGAGGCTCGTTCGAACGGACGGTTCCCCGTGTCGGTGCAGTTGCTGACACCCCGCGGCGACCTCGCGCTGAGTGAACCCGTCACCATCACGGCAAACGTCAGCGCCATCGCGGGCCTCGGGCAAGTGGTGACCGCAACCGCTCTCCTGATACTCCTCACATGGTGGGCCCACAACTGGCGTTCCAAGCGGCGTCGGGCGATCGACGCGGCACTTGCAGTGGTCGACCATCCGTCGCGCCACCTCGAACGCACTGTTTCGACCGACAAGAACTAGGTTTTCGGACATGACAGTCCGCATCGTCACCGACAGCGCCTGCGACCTGCCGCAGTCGATCATCGACCAGTACGGCATCACGGTCGTTCCCCTCACGATTCGCTTCGGCGACACCGACTACGTCGACCGCGAGGCGTTCGGCCCGAAAGAATTCTGGGCGAAGTGCGCCGCGTCACCAGTGCTTCCCGAAACCGCGGCCCCCTCCCCTGGCCAATTCGAAACCGCCTATCGCGGCCTTCTCGCTCAGGGCGCTACCGGCGTCGTTGTTGTCTCGCTGTCTTCTGCCCTGTCGGCAACCATGCAAAGCGCCGAGATCGCAGCCCGCGCGGTGGCCGCCGACATTCCGGTTCGCATCGTCGACAGCCGCAGCGTGTCGATGGGCCAGGGCATCATCGTTCGCGCCTGCGCCCAGGCGGCCCAGGGCGGGGCCGGAATCGATGAGGTCGCAGCAAAGGGAACGGATCTCTCGGGCCGGGTTCACGTCTACGGCGCCCTCGACACACTGGAAAACCTGAAAAAGGGCGGCCGGATCGGTGGCGCCAAGGCCATGATCGCCTCGGCCCTCGCCATCAAGCCAATCATCGATGTCCGCGAGGGCAAGGTCGAAGAGGGTGGCCGTCAGCGCACCCGCAGCAAGGCGC
>CAZVPL010000076.1:0-9402 GCA_964629075.1 uncultured Bifidobacterium sp. | reverse complement strand
GCGGACGTCACCGGTGTCGGCGAACTCCTCTTCGATGATCTCGTTGCAGAGTTCGATGCACTCGTCACAGATGTACACGCCGGGACCGGCGATGAGCTTCTTCACCTGTTTCTGCGACTTGCCGCAGAACGAGCACTTCAGCAATTCTCCCGAATCACCGAATTTGGCCACGCGGCCCTCCTCTGAAACGTGTCAGCGGATCGGCCCGGTTCGGTCGGTCAGCTGGCGACTTGAAATGACATCATCGATGATGCCATACGCAAGTGCCTCAGGTGCTTCCATTACGAAGTCGCGGTCGGTGTCGGCATGGACACGGTCGATCGGCTGCCCGGTGTGATTTGAGAGGATTTCCTCGAGAAGATCGCGCATTCTCAGGATTTCACGGGCGGCGATCTCGAGATCGGTGACCTGGGCGTATCCAACCTGACCGTAGGGCTGGTGGAGAAGAACGCGGGAGTGCGGCAGGGCGAGGCGCTTGCCCTTGGTTCCTGCCGCCAACAGAACAGCCGCCGCCGAGGCAGCCTGGCCGAGGCAGATGGTGGCGATGTCGTTCTTGATGAACTGCATCGTGTCGTAGATGGCGAACAACGCGGTGATATCGCCACCGGGGCTGTTGATGTAGATGTTGATGTCTTTGTCGGGGTTTTCACTCTCGAGGTGGATCAACTGTGCACAGATGAGGTTGGCGATCGTGTCGTCGATCGGCGTGCCGAGGAAGATGATGTTTTCCTTCAGCAGGCGGCTGTAGAGGTCGTAGACCCGTTCGCCACGGCTGGTTTGTTCGGTGACGTTGGGAACGTAGTAGTTGCGGAACTGGTGCGACACGTTGCTCATTCTGCCCCGTGGGAGTGACCATCTTCGCCATCGTGCGCGTGATCGTGAGAATGGTCATGGTCGTGACCCAGAATGTGCTCGCGGTCGAGTTCCTTGCCGTTTGTGTCGACCATTGTGACGTTGTGCAACAACCAATCGAGGGCCTTGGATTTCGCGATCTGTGACGCCAGGTCGGCGACGGCATCGTTCTTTTCGTAGACCTTGCGAACCTGCGCCGGCTTTTGGTTCACCCGCATTGCGATGCGCTGGTATTCGAGTTCGATGTCTTCGTCGGATGCGGCAAGCCCCTCGGCCACCACGATCGCCCGCAGCGCAAGGTCGACCTTCACGGCCTTTTGCGACTGCTCTTTCAACGCATCGACGAACTGGTTCGTGTCTTGTCCGGTGGCCGAGAGCCACTGGTCGAGCGCGATGCCCTGGGCCTGGAACTGCTGCACCGTGTTCTGAACCCGGGCCTGAAGATCGCTGTTGACCATCGACTCGGGAGCATCGATGTCGACGAGAGCGGCGAGGGATTCGCTCGCCTTGTCGATGAGGACGTTGCGAGCCTGGTTCAACTTCATCTCCGAGATGCGCGCGGCCACGGCCTCGCGCCATGCGGCAACGGTGTCGTGCTCGGCGACATGTTCTGCGACCCAGGCATCGGAGAGATCGGCGAGTTCGAGGACCTGCACCCGCTGCACCGTGACTTCGAAGTCGGCGGGCTGCTCGGTGCCGTTCGGCGTCGCCGTGAACTTCAACTGTGCACCCTTGACTGCACCGGTGACCTCGTCGTCGAACGTGGGTGCAACCCAACCACGGCCGATCTCGTAGACCCAGTCGTCGGTGTTGAGACCCGGCACGGGCTCGCCGTCGCGCAGGCCCTGCAGGTCGAGCGTCACAAAGTCGCCGGCCTGCGACGGACGGTCGACATCGACCAGATTGCCGTGTCGACGGCGTTCGGCGTTGACCACTTCTTCGATCTCTTCATCGGAGGCGTCGATGGGCGCAAGCTCGATGCGTAGACCCTGGTAACCGGGGACGGTGATGACGGGACGCACCTCACACGTCGCGTCGAATGCAACCGGGCCGTCTTCTTCGCCCGAGACCAGCTTGACGTCGGGTGTGGCGATGAGGTCGATGTCGTGCTCGCGAACAGCCTTCGACAGATAAAGAGGTACAGAATCCTGGATGGCCTGTTGACGGGCGGCTGCAAGGCCAATGCGGGCCTCGAGCAGCTTGCGCGGCGCCTTGCCCGCACGGAACCCCGGCATCCTCACTTCCTGGGCGATCTTCTTGAAGGCCAAGTCGATGCTCGCGTCGAATTCGGCGTCGTCGAGCTCGACGGTGAGCTTCACCTTGTTGTCGTCGAGGGGTTCAAGAGTCGTTTTCACAGGGTGTCGAGTGTACCCAGTCGTCCCGAAAGTGGGCTTTGGATGGACCCATCGGCAAAGATGGAGACATGCCGTTCTGGAAGCCACACGCCCTTGCCAAGCCGCACGCCGACCAAATCAACCTGCGTCTCGGTGACCGCGTCGTTGCCACCGTCGACCTCGACGGCGCCCCGGCCGGAACAGAAGGCAAAGTGATTCTCGCCAACGGCTTCAACTGGCAGCGCTACCGGGTCTTGTTCGCGAACGGAACGGAGATCGGCGACCTCGACTCACGACAGATCGCAGCAACGGGGCGAACCGCAAAGCGACTTGCCCGCGAAGCGAAGCGGCAGTAGGCACAGCGAAGCGGCAATAGACACAGCGACAGGCTTCGAGACGAACCCCCACCGCCGTTTGCACCGCTAGCCTCACTTTTAACTTCGCCGGGGAATGGCGCAGCTTGGTAGCGCGCCTGCTTTGGGAGCAGGAGGCCGGGGGTTCAAGTCCCCCTTCCCCGACCAACTGATTCGGTAAGAATGGCAAGATGCCGGTACGCGTCGAAATCGTCTCCCATCCTCTCGTTCAAGACTCGCTCACGCGGGTGCGCGACAAGTCGACGCCCAACGCCCTCTTTCGTCAGGAACTTGAACGAGTGGGCATGCTGCTGTTGGTGGAAGCCACCCGTCGCTTGACGCTCAGCGATGTCACCGTCGAAACACCCCTCACCGCAACCAAGGGCAGGGTTCTGTCGACCCAACCCGTTGTCATCCCAGTTCTGCGTGCCGGCCTCGGATTCGTGCATGCGGCACAAGACCTGATGCCAAGTGCCGATGTCGGCTTCATCGGCATCAGCCGTGACGAGGCAACCTTCCAGCCCAAGCCGTATGTGAACAAACTTCCGGAGACGCTCGCAGGTCGCCTCTGCATTGTTCTCGACCCGATGCTCGCGACCGGGGGATCACTCGCCCACACGTGTCGACTGCTCCTCGAGCGCGGCGCCGAGGGACCCATCACGGTGGTCTGCGCATTGGCCGCACCCGAAGGCATCGCACACCTGGAAGCCGAGGGGCTCGACCTCCTCATCTTTACGGCGTCGATTGACGAACGACTCAACGAGCACGCGTTCATCGTTCCAGGCCTTGGCGACGCCGGTGACCGTCAATTCGGTGCACCGCACTGACAGCGTCAAGCACATTTTCTTCTTTGCATGCGGCAACGTTGCACAACGCTTCGTTCGTCATTCCGTTGCCTCGTCACGGGAGTGGCAGTATTGTGACAACAGGCACGCCGAACCCGGCGTGACACACAACAAAAAGAGGGGAAACAATGTCGATCAGAGCGACGAAGAGGCTGGGGCGTTCGCGCCGCGTGGCCCTCTTCACTGGCATCGCGGTCGCGGCATCGGTCATTCCGGCTGCGGCGCAAGCGTCTGCCAATTCTGCAGCCGCGGAAAAGCCGGTACGCGGTGGAAACATCACCACAGGCATCTTCGACCAGGTGCTGACCACCTGCTGCTCGCCCAACGTGCCGAACTCGGCACTCGGTGTGTGGAAGACCGTGTACGAAGGGCTCATCGAGAAGAGCAGTGACGGCAAGTTCGTCCCCTTCCTCGCCAAGACCATTTCGCCGAGCGCAGACTTCAAAACCTGGACCATGACCTTGCGTCCGAACATCAAGTTCAGCAACGGCGAACCACTCGATGCAGCAGCCGTCGTCTTGAATCTTCAGGCCCTCAGCGGCGATTACTACCTGAAGAACACCGCAACCGCGGTGCACACCGCGGGCTCGGGTATCCCCTTCACCGCCAACCTGCGCAAGGTTGAGGCATCGGGCACCGACTCCGTCGTGATGACGCTGTGGACCTCGCAGGTCGACTGGCTCGACACGCTGTACGCCTCGGGCCGCTTCTTCATGCGTGCACCATCGACCATCAAGAACAAGGACGAGTGCGCCACCAAGGGTGTCGGAACCGGACCATTCATGTTCGAAACCGTCACCCCGACCAACGTCAAGGTGAAGCGCAACCCGAACTACTGGCGCAAGGACAAGGCCGGCACCCAGCTGCCGTACCTCGACTCGATCACCTTCGATGTCCAGCAGCAGCCGACGCAGCGCCTGAACGCGCTTCGCTCCGGCAAGTACGACGCAGCGCAGTTCACCAGCGCCGGCGAAGTGAAGCAGATGCTTTCTGTCAAGAGCTCGAAAAACCTCGGCTGGGTCGACAGCAAGGACACGTTCTATCCGACGTGGTGGCCGAACCAGGCAATCGAACCGTTCAACAACAAGAACGCTCGATTGGCAATGGCCCACGCGTGGGACAACGCCACCTACTACAAGCTGCGCAACTGCTTCAAGGGCAAGTGCGTCGGCAACATCCCGACATCGATCGTTGGCAAGGACAACGTGATGTACAACACCAGGGGCTTCATCAAGTTCGACATCAAGAAGTCGAAGGAGTACCAGGCTGCGTACAAGAAGGAAACCGGCAAGGACCTGACGTTCCAGATCAACGCCACGCTCAGCGATGAATCGCTGGCCAACGCAAAGGCGTCACAGCAGATCTTTGCCAAGGCCGGCATCACCACCACCATCAACCAGGAAGACGGCGCAACCCAAGTTGCCAACGCGTTCCCCGGTCTCGCTGCTGCTGCAGCGGGCAAGCTGAACCCGTACCAGAACTACGCCGTCCTTCTCTTCGAAGGTCAGGGCACCGGCTTCATCCTGCCGTTCCTCCAGCAGAACGTGTTTAGCGAGCCCGGCAACAACGCACGGACCGAGCGCAGCCCGCTCCTTCCGATCGCGGGTACCGCGCTCAACCTGACGCGCCACAAGGACAACGCCCTGACCGACCTTCTGTATGCCGCCAAGCAGGACATCACGAAGGGTCGGGCCGCCAAGTTGAAGGCACTCACCAAGTACGTGCAAGAGAACGCGGTGGTCGTCCCGACTCCGACTCTCATGTACACCTACGGCTTTGGCAAGAAGCTTCGCGGTTACGACACCTTCGAACTGGCCGCAGGCAAGACCGGCATTCCGATGACCAACGCGGGCATCAACTGGACCGGTATCTGGGTCAGCAAGTAACGATCATCGTTTGATCCACACGAAGTTGTGGGCGGGTCGCGCAAGCGACCCGCCCACTTTCGTTTCTCCCCACAAGTTGTCTTGCCCGGCGTTTTCTCTTTGTGATGTGACGACTTCGGCTAGTGTCGTTTGCAGGGGGAGTTCCACGGCATGAAGGCCAGATCCACGAACATCGTCGAGGTGTTGAAACGCCTCGTGCAGCTCTTGCTCGTCGTCATCGGTGCGACGTTCCTTTTGTCGCTGCTCTTGCGCCTCTTGCCCGTCGGGTTGAAAGAGCTGTACGTCACCGGACTCTTCGAAGAAGATCGCCAGCGCCAGATCGAGGAACTCGGTCTCGACCGCAACGCCTTTTCGTACTACTTCCATTGGCTGTGGGACTTCGTCCGGGGCGACTTCGGGCGCATCGTGTTGCCCGGCGGCGGCGGCGAAAGCGTCTCCAGTCACGTGAGCCGCGCTCTTCCCAAGACGCTGCAGTTGGTCTTCTACACCCAGATCTTCGCCCTTGCCGTCGCCATCCCTCTCGGCATCTTCAGCGCCTACCGCGCGGGGCGCCGCACCGATCGTTTTGTCTCCTACGGACTCTTCACTGCAGCATCCATTCCCAACTTCGTGCTTGGCCTGCTGCTCGCACTCATTGTCGGCGTCAAGCTCGAGTGGCTCCCGCCGCTGGGCTACGTGCCCATCTCGGAGAGTTTTGTCGACCACGTGCGCAGCATGATTCTTCCCGTCCTCGCACTCGGTATCCCGCTGATTGCGTCCTACACACGCCTCCTTCGCACCGACGTCATTGCCACCCTTCGCGAGGACTTCGTCACCATGGCCGTTGCAAAGGGCTTGAGTGACCGCCGCATCCTCTTCACCCACGTGCTTCGGCCTTCGTCGGTCACCTTGCTCACTTCCGCGGCATTGAACATGGGCGCCCTCATCGGTGGCTCGCTCGTCATCGAGCGCGTGTTTTCCATTCCGGGTCTCGGTACAGAAATCGGCCTCGCCATTTTCGGCCGTCAGTACTTCGCGCTGCAGGCATACGTCGCCCTCGTTGCCATTGGGTACGTGATCTTCAACAGCGTGATCGACGTTTTTGTCGGTTTCGTCGATCCCCGAACCCGGGAGCGCCGTAGTGCTTAGCAAGTTCCGCTCACTCGACCTGTTCACCAAGATCTGCCTGTCGTGGCTCACCCTTGTGGTGCTGGCCGCGATTCTCGGGCCGATCCTGCCGCTCGACAATCCACGCGAAGCCGACATCGAGGCTATGGGGACCGGGCTCTTTTCATCGGGCCACATCTTCGGAACCGACTCGAACGGCTATGACGTGCTGTCCAACATCGTGAACGGCTCGCGCCTGTCGTTGTTGATTGCAGTGATCTCTGTCGGTCTCGGTGGTGTCATCGGCGCCACGATCGGCATCATCTCGGCCTTTGTGCGGGGCAAGTTCGACTACGTCGTGAACCTGCTGTTCAACATCATGCTGTCGATTCCCAACCTCGTCCTGGGTTTGGCATTGGTTGCCGTGCTCGCCACCAGCGCCGACCCCACGCAGCCCGTCTCGAGCAGCCGACGCGTCGTTGTCGTCATCATTTCGTTGACCGTCGTCATCATTCCCATCCTGGGTCGTATCGCACGAGGAGCAACCCTCACGTGGATCAACCGTGAATTCATCACGGCTGCACGATCGATGGGAATGAAGAACCGCGACATCGTGTTGAAGCACGTGGTACCGAACGTTCTTCCGTCGATCTACGCCATCGGCTTCCTAGCCATCGGCGTCGTCATCGTCGCGGAGGGTGCCTTGTCGCTGCTTGGTGTCGGCATCACCGACGGCGTCAGTTGGGGCGCCGCAATCTCACGTGTCTCCGGCGACTTCACCTACGCCCCACACTCGATGTACATGCCCGTCATCGTCCTTGCCCTCACCGTCATCGCCTGCAACCAGGTCGGCGACTATCTGCGATCACGACTCGACCAGCGAGAGGGCAAGATATGAACTCGATCCTCTCCATCAAGAATTTGGAAGTCGGCTTCGACACGCCTCGCGGTCTCCTGCAGGCCGTCCGCGGCGTCGACGTCGAGGTGCCGGCCGGCTCGAGCATGGGCATCGTCGGCGAATCCGGCTCGGGCAAGACGGTCATGTGCCGCGCTGCGATGGGCCTCTTGCGGGGAAGCAACGTTCGCCGTAGCGGGTCGGTCGTTTTCGACGGAGACGAAATCGGCAGCCTCGACAGCGCCGAGGTTCGTCAGTACTTCGGCACCGGCATGGCGATGATCTTCCAGGATCCGATGACCGCCCTCAACCCCGTGCGTCGCATCGGTTCGCAGCTTGCAGAAAGTCTCGTCATCCGCCTCGGAAAGGACAAGAAGGCCGCCCGCGCACGTGCCGCCGAATTGCTGGGGCTCGTGCGAATTCCCGACCCCGAAGCCACTCTGCGCAAGTTCCCCGGGCAGTTGTCGGGAGGCATGCGCCAGCGCGTCGTCATCGCAACCGCAATCGCGTGCAAGCCCAAGTTGCTTTTCGCCGACGAGCCAACGACCGCCCTCGACGTCACCGTTCAGGCCCAGATTCTCGAACTTCTCTCCGACCTGCGCCGCGATCTCGACATGTCGATGATGCTGGTCACGCACGACCTCGGCGTCGTCGCCAACCACACCGATTACGTCACGGTGCTCTACGCGGGCCTCGTCGTTGAACAGGCGCCGACGAAGAAACTCTTCACGTCGATGAAGATGCCCTACACCGAGGCCCTGTTGAAGTCGATCCCTCGCCTCGACCAGCCGTCGGGTGGTCGAATGCCGATGATCGGCGGTCGACTCCCCGACCCGACGAATCCCGAACCCGGCTGTCCTTTCGCACCACGGTGTCCCTACGTGCAGGACAAGTGCCGTTCGGAGGTTCCGCCGCTCACCACGGCAGCAGACGGTCACGTCTACCGCTGCTTCTTTCCGATCGGAGGAAACGCCTGATGGCTGGCAGTGGCAAGGCGCACATGCGGCCGTCCGCCGACACGATCCTCTCGGTCGAAGATTTGGCAGTCGAGTTCAAGGCAGCGGGCGGTAGCTCCGTGAAGGCGGTTTCGGGAATCTCCTTCGACCTCGTACGTGGGGAAACGTTGGCCGTCGTCGGTGAATCCGGCTGCGGAAAGTCCACACTCGGCAAGGCGATTCTCCGTCTCATCCCGACGTCGGGCGGGTCGGTTCGATTCGACGACCGCGACCTGCTCGCAATGCCGGAAAACGAGCTGCGTCAGATGCGCCCCGCGATGCAGATGATCTTCCAGGACCCGGTGAGCTCGCTCGACCCACGCTTCAGCGTTGCCCGCCTCGTCGAAGAACCGCTCGCGATCTGGGAGCGTGGCACTCCCGAAGAGCGCAGCAAGCGCGTCGACGAGCTTCTCGAGGCAGTCGGCCTCGACGCCCAGATTGTCCGCGATCGCAAGCCCTACGAGTTCTCCGGCGGTCAGTGCCAGCGCATCAGCATTGCGCGATCACTCGCCCTCGAACCCCTGCTTCTCATCTGCGACGAGCCGGTCTCGGCTCTCGACGTCAGCGTTCAGGCCCAGATCCTCAACCTCTTGCAGGACATGAAAGAGCGTTACGGGCTGACGCTGGTGTTCATCTCGCACGACCTCGCCGTCGTGAAGGCGGTCAGCACGCGCATCATGGTGATGTACCTCGGCAAGGTCTGCGAGGTCGCCGGCCCCGACACGCTGTACACCCAGCCCCGCCACCACTACACACACGCTCTCGTCGGCTCGGTGCCGTTGCCCGACCCCAGTGCGCCGCGCACCCGCGCTGCAATTCAGGGCGAGCCGCCCTCCCCCGTCGACCCGCCTTCGGGTTGTCGGTTCCGCACGCGTTGCCCCGCCGCCACCGAGAAGTGCGCCGCGGAAGAACCGCAACTGACCGAAGTTGCTCCGGGCCACTTCGTCGCCTGCCACCACCCCCGCTAAAACCCCAAGGGTTCTCGGCGCACAGCTACCCGCTTTTTGCTACGTCCTGCGCCGAAAAGCGCTACTCGCGCGTCACGGAAGCCCGGCACGTGCGACGTCGACCTCGCAGACCATGATCCGTCCGCTTGGTTTTGCTGCCGCTGCATGCGCGTCGGCCGAGTCGGCCGTCAGCATGAAGAGTGTCTTGC
>CAZVPL010000075.1:2474-10165 GCA_964629075.1 uncultured Bifidobacterium sp. | reverse complement strand
CGGGCTTGGCGTTGCGCCTCCGAGAAGGGGAGGTCCTTGTCGACGCGTGGTTCTGCGGGAAGTCCGAGAACGCGCTCGCCGATGATGTTGCGCTGAATCTCATCGCTGCCGCCCGCGATGCGGTAGCCGGGAGCGCCGAGAATGTGTTCGCTCCATGCGTAGGTGCCCCATTCGCCGTTGTCGACCACGACCTTGGTGCCGAGGATCTTCGCGATGACGTCGCCGGTCTGGGTCATGCCCGCGGTCCACATCAACTTGCCGAGCGAACCCTCGGGCCCGGGAGTTTGACCGGCGCGCATGCCCGCGGCGACGCGACGGTTCGTGTACTGCGCGGTGCGCAGTGTCGCGTACAACTTGGCGATCTCTTGACGGATGATCGGGTCGTCGAGGACGCCCGCCCAACGTGCCGCGGCAACGACCTGCTTGAAGGATCCGCCCGTGTGGCTGCTGGACGAGCTGCTGGAGTGGTCGCGCTCGAAGCCGAGACAGGTGAGTGCGACACGCCATCCCTCGCCGACGGGACCGAGGCGGAACTCGTCGGGGATGCGAGCATCGGTGAGGAACACCTCGTTGAAGTTCGCGCCACCGGACATCTGCTTGATCGGGCGTACCTCGACACCCTTCCAGTCGAATGGGACCATGAATGCGGTGAGGCCCTTGTGCTTCGGTACGTCGAAATCGCTGCGGGTGATGGCAAGGCCCCATTCGGAAAAGCGCGCACCCGAGGTCCACACCTTCTGGCCGTTCAGTATCCATTCATCACCATCACGTGTGGCGCGGGTGGTGAGAGAGGCAAGGTCGGACCCGGCGCTTGGTTCGGAGAAGAGCTGGCATCCGCAGATGTCCATGCGCATGATCGGCTTGCACCACTTCTCTTTTTGCTCCGGGGTTCCGAACGCGGCGACGGTTGGCGCGATGAGACCCATCGAGGTGGGTGGTAGTTCGCCGGCGGAAGGGATGACGAACTTGCGTTCCTCGGCCATGTAGGCGCGAACGTAGCTGGCCGGCAATCCGCGGCCGCCGAGTTCCTCGGGCCAGTTGATCATGGCGTATCCGGCATCGAACTTCTTTGCCTGCCACGCCTTCACTGCGTTGAGACGGGCGAGTTCTTCTTCGTCGGTGAAGTTGTGGAAGATGGCGACGTTGTCGGAGCCTTCGCCCCACACGACTTCTTGGTCCTCTTCTTCCGCTTCGTTGATCTCGGGTAGCGGTTCGGCATTTTGCTCGAGCCACACGCGGGCTTCCTTGCGGAACTGGTCGATGTCGGGAAGAGTGCTCACGGGCAAAACGCTAGTAGCAGTGCCTCACCGAGTGCCTGTTCGGGCAGCAATTCCCTGCACGGCTGAGCCCGATTGAAACATCCCTCGGGGTTCGTGACATCGGTCTCCGACTCACTACGCTTCGCCGAATGACCGCTGAAGCAATTTCCCCATCAACCCCCGCAGTCCTTGCCGACCTCGTGCCGGGCCTGCGCTCAAAGGCTGCAGCACGCAGTGCGGCACTCGTCGTCGCCTTCGCCCTCCTCACCGCCGCGCTTGCCCAGGTGAAGATCTCGCTCGGATTCACTCCCGTGCCGATCACGGGTCAGACACTCGCCGTGTTGCTTGCCGGTACCTCGCTTGGCATGAGCCGCGGTGCGGCAAGCCAGTTGGTCTATTGGCTCATGGGTCTCGTCGGCCTGCCCTTTTATTCCGGAGGCGAAAGTGGTTGGGAGAGTGGAACCGGCGCGACCCTCGGTTATCTCATGGGTTTCATCGTTGCGGCAGCAGTCGTTGGTTACCTCGCCGAGCGCCGGCACGATCGCCAGGTTCTCTCGTCGCTGTCGGCGATGGCTCTCGGCACCGTGATCATCTACACGATGGGTGCGCTTTGGTTGGCTTACGACCTCGGCGTCCCGGTTGCCAACGGCGAGCAGAACGCGATCACCATGGGTGTGACGCCGTTCCTCGTTGGTGACCTCATCAAGATGGCCATCGCCGGTCTCGCCGCGCCTGCGGTGTGGGCAACCGTTTCGAAGAAGTAGGCGCCGGTGCGCCGCGGTACAACCAACCGCAAGAGGGAACGCTGAAACAAACAAGGGGGAACGGCCATGGCAGTCGTACTGTCCGATGCCGCACAAACGAAGCAGAACGACATCGCGATTCGTGACTCGTCGCGTTCACTGACCTGGCGCGAGCTGAACTCCACCATCAACCGTCTCGTCAACAATCTGAAGCCCCGCGACCTCGGGCCGAATCGTCGCATCGCGGTTTACGCCGAGAACAGCGTCGAAACCGCGCTCGCGCACATGGGTGCACTGCACGCCGGGCTCAGCAGCGTGCCCGTCAATTTCCACTTGAATGCCGAAGAGGCGGCGTACATCCTCAACGATTCGGGCACACGGCTGCTGTTCGCCGGTCCCGAGAACCTCGCCCGTGCGGTCGATGCGGTGGCCCAGTTGCCGAACCCGATTCCCATCGTTGTGTGGCGAGTCGACGGCGCTCTGCCCCCGGGCGGCGAGTCGCTCGAAGCCCTTTTGGCGTCGTCGAGTGATGCCGAGCCGACCGACGACGTTCCGCCGCGGCCGAACATGCTCTACACCAGTGGTACAACCGGTTTTCCCAAGGGTGTCGACCTGCCGCCCACGATGTTCGCCGGTGGCAAGAACATCGCAGAACACGTTGCAGTGCTGGGGGCCAATCGCTTCGCCGCACTCGGGGTTCACTTGGTCGTCGGGCCGATGTACCACACGGGCCCGTTGTCGGGTGTTCGCATTCTCGCCACCGGCACACCAGTGGTGATCCTCGAGAAGTTCGACCCCGAGCGCACCCTGGCCGCGATCCAAGAATCGAGGGCTGCGAGCAGCGTGATGGTGCCGACGCACTTCAAGCGAATGCTCGACCTGCCCGCCGATGTGAAGGCGAAGTACGACGTCTCGTCGATGAAGATGCTGTCGCACACCGGCGCGAAGTGCCCCGTCGACGTGAAGAAGCGAATGATCGAGTGGTTCGGTCCGGTTTTTGTTGATGCTTACGGCGCCACGGAAGTCGGCACGGTGTGTTCGATCACCAGCGAAGATTGGCTCACGCACCCGGGTTCCGTCGGCAAGGTCATGAATCCGCCGTTCACCCGGTGCATCGTCGTCGACGACGACGGCAATGAACTCCCCCCGAACACCGAAGGTCGACTCTTTTTCGAGGACTCAACCGGTCGCGGTGTCGTGTATCCGAACGATCCCGAAAAATCGGCCAAGGCACACCTGCGACCGGGTGTCTTCACGCTCGGTGAAATCGGGTACGTCGACGAGGACGGGTTCGTCTACATCACCGACCGGTTCAGCGACATGATCGTGTCGGGCGGCGTGAACATCTATCCGGCCGAGGCCGAGAAGGTGATCATTGAGCACCCGCTCGTTGCCGATGTCGCCGTGATCGGTGTACCCGACCCCGACATGGGTGAGGCGGTGAAGGCGCTCGTCGTGCCCATCGACATGCAGAACGCACCGAGCTCCGAAGAGATCATCGCGCTGTGTCGAGGTCAGTTGTCGGGATACAAGTGTCCGAAGACCGTCGAGATCGTGACGACCGTCGGCCGAACGGCAATGGGCAAGATCAACAAGCGCGAGCTGCGCGCCCCGTACTGGGAGAAGCAGGCGAAGTGACCACGACGGTGAACGACACGGTGCTGGCCGACGACCCGGCACCGCACGTTCGCCGGCTCACGTTGAATCGTCCCGAGAAGCGCAACGCGCTGTCGCATGCGCTGCGGTCGCGACTCTTCGAACTGCTGCGCGAGGCCGACGCCGATCCCTCGGTCCACGTGGTGATCATCCGTGGGGCCGGCAAGAGCTTCTCCGCGGGTTACGACCTGGCACAGGACAAGTCGGAAACTCCACCTTGGCCGATCAGCATCGCCGACGGTGCGTGGGCCCGACACGTACTTGCCGGCTGGTTCGAGATGATGGACATGGCGACGCCGATCGTCGCCCAGGTACACGGCTATTGCCTGGCCGGTGGCACCGAACTCGCAACAGCATGCGACTTGGTCTACGTGGCCGATGACGCCCAGATCGGGTACCCCCCGGTGCGGTCGATGTCGTCACCCGACATGGCGTGGCACCCGTGGTTGTTGGGCATGCGGCGGGCCATGGAGGCGATGCTCACCGGAGACTCGATGACCGGTGCCGAGGCCGTCGAGGCCGGGTTCGCCAACCGGGCATTCGCAGCCGACAGCCTGGATGCCGAGGTTCTGTCGATCGCCGAACGGGTGGCAAAAGTCCCGCCCGACCTCCAAGCCCTGAACAAGCGGGTCGTCCACCGGGCCATGGATGCCATGGGCATGCGAGACGGTATGCGGGCCACGGCCGACATCAACGCCCTCGGCTTCCATCAGCGTTCGAGCCGTGAGTACTTCGCGAAATTCGCACAGGGTGTCACGAAGGCCCTTGATGCGAGAGACTCTGGTTTCGGAGATTACCGAACGGGAGAGAAGGGGGAAATCAAGTGAGCATCAGCGAAGAAGCACAACAGGAACTCGGCGCCGACATCACGAAGGTGAACATGGTGACGCCCGAGGTTCTTGGTTGTCCGTACCACTATTACCAACGCGTACGTGAAGAGGCGCCGGTGCACCAGACACCCTTGGGATTTTGGGCGGTGTCGCGATACGAGGACATCATGACGATGGTCCGCGACCACGAAACCTTCTCTTCGCAATCGATGACCAACGGGGCGTTCTCGCAGGTGCCACCCGAGGCAATCGAGATTTCCAAGCGTGATTACAAGCGTGTCGACACGTTGCTCACCAACGACCCGCCGTCGCACACTCAGTTCCGGTCACTTGTCAACAAGGCGTTCCTTCCGAAGCGTGTGGCCCAGCTCGAAGAGTCGATCAAGGAAATCACGAACGATCTCATCGACAAGTTCATCGACGACGGTCGTGTCGACCTGGTGTCGCAGTTCGCCATCTGGGTTCCGCTCACCGTCATTGCCGACGCTCTCGGCGTCGACCGCAAGGACATGCCGAAGTTCAAGAAGTGGAGCGACGATGCCGTTGCGCCGCTGTCTGGAATGCTCTCGGCCGAACGCCAGATCGAGTGTGCCCAGAGCCGCTACGACCTGCACCAATACATGGCGGCATGCGTGCGCGAGCGTGAGACCGACCCGCGCGACGACCTTCTCACCGACCTTGTGCAGGCGCGTTTCGATTCCGGCCCGCGCCAGGGTCAGGGCCTCGAGATCGACGAGATGCTGAGCATCATCGACCAGGTGCTGGTTGCCGGCAATGAGACCACCACCAATCTCATCGCGATGGCGATGCAGCATCTCATCGAGAACCCCGACCAGATGGCAAAGGTGCGTACCAACCCCGGTCTCATCGCGAACATGGTTGAAGAGGCCTTGCGTCTCGAGGCCCCCGTGCAGATGTTGCCGCGATTCTGCACGAAGGATGCGGTCGTCGGGGGAGTCGAGGTGCCGAAGGGCTCGATCCTCATGGCGATGTACGGCAGTTCGGGCCGCGACGAGCGCAAGTTCCCGAATGCCGACAAGTTCGACGTCGAACGTGACAATGCACGCACGCACATGGCGTTCGGACAGGGTCCGCATTTCTGCGTCGGTGCCGCACTCGCACGCAGTGAAGCCCGAATCGCTTTTGAGTTGCTGCTCAGCCGCCTCGACAACATCGCCTTTGCGCCCGTCGAGGAAGTGACTCACCGCGAGTTGTCGATGACCCTGCGCGGTCTGACCAAGCTCGAACTCACGTTCACCAAGATCAAGTGACCCCGGAACACCCGCAGCGAAAGGCCCCCCAATGGCAGTCGATCTGAAGGATCTGAAGACCATCCACTACGAGGTCGAAAACCCGGGGGAAAACGGCATCGCGATCGTCACGCTCGACCGTCCCGAGGCACGCAACGCCCAGAACAAGCGCATGACCTACGAGCTCGAGGCGGCCTTCACCGATGCCGCCCGGCGTAGCGACGTGAAGGTCATCGTGTTCCGCGCGGAGGGTCCGCACTTCTGCTCGGGCCACGACATGCGCGACACCGAAAGCCACAAGGAATTCAATCTCGTCTTTCCGTACGGCGGATTCGGTCGTGAAGGCCAAGAGGGTCACATGGCATGGGAGGAAGAGGTCTACTTCAACATGTGTTGGAGATGGCGCAACCTCCCGAAGCCCGTGATTGCCGCCGCACAGGGCAAGACAATCGCGGGTGGGCTCATGCTGCTGTGGATTGCCGACGTGATCATCGCGTCCGAGGACGCGATGTTCTCGGATCCGGTTGTTGGCATGGGTGTGAATGGCGTCGAATACTTTGCACACCCATGGGAAGTGGGTCCGCGCAAGGCGAAGGAAATGCTCTTCACCGGTGAATGGTTGACCGCGCACGAAGCAATGCAATGGGGCATGGTGAACAAGGTCGTCCCGAACGACAAGTTGCGCGATGCGGCGCTCGACATGGCGCGCACGATCGCCAAACGTCCGTCGTTCGCATTGAAGCTCGCAAAAGAGAGTGTCAACCAAACTCTCGAAGCCCAGGGCCAGTGGAACGCGCTGCGCACGGCGTTCGTGCATCAGCATCTCGCACACTCCCACAACCGGGTGAAGTACGGCATGCCCGTCGATCCGGGGCCGTCCGACCGCAAGAAGGACTGAGTCGCCAACTACCTTTACCTTCGGGAAACGAAGGGACGATGGCCGCAGTGGACAGGGCAGTGGAAAAGACAGCCGTGCGCAAGCTCGGTCGCCCGCGTGACGCCGACTCGGTGGAAACCCGCGCACGACTGCTCGCGGCGGCACGGAAGTGTTTCGGCGAGAACGGTTTCGAGCGTACGACGAATGCCCAGATTGCCGAGGTGGCAGGCATCACTTCGGCGGCGATTTACCACTACTTTCCTTCGAAGATCGATCTCTACGCGGCCGTCTTCGAAGAAGTACAAGAGTTCATCTACGCCGAGATCGAAAAGGGCATCGAGCCCCATTCGACCCTCGTCGACCGCTTTTCCGCGGCGCTCGACGTCTCGGTGTGCATCAACCGTGATGATCCGTCGATTGCCGGCTTCGTTGTCGACGTGGCGTACGAGGTTCAGCACCACCCCGAGCTTTTTTCGTTCGTCGAGCCCCAGCGTCAGCGCAGTGCGAACCTGGTCAAGCGGCTCTGCGCTGATGCTTTTGCGAACGGCGAGGTGCGCAGCGACATCCCACAAGAGGCTCTCGAAGACCTTCTTTCGGTGTTGCTCTCGGGCCTCTTGCGCTTTTCCACCCTCATCAACAACTCGCCCCGCCACGCCGCGACGGTCGAGGTTCTGAAGACCATGTTGCGGTCGGCCGACACATTTGCTGCGCCTGCCGTGCCGGGTGTCGGCAACTAGCCCCGCAGGCGGTCGCGGTTCTTCCTGGCTGGGGGAGCGGACTCGCAGGTCGGTTGTCCAGCCTGCGAGAATGAAGTCATGACGACCCAAGTACCCGTCGCGCCGGAACTCTTCACCTGGCCCTCCGACGAGCCCCAACTCATCGGCACGCATTTTCCCGAGAGCGGCGTCACCGTTTTCCCACAGGCGAAGGCGTGCCCCCGCACCGCCTCGCAGAACGGTGAGCGCGTGTTGCTTCCCCGTCGCGGGACGCTGTGGAGCTGGACCATCCAAGGCTTCTTGCCGAAGTCCCCGCCATATGCCGGGCCCGAGACACCTGCAACCTTCAAGCCCTACGGC
>CAZVPL010000075.1:0-2464 GCA_964629075.1 uncultured Bifidobacterium sp. | reverse complement strand
TGGTTTACATTCGGTGGGGTGATCAGTTGATCGTCGGGTCGCGCCTCACCACGGCGAGCCCCGACGAACTGAAGATCGGAATGGAAATGGAACTCGTCATCATCCCGTTCAACAAGGATGCCGATGGCAACGAGGTCGTTACGTACGCATTCGCACCGGTGAAGAAGTAAAGGGGAACCACATGTCAGAAGATGTTGCAATCATCGGTATCGGAATTCATCCCTTCGGTCGCCACGACTCGACGGGCATGGAGCAGGGAGCCCACGCCGCGCGCGAAGCGTTGAAAGACGCCGGCTGTGAATGGTCCGACGTCCAGTACGCCTTCGGTGGCTCGTCAGCCGCCGGAAACGCCGACACCATGGTCTCGACCCTCGGTCTCACGGGCCTGCCGTTCATCAACGTGGCGAACGGTTGCGCCACCGGAGGCAGCAGCCTCATCAGCGCTTACAACGCGTTGAATGCCGGGGCCGCCGACATCGTCATGGCAATCGGATTCGACAAGCACCCAAAGGGTGCCTTCGACCCCGATCCCGCATCGTTCGGACTCGGACAGTGGTACGGCGACACGGGTCTCATGCTCACGACGCAGTTCTTCGGAATGAAGATTCAGCGGTACATGCACCAGTACGGCATCAGTCCGTCGACACTCGCAAAGGTTGCGGTCAAGAACTTCGATAACGGGTCGAAGAACCCGAACGCATGGCGTCGCAAGCCGATGACCGAAGAGGAAGTTCTCAATTCGCTCATGCTCTCGAACCCGCTTACGCAGTACATGTTCTGCTCGCCGGGTGAAGGCGGCGTCGCACTCGTTCTCGCGCGCGGCGAGGTTGCGAAGAAGTACACGAAGAAGCCGGTGTACCTGCGTTCGGCTGTTCTGCGGAGTCGTCCGTTCGGTAGCTTCGAGGTCTTCAACTCGTGGTTGTCACCCGACCGCGGCGACAGCCCGTCCGTCGGAGCCGCGGCAGCGGCGTTCAAGATGGCCGGCATGGGTCCCGACGACATCGACATCGCCCAGCTGCAAGACACCGAAAGCGGCGCGGAGATCATGCACATGGCCGAGACCGGCTTCTGCAAGGACGGCGAGCAAGAGGACATGATCCAGTCGGGCGAAACTCGTCTCGACGGCCGTCTACCCATCAACACCGACGGCGGTTGCCTTGCCAACGGCGAACCAATCGGCGCATCGGGCCTTCGTCAGGTGTACGAAAGCGCGCTGCAATTGCGCGGCGACGCGGGCGATCACCAGGTTCCGAAGAAGATCCGCACGGCGTTCACGCACGTGTACGGAGCACCCGGAATCAGCGCCTGTACCGTGCTGTCGAACTGACGCTACGACGGTACGTGTCGACCCCGAGAACGACCAGCGCGATCCAAACGAATCCAAAACCGATCACTTTCGTCGCATCCAGTTTTTCGTTGTAGGCGAGCCAGCCGAGCAGAAAGTTGATGGTCGGCACCGAGTACTGCAGTGGTCCGAGAACGGTGAGCGGTACGCGCTGTGCGGCAAAACCGAACATCCACAGCGGAACGACCGTGATGAGCCCGGTCAGGATTACGAGCGTGAGATGCAGTGAGTCGGCCGTTTGAGTGACGCTGTCGGTGCGGCCGGCCTGCGTTGCGGCGAGCACGAGAGCAGGTGCGACGAGCCACATCATCTCGGCCGTGAGACTGTCGAGCGACGACATCGGCACCTGCCGCTTCAACAGTCCGTAGAAGGCCCAGGACGCGGCAATCAACAGCGCGATGACGGGTACGCGCCCGTAGCCAACGGTCAACACGACGATTGCCACGACTGCGAGCGAAATCGTGATGCGCTGTGCGGTGTTGAGCTTTTCCTTCAGAACCGCGACGCCGAGCCACATCGTGAGGAGTGGCGCCATGAAGTATCCGAGCGCGGTTTCGATGATGTGATCGTGGGCGACGGCCCACACGTACGAGCTCCAATTCACCGTGACGAGGGCGGCGGCTGCCGCGATGCGCGGGGCAAGTTCGCGCGAAAAGCACGAACGAGCAATGTTGCGCAGTCGACCATTGGCAAGCGCGACGACGGTGAGGATGACGAAACTCGACACGATCCGCCAGCCGATGAGTTCGAACGGCGGAAACCCGTGCAGGGTCTTCCAATAGATGGTGAGGAGACCCCAGAGAACGTAGGCGACTATTCCTGCAACGAGACCTTCGCGCAGGATGTTGCGATCACTCAGAGCGTGTTCTTCCAGCCGTTGAAGTAGGTGACCTTCTCGACGGGCAGACGCTTGGCGGGTTTGAAGTCGTCGCCGGTGTAGTAGGCGACGGGGATGAGCGCCAGCTGCGTCACGGTGTCGGGAATACCCAACAGCTCGGCGGCTTCCTTTTCATAGTTGAGGTGCAGCGTGGTGTAGGCGGTGCCCAGTTCGCGCGAGCGGCAGGCGAGCATGAAACTCCACACGGCCGGGAGGAGCGAGCCGTAGTAGCCGGCGAAGTT
>CAZVPL010000074.1:0-10190 GCA_964629075.1 uncultured Bifidobacterium sp. | reverse complement strand
GCGCAATCGTCGTCGAGGGTCTGATCGAGTAATTCCGATCGCGTCGCATCAGCGACGCAGTTGACACTCAAGAACGGTCGGGGACTTCGGTCCCCGACCGTTCTGCATATACCGTTCTGATTAGATAGGGGACGGCGGAAAGGCATTGATGAGCGACTGGTTGATTTATCGAACGTTCTGGGACCTCACCGTCACCGGAATCGCCCTCGGGGCGATCTATGCACTCGTGGCGCTTGGTTACACGCTCGTCTATGGCGTTCTGCGACTCATCAACTTCGCCCACTCGGAAATCTTCATGGTGGGAACCTTTGCCACGTTGATCACCGCAACGAACTTCATCGGCATCCCGCTCCTCGAAGCAGGCAACTACCCGTACCGAACCGGCTTCACACTCGTTGCGATCCTTCTCGCTTGCATCGTGGGCGGCATGGTCGTCTCGGGTGCAGGGGCCGTGCTTCTCGAACGTGTGGCCTACCGCCCGTTGCGGGGGTCGGGCGAGCATGTCGGTGCCGTGGTTCTCGCCTTTGCCAGCGCATTCACCGCGAGCCTCGTCTTTACCGAGACAACGCGGACGAACGTCATCATCGGCCTCATCGGCACCGCCCCACTTGCGGTTCTCTACCTGCGCATTTTCCGACGCGGTCGTCAGGCGCCGCGCCTTGCTTTTCTCATCTCTGCCATCGGTGCCTCGACGGCAATCGCCGAGGCGGTCGCAATCTGGAGCCCGCGCGACCGCGAGCAGTACCAAACACCGCGTGTGCTCGAAAAGAAGGTTTTGTTCGAGTTCCTTGGTACCGAGGTCCGCATCGACTACGTCCTCGTCATCGTGGGGGCGCTGCTCATGATGACCGCGCTCGTCCTCTTCGTGAATCGCACCCGACTGGGCCGCGGTGTTCGTGCCGTCGCACAAGATGTCGAGACGGCAAAAATTCTCGGCGTCAACGTCGACTTCGTCATTCTCATCACGTTCCTTCTCGGTGGCGTCATGGCCGGGGCCGCGGCGATGATGTTCACCCTCGTGTACGACCAGACGCGCTTCAACATCGGCTTCCTCCTGGGCGTCAAGTCGTTCACTGCAGCGGTGTTGGGGGGTATCGGCAACCTTCGAGGTGCGCTTCTCGGCGGTCTCGTTCTCGGACTTGGCGAGAACTATGGTGCCGCCATCTTCGGGGGTCAGTGGAAGGACGTCATCGCGTTCGTTCTTCTGCTCGTCGTACTCATGTTCCGACCCACCGGAATTCTCGGTGAGTCCCTCGCAAAGGCCCGTGTATGAGTCTTTCGGAAACCTTCAAGAGCCTCACCAAACCGGCACACGCCGTGTCGGGTATCGGCGAGAAGATCGGCGACCTGCCGCGTGTCTCTCGCTGGTCGCTCATCGCACTCTTCATCCTCTCGCTCTACCTCATGCCGTGGTGGCCGGAAGTTCCGGTGCTCGGATGGCTCGTCGACACGCCCGGCACCAGCTTCGAAGGCGTCATCACCGACAAGGTGGTCATCTACGTTCTCGTAGCCCTCGGCTTGAACGTCGTCGTCGGTCTGGCCGGGCTTCTCGACCTCGGCTACGTGGGCTTCTATGCGGTCGGGGCGTACGTGGTCGGCATTCTCTCCAGCCAACACGCGAATCTTCCGTGGCTCGTCTGCGTGCCGATCGCGGTGATCGTCTCGATGATCGCGGGCGTCATTCTGGGAACACCCACGCTGCGTCTGCGCGGTGACTACCTGGCCATTGTGACGCTCGGCTTCGGCGAGATCATCAGAATCTCGGCAAACAACGCCGACTGGCTGGGCGGAAGTCGCGGTATCAGCAAAATCGCCAAGCCGCCGAACATCGGACCGTTGAAGTTCGGTGTGCTCGATGCCAAGCCCTACTTCTTTCTGGGTCTCACCGTCATCATCATCACGGTGTTCTTCCTTCGCCGGCTCGAAAACAGCCGAGTTGGCCGTGCCTGGAACGCGGTGCGCGAAGACGAAGATGCGGCCGAGCTGATGGGCGTGCCCACTTTCAAGTTCAAACTGTGGGCCTTCGCCATTGGTGCGGCCATCGGCGGTCTCGCCGGCACGCTGTACGCCGGAAAGGTGCGGTTCATCAACCCCAGCAACTTCCCGCTGCAGTTGTCGATCCTCTTCATCGCCGCCGTCGTCCTCGGGGGAACAGGCAACATGTGGGGAGCCATCATCGGTGGTGCCGTCGTGGGCTGGATGCCCGAACGCTTCCGTGGGTTTGCCGACAAGCGTGTCTTCGTGTTCGGTGTCGCACTCGTTCTCGTGATGGTCTTCCGACCCCAGGGTCTGATTCCGCGCAAGATTCGTAAGGAGCGCTGGTTGGCCAACTGGAAACCACGGGAATCAGAGGGCGAGGGGGTGGCCCGTGGCTGACGCCATCCTTTCCGTGAACAACGTGACGATGCAGTTCGGCGGTGTCACCGCCCTCAGCGATGTGAACTTCGCAATCGAGCGCGGTGAAATCCTCGGCCTCATCGGTCCGAACGGTGCCGGCAAGACCACGTGTTTCAACGTCATCACCGGCGTCTACACCGCAACCAGTGGATCGGTCACCTTCGACGGTCAACCACTCGCCGGGTTGAAGCGATTCCAAATCACGAAGCGCGGTATCGCACGCACGTTCCAGAACATCCGGCTCTTCCCCGACATGACGGCCGTCGAAAACGTGATGGTCGGAGCCGATGCGAACCACAAGACCAGTGTGGGTGGCGCCCTTGTCGGGTCGCGCCGGCACCATCGCGAAGAGCGCGAAGGTCGCGACAGGGCGATGGAGCTGCTCACCTTCATGGGCATCGCCGACCGTGCGGGGGACGCTGCGCGCAATCTGCCCTACGGATACCAGCGCCGCCTCGAAATCGCGCGAGCTCTGGCCACGGATCCCAAACTTCTCTGTCTCGACGAACCCGCCGCAGGTTTCACGCCCGCCGAAAAGCAAGAGCTCATGGAGCTCATTCGAAAGATCAGGGCACAGGGCTACACCGTCCTTCTCATCGAGCACGACATGAGCCTCGTCATGGGTGTCACCGACCGCATCGTGGTCCTCGACTTCGGAAAGGTCATCGCCACCGGCTCGCCGACCGACGTGCAGAACAACCCCGACGTGATTGCCGCCTACCTGGGAGTGCCCGACGATGCTGCTTGAGGTAACCGATCTCCGAGTCGCCTACGGCAAGATCGAGGCGTTGAAGGGTGTTTCGTTCACGGTCAACGAGGGCGAAGTCGTCACCCTTGTCGGTGCCAACGGCGCCGGCAAGACCACGACGATGCGTACCGTGTCGGGTCTGCGCACGGTCATCGGTGGGTCGATCAAGTTCGAGGGCCAAGACATCACCAACATGCCGTCGCACCAGCGAGTGAAGTTGGGCATCTGTCAGGCCCCAGAGGGTCGCGGAATCTTCCCGGGAATGAGCGTCAGGGAGAACCTCGACATGGGCACCTACACGCGCGCCGATCACAAGTCGGCCGCGAAGAACGAAGACATGGAACGCGTGATGCACCTGTTCCCGCGTCTCCGCGAGCGCATTTCGCAGATGGGTGGAACACTCTCGGGTGGAGAACAGCAGATGCTCGCCATCGGGCGAGCCCTGATGAGCCGTCCGCGCCTCTTGCTTCTCGACGAGCCATCGATGGGTCTTGCACCGAAGCTGATCGCCCAGATTTTTTCGATCATCACCGAGATCAACCAGCAGGGGACAACGGTCCTTCTGGTTGAACAGAACGCCGCCCAGGCGTTGCGTCGGGCACATCGTGCGTACGTGCTCGAGACGGGGAACGTGGTGAAGACCGGCAAGGGAATCGAACTGCTCGACGACCCGGCCGTTCGAGCCGCTTATCTCGGCGGTCACTAGGCTGGTCGCATGACCAGTCTCGAGACACGTCCGTCCGACGCCTTCACCAACGATCGCAAGCACGTCTTCCACTCGTGGTCGGCGCAGGGGCTCATCAATCCCATCGTCGTGGCGGGCGGCGAGGGTGCTTGGTTCTGGGATGACTCGGGACGTCGCTATCTCGACTTTTCCAGCCAGTTGGTCAACGTCAACATCGGTCACCAGCACCCGAAGCTGGTCGCGGCAATCAAGGAACAAGCCGACCGACTCTGCACGATCGCCCCGATCCATGCGAATGACGCACGCAGCGAAGCCGCACGCCTGATCGCCGAGGTCGCACCCGGTGACTTGAACATGGTCTTTTTCACCAACGGTGGGGCAGAGGCCACGGAAAACGCAATGCGCATGGCGCGCCTGCACACGGGCCGCCACAAGATCCTCACCACCTATCGCAGCTACCACGGGGCCACCGGTGGCGCCATCCAGGCAACCGGAGATCCGCGTCGTTGGCCAAGCGAACCAGCGATGCCCGGCATCATCAAATTCTGGGGGCCCTACACCTACCGGTCACAGTTCCATTCCCAGAACGACACCGAAGAGTCACAGCGCGCACTGCAGCACCTCGAGGATGTCATCATGGTCGAGGGCGCGAACAACATCGCAGCCATCATGATCGAGTCCGTCGTCGGAACCAACGGCATCCTGGTGCCACCGCCCGGCTATCTCGCCGGCGTCCGTGACATCTGCGATCGCACCGGCATCGTTCTGATCTGCGACGAGGTCATGGCCGGCTTCGGTCGTTGCGGTGAGTGGTTCGCCGTCGACCGGTGGAACGTGGTGCCCGACCTCATTTGTTTCGCCAAGGGCGTCAACTCGGGTTACGTACCTCTCGGTGGAGTCGTCATTTCCCAGAAGATCGCCGAGACGTTCCGTGAGCGTCAGTTTCCGGGAGGTCTGACCTACAGCGGACACCCGCTCGCATGCGCCTCGGCCGTTGCATCAATCAACATCTTCAAGGAAGAAAAGATCATCGAACATGCTCGTCACCTGGGCGACGACATCATCGGGCCCGAGCTGAAAAAACTGAAGGACAAGCATCCGTCGGTCGGTGATGTGCGCGGTCTCGGTGTGTTCTGGGCCATCGAATTGGTGCGCGACCGCGCCACCCGTGAACCGTTGGTGCCTTTCAATCCCGCCGGTGCAGACAACAAGCCGATGGTCGATGTCATCACGGCCTGCAAGGCGCAAAACCTCTGGCCCTTCACGCACTTCAACCGTGTGCACGTGGTTCCGCCGCTGGTCATCACCGACCAGGAAATGCGCGATGGTTTGGCGATCATCGACGAGGCCCTCAACGTCGCAGATTCGTACTACACCGGCAAGTAAGCGCAATCCGACAAAGAAAAGAGCCCGGGTCGTATGACCCGGGCTCTTTCATTGCTGCGTGATCGGGCTGATCAGTTGCCGCCCTCGTTGAGGGTGACCTCGATCGGCGCGAAGCCGTCGCCCTTGGTGTCGACGCCATCGGCCTCGAGAAGCGCGAGCGCCTCGGTGACGATGTCGTTGGTGTATGCCTCTGCGTCAGGAGCCTTGGTGAGGACGGTCTTGCCCTCGAGGTTCTTCGTCTCCTGTGCAAGTGCTGCGGTGCGGTCCCACGCTGCTGCGTCGATTGCACCAACGCCAGCTGCGGCCGGCCAGATGAGCTTGTTGACTTCGTTCATCTGCCACAGCTGGTGGCTGTTGCCCAACTTCGAGCCCTTGGCAATGACGATGTCGCGGCAGGATTCGGCGTTGTCGCGGCAGTACGCCCAGCCCTTCAGCGAAGCGGCAACGAACTTGACGGCGGTGGCCTTGTAGGCCTCGTCGCTCGCCAACTTCTCACCGCTCGCCCAGATGGCGTCCTGCAACATGCCCACACCCTCGGCCTCGTACGAGACGACGTTGAGGTCTTCGGGCTTGTAGAGCTCTCCGGTGTCGGGGTTCTTCGCCTCGAGAACCTGTGCGTACTCGTTGTAGGTCATCGCTTCGGCAGCGTCGATGTCGCCGGCGAGGAGCGCGGCCATGTCGAACTGCTGCTGAACGAGCTCGACGTCCTTGGCGGGGTCGAGACCGGCCTTGGTCAGAGCGGCGAAGATTTCGAACTCGTTGCCGAAGCCCCAGTTACCGATCTTCTTGCCCTTGAAGTCCGCGGCGGACGTGATGCCCTTGTCCTTGAACGACACCTGCAGGGTGCCCGAACGCTGGAACACCTGGGCGATGTTCACGATGTTCGCACCGGCCTCGCGGTTAGCGAGTGCCTTTGGAACCCACGAGAGGGCGAAGTCGACGGCACCGTCGGCCAGCTGCTGCTGGGGAACGATGTCAACGCCGCCTTCGACGATCTCGACGTCGAGGCACTGGTCTGCGTAGTAGCCCTGGTCCTGTGCGGCGAAGTAGCCGGCGAACTGGGCCTGGATGAACCACTGCAACTGCAGCTTGACCTTGGTCGGCTCGGTGCACTCCGCGGCAGCGGCGGCCGTGGTGTCGGCGGTAGCGGTGGTGTCACCGGTTGCCGTCGTCTCCTCGGTTGCGGCCGTGGTGTCGGCGGTGGACTCGCCCGAATCGCTGTCGTCACCGCATGCCGCGGCAACAAGCGACAGGGCAACGGCACCAACCGCGAGCCTCTTCACTAGACGGTTCTTCATGTGTGTTGTATTCCTCCCCGCGGGGGTGTCCCGCTGTCTTTGTCGGTCGGGGCGTTCATTGTGAACGTCCCGAAGTGCGCTTCGCGCCGCCGGGTGTAGCGGCACTCTCCACGATGATGGAGACCAAATAGAACGCAAGGCCCAGGAGGCAAGCGCCAAGGACATAGGCCCAGGCTGCGGCGTTCTTCGAATTCGCGATGTTGCTCGTGATGCGACTGCCGAGCCCGTTCTGGGCTCCGCCGAAATACTCGGACACGAACGCCGTGATGACGGCTGCGGGAGCCGAGATCTTGAGGGCCGTGAAGAGGTAGGGGATGGCATTGGGAACTCGCACCTTGCGGAGGATCGCCGACTCCGGGGCGGCGTAGGAACGCATGAGTTCCAGTTGGGTGGGGCTGACCTGTGTGAGACCCTTTGCCACGTTGACGAGAACGATGAAGTAGACGACGAGGGTGACCATCAGTCGGCGCGGGATCTCGCTCGTGATGCTGTACATGTTGTTCAGCACCGCGACGAGAACGAAGATCGGGATGGCATTCAACGCGATCGCAAGCGGGGTGACGATGTCGCCGAGGATCTTGTAGCGGCTGAGGAGGAAACTCATTGCGATGCCAAGGACGGTTCCGGCAATGAGGCCGACAAGGGCATTGGTACCCGACACGCGAGTGGCCTCCCAGATGAGGCTCTTGTTGTTGGCGAACTGGTCCCAGATTTTCGACGGCGCAGAGAGAAAATAGGGCTTCAGGTCGAAGATCTTGACGGCGGCCTCCCACCAGGCGATGAAGGCGACACCGAACACGATCGGCGGCAGCACGGCGCGGAGGCGGGCGTTCATCAGCGGTCCTCGACTCCCGCTCCGGTGTGCATGTGGCCGCCCGTCGCACGGAGAGCCTCGCGTACGGATGTGATGGCGGCGAAGAACTCGGGGCGTTCACGGGTGGATTCGTTGCGCTGCCCATCAAGCTTCACGTCGACGATCTTGGTGATGCGACCCGGGCGGGGCGACATGACAACCACCCGGTTGGAAAGGTAGACCGCCTCGGGGATCGAGTGCGTGACGAAGACGACCGTCGTGCCGGTCTTTGCACAGATGCTCAGCAGTTCAGCCTGCATGTGCTCGCGCGTCATTTCGTCAAGGGCACCGAACGGCTCATCCATGAGCAGCAGGGGCGGGTGCGCGGCGAGTGCGCGGGCGATGGCGACGCGCTGTTGCATGCCGCCCGACAGCTGCCACGGGAAGTGGCCGGCAAACTCGGGCAGCTTGACGAGATCGAGCATTTCCTTTGCTCGTGCCTCGCGCTTTGTCTTGTCCCAGCCCTTCAGTTCGAGAGGTAGTTCGATGTTCTTGGCGACCGTACGCCAGTCGAAGAGTCCGGCTTGTTGGAACGCCATGCCGTAGTCCTGGTCGAGACGTGCCTGCTTGGCCGACTTGCCGGCAACGACGACATCGCCCGAGGTGGGTTCGAGGAGATTTGCGATGAGTCTGAGCAAAGTCGACTTGCCGCAGCCCGACGGGCCGATGAGCGAGACGAACTCGCCCTGTTCGATGGAAAGCGACACGTCGACGAGGGCATCGACCTGATTGGTCTGGCCCTTGTTGAAGATCTTGTTCAGGTTGTTGACGTTGACTGTTGACATCGTTCGTTCCGTTCTTCCCGACCGTTACGTCGCCTCTTTGGGGCGGTTTCGCATGACGTACAGATCGAATGCGGCGACCAGACCGGCCATGGCGAGACCCAGGAGCGCGGCACCGAAGACGGCGGTGAAGACCTTGGCGGGGTCGCCTGTTGCCTCGCGCGCGTATTCGATGATGAGGCGGCCGATGCCACCCTTCAGCCCCGTCGAGATTTCGGCAACAACGACGCCGATGACCGATGCGGACGCTGCGAGCTTGAAGGCCGGGATCATGAAGGGAATGGCGGAGGGGAAGCGGAGTCGGAAGAGTGTCTGGGTCCACGACGCCGCGTAGGAGTCCATCAACTCGAGTGATGCGGGGTTGGCCGATGAGAGACCGCGCAGGGTGCCGACGGCAACGGGAAAGAAAGCGAGAAACGCACCGAGCACCGATGCCGACAGCCACCGCGGCCATTCGTATCCGAACACCTCGAGCTTGCCACCCCAGGAGACGACAAGAGGGGCGAGGGCGATGAGCGGCACGGTTTGGGAGACGACGAGATAGGGGAGAAGACCACGTTCGACGACCTTGAAGCGCGCCATCAACGTCGCAAGAAGAACGCCGACGGTGGTGCCGATCGCAAAACCAACGAGTGAGAGTCGGAACGAAAACCATGCACCGGCGAGGACGACACGCCAGATCTTGCGCTCGGATGAGCGCAGTTCGGGGCGGGTGTACCGCGACAACATGTCCCAGACATGGGGCATCGCGCGGTCGTTCGACCGCGGGAGAATGTTGACACCGAGAAGAGCGCCGCCATCCTCGGGGCCGACGACCTTGTACAGCTCCCACAGGGCGGCGACGAAGAGCAACGCAACGACGAACATCGATGACCGACGAACGATGCGCTGCGCAAGCGGGCTCATTGTTTGGCTTTCACCGATTCCGCAAGCATCGGCATGATGCGTTCGCCGTACGCCTCGAGGGTCGCGTCCTTGCCGTCGTGCTGCAGGTAGATGGAGAACTGGTCGACACCGAGCACCTCGAGTTCGCGCAGGCGTGCGACATGCTGCTCGGGGGTCCCGAGAATGCAGAAGCGGTCGACGATTTCGTCGGGGACGAACGTGGTGTGGCTGTTTCCTGCCCGACCGTGTTCGTTGTAGTCATAGCCCTCGCGACCCTTGATGTAGTCGGTGAGAGCCTTCGGGACCTCGGAGTTTTCGCCGTATCGGGCGACGATGTCGGCGACGTGGTTGCCCACCATGCCACCGAACCAGCGGCACTGGTTTCGCATGTGAGCCATGTCGGTGCCGACGTAGGCGGGTGCGGCGACGCAGATCTTCACCGACTTCGGGTCTCGGCCCGCTGCTGATGCTGCATCGCGGACCGCCTTGATGGTCCAGGCCGTGATGCTCGGATCGGCGAGTTGCAGGATGAACCCGTCACCCACTTCGCCGGTCAACTGCAGTGCCTTCGGGCCATACGCGGCGACCCACACTTCGGCACGGCTCTTGCCCGCCCAGGGGAACCGAATCTCCGACCCGTTGTACTGAACTCCGCGACCGTTGGCGAGTTCACGGATGACGTGGATGCTCTCGCGCAGGGTTGCAAGCGTCGTCGGCTTGCCGTTGGTGACGCGCACCGCCGAGTCGCCGCGCCCGATGCCGATGACCGTGCGGTTGCCGTACATCTCGTTCAGCGTCGCAAAGAGGCTGGCCGTGACGGTCCAGTCGCGCGTGGCCGGGTTCGTGACCATCGGGCCGACGATCACGTTGTTCGTCGAGTCGAGGATTTTCGAATAGATGGGGTAGGGCTCTTCCCAGAGAATGTGGCTGTCGAAGGTCCACACATGGGTGAAACCGAAAGCCTCGGCGCGCTTGGCGAGTTCGATGACGCGCGCCGCGGGCGGCGTCGTTTGCAGCACGACTCCGAGATCCATGTCATTCCCCCTTTCGATTGTCGATTAGCGATTTTGCGGGAAGCCGAGGTCGACCTTTGACGTGCGCGGGTCGGGCCAGCGCGATGTGACCACCTTGCTGCGCGTGAAGAAGTTGATTCCCT
>CAZVPL010000073.1:0-10258 GCA_964629075.1 uncultured Bifidobacterium sp. | reverse complement strand
GTTCAGGGCTACAACCTTGCGCGGGTGTTGTTGGATCTCGACACCGAACCGGTGAAGACCACCGACTGGGATCACGTCGTGCGCGTTGCGCTCGGGTCATTCTTCGTCACCAACCACTGACGCCACACCCGTGTGACACCCCCGCCCTACCTTGGGCGCCAGGAGGTCAACATGATCGCTCCCGTGGCGGACCTGCGTACTTCCTGCGACAACCCGTCGCCCGTCGGTGAAGCTCACCCCACCAACCCGCTCTCCCACCTCACGGAACGGTATGTGGCGGGTCTCGCCCTCGAAGGCGTGCGCCGCGCTCTCGAGCACGTGGGGGTCGTGCAGCGTCACATCGACGCTGTCCGAATCCTTCTCAACAGCCGCCTTCGCGAACTGTCCGCCACCTCTCCCGCGGTCATGCCCGAACAGGTCATCGTGAAGGCAAGTTCCGTCTCACGGCCCGATGCTCGGCGCGACATGCAGCGCGTCGACACACTCGGCAAGTTTCCGCAGTTGCGCGATGCCGTCCTGTCGGGAGATGTTTCCACTCACCATGTCGATGCCGTCGCGCGGGCGGTGCGCCACCTCGACAACAAATCACTCGAACTGTTCACCTGTGACGAGTCGCGACTCGTCGCCATCGCCCGCCACACCTCACCCGACAATTTCGCTCGGGCGGTCACGCAAACCGCCCTTCAAGCCGAACGCGACAGTGGCATCGACACCACCGACCGTCAGCGACGGCGAACCTGGCTTCGCCACTGGGTCGACAACGACTCGGGCATGGTCCGCCTCCATGGTGAGTTCGATCCCGAGTCCGGTCTCCGCCTTGTCGGAAGACTCCAGCGCGCGGTCGAATCCCTCTTCGCTGCGGGTCAATCGGGCCCTTCGGCAGATGATTCATCCGTCAAACCGGCACATCTCACCGCGCTCGCACTCGTCGCCCTTGTCTGCGACGGTCCCACAACATCTCTCTCATCGACCAACGTCGTGCCACTCGGTGGTTCTCCATCCCGCACCGACATCAGCGTCGTCATCGACCTCGACACCCTGCGACACGGGTTGCATCCCCGCACCGTCACTTCAACGGGTACCGACATCGACCTTCCCGTCGAAACCATTCGACGCATGGCCTGTTCGGCACGCATCATCCCCGTCGTCATGTCATCGGCCGGTGTCGTTCTCGACATGGGCCGTGCCACGCGAATCGCCACGCCTCACCAGCGGCGAGCACTCGAGGCGATGCATCCCACCTGCGCAGTTCCCCGATGTTCGGTACCCGTCTCGCGATGCGAGCCGCACCACATCGACTATTGGGTCAACGGCGGCCCCACCGACCTCGCCAATCTCGTGCCACTATGCGCAGAACACCACCGCTGCGTGCACGAAGGTGGTTGGCGCGTGCGCCTCGTCGATGGTTCACGTCAGGTCAAGGTCACCCTGCCCGGTCACTAGGTTTGGCCCATGGCCGAACGCTCTGCATCCCAACTCTTCGATCTCTCGGGCAAGGTCGCCGTTGTCACCGGCGGCAGCAGGGGTCTCGGACGCGAGATGGTCCTGGCGTTTGCATCCCATGGCGCCGACGTCGTCATCGCGAGCCGCAAGGTTGCCAACTGCGAGTCGGTCGCCGACGAAGTCAGATCTCTCGGGCGCCGCGCACTCGCGATCGGCTACCACGCGGCCAGCTGGTCCGATGCCGATGCGCTCGCCGATGCGGCTTACACCGAGTTCGGTCGTGTCGACATTCTCGTCAACAACGCAGGAATGTCACCTCTCTATTCCTCGCTCGCCAACGTCAGTGAAGAGTTGTTCGACAAGGTGATCGGCGTCAACCTCAAGGGGCCGTTTCGTTTGTCGGCCATCATCGGCACGCGCATGATTGCGTCGGGTGGTGGCTCCATCATCAATGTCTCGTCCGTCGCCAGTCACCGTCCCAGCCCCGACGAAGCTCCCTATGCGGCGGCAAAGGCGGGCATCAACAACCTCACTCGCAGCCTCGCTGCTGCCTTCGGCCCCGCGGTACGAGTGAATTGCATCGTGCCCGGTCCTTTTCTCACCGACATCTCAAAAGCATGGGACATGGCCACGTTCACCGAACATGCAAAGACTGCCTATGCGATGAGACGCGGTGGCGAACCCCACGAAATCATCGGGGCAGCGCTCTACTTCGCGTCCGATGCCAGCTCGTACACAACGGGTGCCCTGCTCGACATCGACGGATTGCCTCGTTGATGGTCGCCCGTCTCACGTAGTTTGTCCGTGTGACATCGGTGGGCATCGACAACGCAAGCGATGCCGCCTCCGGAAAACCGACCCGGAAAACCGCCGGCAACAAGGAATTCATCGCGATGGTCACCGCCTTCATGGCGATGGGTGCGCTCGCCATCGACATCATGATCCCCGCATTCCCCGAGATGCGCCGCGAGTTCGGTATGTCTCCCGATTCCACCGATGTGGGCTGGATCGTCACCGCGTTCTTCCTCGGCGTCGCCATCGGTCCGTGGCTCTATGGCCCCGCTTCCGATCGATTCGGCCGAAAAAAGCCACTCATGATCGGAACGATCCTGTACATCGCGTGTGCGCTACTGGCCTGCCTTGCCCCCACGTGGGGATGGGTGAAGGTGTCACGCTTCGTCTGGGGACTCGCAGCCGGTGCTCCTCGCGCCATCGCAACGGCAATGATTCGCGACCGCTACGAAGGCGACACCATGGCACGGCTCATGTCGACCATCATGGCGGTGTTCCTTCTCGTGCCGATTCTCGCTCCCGGTTTTGGTGCTGTACTCATTGCGATTTTTCCATGGCGCTCGGTCTTTGTCTGTCCTGCCGTGCTTGCCACTCTCCTCCTCATCTGGTCACGACGCCTACCCGAAACATTGGCGGTCGACCGGCGCCGTCCCTTCACGTGGCGATCCGTCGGTCAGGCCGCACGCGAGGTTGTCACCCACCGTCAAACGGTCACCTTCACCCTCGCCGTCATGTTCCTCTTCTCGGTTCTGACCGCCTACCTTGCGGGGTCCGAAGTCATCGTCGAAGACGTGTACGGCTACGGGCCGTGGTTTCCACTCATCTTCGGTTGTGTTGCCTTCGTCTTTTCGATGAATGCGCTGAACAACGCCCGCCTCGTTCGCACATACGGCAACATCCCGCTCATTCGGCGGCTCATGGTTCTTGCCGTCGCCTGTGCCGCTTTCTTTCTTGCCGTCGCGTGGCTGTCCGACGGGTCGCCCGCGTTCTGGTTGTACATGGCCGCGATTCTTCTCGTCGTTCCCGTTGCCCAAGGTCTTGGCCCCTTGTGCAACACGGCTGCGATGTCGCCGGTTGCACACATAGCGGGCACCGCATCGAGTGTGATGGCCACGGTCACGACGGCCGGTGGCGCACTTCTCGGTGGATTCGCGAGCGACCGTTTCGATGGCACGATTCGGCCGCTCGCAACGTGGTTCTTCGTGTGCACGGCGATTGCCGCCGGCCTTGTCATCATCGGTACACGCGTACCGGCGCGCAACGACAACAATCACGCGCACTGACGCGCGGGACATCTGTTTCACGACATTTGTCAGTTGAGGAAAACGTCGTCGGTACCTATTTTCACTTGGTATGAGCATCATCGACGTCGGTACCGACGGCGTGGAACGCTTTGCAACTCTTGCGCGCAATCTTCACGATGGTCCTCTACAGGACGTCTTTGCAACGATGCTCCGGCTCGAGGTGCTCGCTCATCGTGCCCCACCCGAACTGACGGAGGAAATCGTGAAGCTCTCGGACCTGCAGCGACAGATCATTCGCGGAATGCGCGAGGCATGTGGCGATACGTCCGTGCGTGACGGCCGCTCTCCCAGTGATCGCGTGGTGGATGCCATCTCTGTCGCGTCACACTCACTCGGATTCTCACCCACCCACCACATCGATACCGCCTTCGACCGCGTGGCTGACGACGGGGTCGTCAACGACGTCGTCTTTGCGACGCGCGAATCACTCTCGAACATCGTTCGACATGCACGTGCCACGTGCGTTGATGTCTCACTCCGATTTACGGGCGGCGAGATTCAATTGCGGGTTCGCGACGACGGATCAGGAATTTCCCCAGCGGCGCGTCGAGGAAACGGGTTGGCCAACCTGCGTTCGCGAGCCGAACGCAACGGAGGTTCGTGCACCTTTTCCTCGTCATCCCCGAACGGCACAATCGTTGATTGGCGTGTGCCCTGGATCGTCACCGGAAGTGATACGCATTCGGTTCGAGGTCGTGGGTCATCTGCCAATAGTCGACGAGCCTCCACGGCATCACGGTGACGACGCGACCATTGCCGTTGCGGTAGTACGTCGACATTCCGGGATGCGTCCAGATCATCCGCTCGTGCGCGGCGTCGGTTGAGGCGACGTTCGCGAGTGCGACTTCCCTGTCCACTTCGATCACGCGTGCGTTGCGCCGCGCAGCCTCGGCCATGCAGGTAGTGATATGGCGAGCCTGACACTCCGATTGGAAGATTGCGCTGCCTCCGTGGCCGAGCCCCGTGTTCGGGCCCTGCAGACAGAACAGGTTCGGGAAGCCCGGTACCGAGATTCCGAGGTATGCCCAAGGGTTCTCGTCTGCCCAGACGTCCCGAAGGTTGATGCCGCCGATTCCCGTGATGTCGAGGCGCGAAGCCATCTGCATCACCTCGAACCCCGTGGCGAGGATGATCGTGTCAACCTCGTGCGTCACGCCATCAGCTGTCACCACACCGTTCGGCACGATTCTCTCGATTCGATCGGTCACAAGCTCGACGTGCGGTCGGCGCAACGCCGCAAACCATCCGTTGTCGAGAAGGATGCGTTTGCCGTACGGCGGGTACTCGGGAAGACACTTCGCGACAAGGTCGTCGCGATTGCCAAGTTCGGACAGCATGTGCCGGACCATTTCGTCGCGGTGAAGGTCGTTCTTTTTGTTGACCGACCGCTCGGGGTGCTCCCATGTCGGGTCTTTCTGAATGTAGGGGTGCAGTCCGTCGGCAAAGCGCCAGGTCATCGTGAACCGGTACCACTGCGCGTAGTAGGGGTAGTTGTCGAGCATCCACTGAACGCCTTCAGGAATCGGATCGTGATAGCGCCCGACAGGTCGTGCCCATTGTGGACTGCGTTGGAAAACACTGAGAGCTGCAACGTCGTCGACAATGGCGGGCACGATCTGCATGGATGTGGCCCCCGTGCCGATGATGCCAACTCGTTTGGCACGCAGATCGACACCATCGGGCCACTGCGCCGTGTGGAACGACTCGCCCATGAAGGAACCGAGACCGAAAATCGACGGTTGCCGCGGTACGTGCAACTGGCCGATCGCCGTGATGAGAAATCTGAACCGCTCGGTTCGGCGGCCTTCCGGAGCGTCGAGGTCGACCTCCCATTTGTCCTCATCATCGATCCACCGAGCCGCCACCACGGAGGTTCCGAATCGAACACGTGGTGTCACACCGAAGTCGTCGGCCGAACGCTGCATGTACTCGCGCAGTTCGGGTTGCGGGGCAAAGAACCGCGACCAGCGGTTGGGTGGTGCAAACGAAAAGGAATACGAGTGGTTCGGTGTGTCGACGGCGCATCCCGGGTACGTGTTCTCGCGCCACACACCTCCAACCGACGATGACTTCTCCACGACAACGTGTCGAACGCCGAGTCGCTGCAGTCGCACCGACATTGCGATGCCGCTCGGGCCCGCACCAACCACCAAGGCATCGAACTCCGACATGTCAGCAGCCGGGGATCCGACAACGACGTCGCGGGGGCTGAAGCCCATCTCCTCTTTCATCATCCCGAGGTATTCGTCGGGGACGTCGTGCCCCAGACAGGCGGCCATCATCCGTTTCATTCGGTTGTCATCGGGGACTGCAATCACAGGCGTCATTCCCCAGCACGCGACCGCCGCGTCGCGGATCTCCTCGGCCGCCGCGGGCGCCAAGCCGGCGGTCTCATCGGCGATGATTCGCACGTCCCTGCGCGGCAGAAAGGGCGCCGCCAGCCATCTGTCGTCGCCCGTCACGTGGTGCAACGACATGAGAAGAACCCGCAGGTCGGCTGTACGAACTGCGTCACGGACATCCGTCCCGGGTGCGCCGATGACCCCCATTCACGCGAGTGTACGGCGCGGCCGACAGCCGACTAGTTTGCCCACATGTCCAGCATCCAGAACATCCCCGTCAACACCATCGACGGCAAGCCGTCGTCCCTCAAGGATTTCGCCGGCAACGTCCTCCTCGTCGTCAACGTTGCTTCAAAGTGCGGCCTGACTCCCCAGTACGAAGCGCTCGAGAAGATCTACGAGCAAAAGAAGGACAAGGGTTTTGCCGTCCTCGGGTTCCCCGCAAACAACTTCGGCGCGCAGGAGCCGGGTAGCAACGAAGAGATCGCCGAGTTCTGCTCGCTCACCTACTCGGTCAAGTTCCCGATGTTCGCCAAGATCAGCGTCGTCGGCGACGACCAACACCCGCTCTACAAGGAACTCACAACGTCCGCACCGCGCGCGCAGGGCGACCCCGATGCGTTCCGCGAGCGCCTGAAGGGTTTCGGCATGACGCCGAACCAGGATCCCGATGTCCTGTGGAACTTCGAAAAGTTCCTCATTGGCAAGAACGGCGAAGTCGTCGCACGGTTCGCGCCGACGGTGACCCCCGACGACCCGGCGGTCGTTGCGGCCATCGACGCCGAACTCGCCAAGTAATCAACTCGCCTCGGCGAGCTCCTTCACACCATTGATGGTGGCGAGCATGTTCGATTGCCACATTGCCATTCGACCGGCAATGATCTGGTCGCGTTTGTCGGGCTGGGCCTCGATTGCCGCGGTCAACCCGCTTCGGGCGGGACCCAGGCGCGCGTGCATCACCAACAAAACGTCGGCACCGAGTGGCGTGATGCGAAAACCCCATTCGGCAACCGGCTCATCCGGTCCGTAGACCGACCACATGAAGCCCTCGTTCGGACGCCAATCAATGACCACGGATTCGGTGTCCCACTCGCGGCCGTTCAGATTCATGTAGCCGCGGATCAAGGACCCTGCACCCGGGTTTCCCACCCACTCGGCGCGAACCAGCTCGGCTGAAAATCGCGAGGGGAGATTGACGTCGCTCACCAGTTCCCACACCCGCTCGGCCGACGCCGCGATGGGGGTTGACACGACAACCTTCTTCGCGGGTTCTGCGAACAACGACTCCAACTTGTCGAAGCAAGTGTTGAAGTGCAGCGGGACCTCGGGAACCGCGTACTCGAGGGGAACATCGTGCTGGGTGATTTCGATCAGCGTTCCCTTTTGATCGGGTGTGAATCTCTGAACGGAAGTCAACCCAACGCTCGGTTCGAACCCGGTGAAACCGTTCGGCGGGTCGACTTCGGTGAACACGCCGATGTTCGGATGCTTCTCACCCGTCTCGTCGAACACCATCGTGCACTCCCAGCGTCCGCCGGGCCACGGTTCAAGGCACACCGACTCGATCGGTATCGAAAGTCCGTCGGGCGCAAAGAATCGCACGAACTGATCGGGCGTGACGTATGCGTCCCACACCTGCTGTGGTGACCCGCTGACCCATCGGGAAATGTGGAGCGTCGTCGTTTCGCCTGACTGATTCGCCATGCGGCACACACTAGAGGCATGAGCAGGGGTGCTTGTCCTCGCATTAGTGTCGACTCGATGAACCTGACCGACTTCCTGCAGCGTTACACCGACGAGGTCTACATCGCACGCAATCCCGAAGCGGCGCGGGAATACATCGCGGATCCGTGTCTGCGCCACGAGCACGGACACTTGGTCACCATGTCGATCGATGAAAACATCGCCCGCGTGCGCGACTTTCTCACTCGCGCGACAACGCTGCGGTTCGACAACGTCGTTGTTGTTCAGGACGACTCCCATGTCGCAAGCGCGTACAACATCACGTTCGGCAATGGCGAGGCGCTGCAGACCGTCAGCGGCATCGAGATCTTCCGCGTTGAAAACGGCAAGATCACCGAAACGTGGAACTCAGCGATCCAGCCCGGGGCCTGGGGCTGACCGCGCCGTGGCGTGCGACATCGCCATCGTCAACGGCACCGTATTGCCGATGGCAGGCATGCCCGACATCGTCAACGGCACCGTCACGGTCACGGGCAACACCATCACCGCGGTGGGTGATGCGTCCATCGACGTGTCCGACGCGAAGAAGGTGATCGACGCTCGCGGATGCGTCGTCATGCCCGGCTTCGCCAACAGCCACACCCATGTTGCATCGAATCTCTTGCTGAGGGGCTTGCTCGAGGACGTTCTGCTCTTCGAGTGGCTGCAAACCATGTGGAATCTGAAGCGCAACTTCGATCACGAGACTCTCTACTGGGCCAGCCTGTGCGGAGATCTCGAGATGCTGAAGGCCGGTATCACCGCGTTCAACGAACACTTCGACGCCTACGACGTCGAGCCGCAGATCGATGCACTAGCCGAAATCCCCTTGCGCGCGACACTCGGCTACGGCTTCGCGGATCGCGGACTTTACGCCCCGCGCACCGAGTACTCACTTCGCACCATGGCCCGCTTTGCCGACATCGTCGCCGAGCATCACGACACCCGGGACGGCTTGCTCCAAATTTCCCTGTCGCCGCACGCGGTCTATTCGTGCGGAGCCGAGATGTGGAACGACGTTCGGCGGCTGGCCAACGAACTGGGAGTGTCGATCCACACGCACCTCTCCGAGGGCAAACAAGAAGTCGCCTACACGATGGACAACTACGGAATGCGTCCGGTTCAGTGGCTCGACAGCCTCGGGTTTCTCGGCCCCGACGTCACGGCAGCACACTGTTCAAGCCTCGATCCGACCGACATCTCGATTCTCGCCCGCACGGGAACGAAGGTTGCCCACTGTCCAGTCAGCAACGCGAAGTTGGGTTCGGGAACCATGCCCCTGCGTGCCGTGATGGCCGCGGGTATCACCGTCGGGCTCGCCACCGACGGCCCCGCCAGCCACAACTCGAGCGACCTCTTCGAGGAAATGAAATTCGCCGGACTCATCCACAAGACCGTGACCGAAGACGTCGAGTTTCTGAAGATTGGCGAGATTCTCGAGATGAGCACCTCACGGGGGGCACTGGCGATGCACCGCCCCGACACCGGTCGCCTCGCGGTCGGCGCCAAAGCCGACGTCATCATCGTCAACCTCGACACGGCTCACAGCCAGCCCGTCTACGACCCTCGTGCTGCACTCGTCTATTCGTCGCGGGCCGACGACGTAACGCACAGCATTGTCAATGGTCGCGTGTTGATGGAGAACCGAGAGGTCATCGGCGTCGATGAAGAAAGAATCCGTCACCGCTTCCATGAAGCGGCGCACGACCTCAAGCGTCGCAGCATCGGCTGACGCTCAAACCAGACGCGCCCGCAATTTTTCGCGGACTGTCGGCCACTCCTCAACCACGACGGAGTACATCACCGTGTCGCGCACCGTGTCGTCGGACCTGCGCTGGTAGCGCCGCAACACACCCTCGCGTATCGCACCGATTTTCTCGATCGCCGCACGGCTGCGCATGTTGCGCACGTCGGTCTTCAACTGCACCCGACCCATGCCCAACGAGTCAAACGCATGCGACATCAAAAGCAATTTGCACGCGGCGTTGAGGTTGCTTCCCCATTCGGAGCGCGCGTACATCGTGCTTCCGATTTCCACACGCGCATCGAACACCGACACCTCGAGAAACGACGTCGTACCGACAATCGCATCCCCGCGCAACACGACCCACATGTGACGACCCAGAGCCCGTGCACCATCAATGATCCGTACCAGGTCGTCGGGCGACGACGGACGACCCGCCACGTGCCGCCAGCACTCGTCACTGTCGACCACCGCAAAAAGCCCCGCCGCGTCATGCGCCCGCGCGGCACGCAGCGTCACCTCACCGCGGGTCAAGCGAAGCTCATCGATCTCAATCCACCGCGCCCCCGGCCACGCCACGTCGTTCGGTCGGGAGTCGTGGGCCACGGCTTCACACTAAGAGCACCCCCGTCCGCCACCCCACCGCCATTGCCTCATCGTTACGGCAGCCCACCCAAGTTTTCATGGGACTGGTGTTGGTGACTCATGATGTCGTGATATCATGATGCCATGGCAAAGCAGACCACAGTCAGGCTTCCCGAGGACTTGGCAGACCAGGTCGAAGCCGTGGCTCGGGCCCAGGGAATCAGCGTCAATCAGCTCATCATTGGTGCCCTTCATGTCGAGATCGATCGCATGAAGAACGACACCGAATTTCGGTCTCGCGTGAAGAGGCTCGTCGAACGAGATCA
>CAZVPL010000072.1:0-10378 GCA_964629075.1 uncultured Bifidobacterium sp. | reverse complement strand
GTGTTCGCAGTTGTGGTTGCGGGCGTTGTTGCGGTGGGTACCGTCGACGTCGTTGTGGGGCTACCTCCCGAAGATGGAAGAGAGGTCGTCGGCACGATTGGCTTCTTCGGCGATTCTGTGACGACCGCAGAGGTGTCGAGTTCTTCGTCGACGAGAGTGCACGAACTTTGTCCAGTGAGTGGTTGCACCGCATTTGGCGGACACGGTGTCTGGCGCGATTCACCACTGCCCGGAACATAGAAGTTGGCGCTTGCCGCCAAACACTCCACTTGGCCGACGAATGGCTGGTAGGTGCCCGCGGGGCACCTGATCGGCATGTTGGCACCGGCGTTGTCGACGTAGCTGCCGATAGGGGCTTTGATGCAGCCCGACTGTCCACGTTTCGACTGATAGGTCCCGGGTTCGCACTTCACTTGTTTTGTTGAGTCAACTGGATCGACGAAGTTCCCAGGTGCGGCTGGAATGCAGCCCGTGGTCGCGGTCTTGTCGAAGAACGCGCCCATCTGGCACGGCGTTTGAGACGTGGAACCCTCGTTTTGCACGTAATAGCCGGGTTCGGATTCAACGCACACCGACATACCCTCCTTTGGCTGATAGGTACCTGCACCGCACCGCACCTGTGTCGTCGCGGGTTCATCGCCATTCCAGGCTGCGAAGTATCCCGGATCGGCTTGGATGCAGTCGGCTTGACCCTCAGCGGGTTGGTAGGTGCCACCCGGGCACTTCTCCGGCTGTGTTGCACCTACGCGCGCGACGTACCAACCCGGTTCCGTCAAGGTGCATGTCACCAAACCGGTCTTCGAGCTGAAACTGCCACGTGGGCACAGCTTCGGTGCCGTCGCTCCTGCGCTGTTGACGTACTGCCCGGGCGCCGCTGGAATACAAGAGGTCTCTCCGGCACTTGGTTGGTACTTGCCGGTGGGGCATTTCTCAACCGCCTGTGCGCCGACCTCAGTGGTTATTGAGCCAGCGGGAGCGGGCAGGCAGGATCGTTGTCCTTCCTTCGGTTGGTACGTGCCCGCAGGACACTTCGTTGCTTTTGTTGCACCACTTTCATCGACAAACGAACCCTTTGGTGCGGGCGTGCACTTCGTTGACTTCGGTGTGCCGGCAAACGTGCCCGCATCACAGAGCGTTTGCTCAATTGCCATTGGCTCGTCGACGAAATAGCCGGGCTCTGCAGGTAGACACTCGGCCTGCCCCGCTCTCGGTTGATAGGTGCCTGCATCGCATGCTTTGAAGGTGATGGGACCACTCGCTTTTTCCTCGACGGTGGCCGTTCCGGCTTTCGTGGTCAGGCAGGATGCTTGACCTTCAGCGGGTTGGTAGGTGCCCGGCTTGCAGAAGATCGGGTCTTTTTTGCCTTCATCCGGCACGTACATTCCCTTCGGCGCGGGTTTGCATGACGCGCTCTTTGGGTACGAGGCCGAGAATCCCTTGCTGCACGGCATTTCTTCGTGCATGCCATCCTCTGCGACGAAGTATCCGATGCGTGCGTCGATGCAGGCGGTCTGACCCGCCTTTGGTTGGTATGTCCCCGCTTGGCATTCTTTGGCGCTGGATGCACCTTCGGAATCAACGAAGGATCCCTTTGGCGCGGGCAAACACGAGGCCTTCCCGGTATCGGGCTGATAGGTACCTTCGGCACATTTCGTCTGGGCCGTCTTGCCGGTTCCTGCGACGTAGTGACCCTTTTCCGCAGGCTCGCATTTGGTTGTATCGGTCGACGTCTCGTCGCGGAATGTGCCGATGGGACATGCGGATGCCTTCGCCTGCCCGGGCGCTGGCACGTAGGAGCCGGGTCCGGGTTTGACACATGCGGTTTGTGCGGTCATCGACTGAAAGGTCCCAACGCCACACGGAAGAGGTTCGGTGGCCTTCTCTTCGGGTACGTAAAACCCTTCGAGGGCGTCAAGGCATCTCTCGTTGCCTCGTGTGGGCTGGTATCGCCCGCCAGCACATTTTTCTTGTGCGATGGCGGCCGTCATGCTGACGTAGTGGCCACGATCAGCGGGAACACACGCTGTCGCAATCGTGATCGACTTGTCGCGGTATGTTCCCGCACGACACGGAGTTTGGTCGGCCTGACCTTGTTCGGCAGCGTAGTAGCCCGGGTCGACGTTGGCGCACGCAGTCTGCCCGGTCAACGACTGATACGAGGCTGCTGCACATTTGTCGGCCGAGGTTGCCTTTGATTCCTTGACAAAGCGTCCGACCGGCGCCGAAAGACACGACGACTTTCCCGGGTCCGGTTGGTACGAGCCAGGTTGGCAGGGAAGTTCTGCCGACCCCATCTTGGCGGGGACAAAGTAGCCCGGTCGGGCATTCGCGCACGCCGTGACGTTGGGCTTGTCGGAAAACGAACCGGGCTCACACGCTGTTTGGTTTGCTTGGCCGACATCGTCAACGAAGTGGCCGGGCGTGGACTCGCGACATTGGATCTCGCCTGTTTTCGGCTGGAACTGTCCGAGTCCGCACTTGACCTGCGACGTCGCGCCAGCTTCGGGGACGAACCAACCGGCTTTTGCCTTGAGGCACGCGGACTGACCTGGTAACGGTTGGTAGGACCCCGGTGCGCACGGCTCTGCGGTTAGCGAGCCTTTCTCGGCGACGAACTTTCCGGCTGGGGCAGCGGTGCACGCCTTCGCTTTGGGTTGGGGAGCAAAGAAGCCTTCCTCGCACAAGACAGGTTTGACGGTTCCCGGGTCCGGTGCACTTGATCCGGCGGGAACATCGAGACACGTCTTCTGGCCGGCAAGCGGCTGATATGTCCCGGGGCTGCATTCCTTCTCCTCGGCTGCACCCTCGACATCAACGTACGATCCGGGCGACGCATTGATGCAGATCGATTGACCCTTGCGTGGCTGATATTTGCCGGGGGCACATTTGGTTTGTTTGACGCGGTTGACGTCACTGACGAATTGACCCGGCTCGGACTCGACGCAGCCTGTGTTCGCTGTATCGGCCTGGAATCTGCCGGAACCGCATTCAGTGCGCTGTGTCGCTGCCTCGCGCGCGACGAAGTAGCCGGCGCCCGCCTGCAAACACATCATTTGTCCCGTGTCGGGCTGGTACGACCCCGGTCGACACGGCGTTTGTGATGTCGCCGCAGTCTCAAGCACGAAGTAGCCGGCGTCGGCCTCGATGCAGGATGTCGCACCGGTTGAGGGTTGATACGCACCAAGGCGGCATGGTGACATGCCCAGCGCCCCAATGGTCGAAACAAAGTACCCTGCCGCTGCCGGTTGACATGGTCCTTCACCCGAAGCGCTGTAAGTACCCGGAGCGCACAGCGTCTTCAGTCCACTGAACGTTGTTGAAGAGTTGGTGGACGACACAAAGACGATTTCGAGTGTCGCCCCTGTGCTGATTTGATCGATCGTCACGTTCTTTTCGAAGTTGCCGCCGGTCAGGTCGACCGTTGCCCCTGCTGCAGGAGCCGACATCGCGCGCACCGTTGCGACACCTTTGGCAGGTGAGATTGGGGACTCGGTGTACCTGACTCGGATGGTGTCTTTCTTCGACTTCTCATCTCGGGCAACCCACAGCAGCGTGAAGGACTCACGGCCAATCCCGTTCAACGACTGCGTGACGATGTTTGGTGCTGAAGTTGGCGGGAACGACGGGGCAGTGGGCGGCGGTGCCGTTGCTGCAGGAAAAGTGGGTGACACTGAAACGGATGAACCGTCGAGGATCGGGCCCGTTGGAGCAGGGATCAACACGGGGGCGGAAGACATCGAAGCCGGCGACGAAAGTTCGGTCGGGGGAACAAACGCCGTTGGTGTCGGTGTGCTCGACGACATCGATGAACTTGTCGACGAACTCATCGACGAGCTTGACGATGTTGGGTTGGTGCTTGGTGAAGTTGGGTTGGTGCTCGCCGACGGTGGAGTGGTGCTTGCGACCGCTTCGGCGGGAAGTGGCGCCTCGACGTTTCGACTGCGTTCATCGGTCGACCCGCCACATGCGGAGACGAGAAGAAGTGCTGCGAGCACGAGAGTGGACCGCTTCGAGTTCATATTTGAAACTCTATTCAGAATCACGAGCAAATTTTCGTCGGCCCCTGCTTAGACGGTTGGTAGGCGCAGAAAGAGGGCGTGGAGCAAGAGCTCCTCGTTGACGTTCAGGCCGAGACGTCCCATGGTGCGGTGGATGTCGTCGACCGCCTCGGCGAACTCGTTGAGATGCTGTGTGTTGCGGGTCTGCAACATGGCGTCGCGGTAGACGCTGGCCATCACGGCGAGCCCGGCGCGCAACTCGTCGGTTTTGTGTTTGCGGAGACGACGCTTCTGCGAGTCTTCGAGATCCTTTTTCCCCGAGCCCCGCTCGCCTGAGATCTTGATTCGTGCCTTCAACTCTTCGAGTTCGCGTTCGAAGATCTCTTCCAACGGAGCGGCTGCAGCATCGATTTGCGCGAGGATTCCCGAAACGAGTGTGGCGACTCGGTTGCCGGTGCCGTCGAGATTGTGGGGTACCTCTTCGAACGCCCGGCGCCTCGCCGCGTAGTCGGGTTCGCGCGCCAAGAGACGTGCCCGCTCCACACTTCCGCGGGCGCCCACGGCTGCAACGGATGCGATCTCTTTCGGCACGCCCTCGGCAAGGAGACGATCTTCGATGAGTACAGGAGTCACCTCGCCGAAGTTGACGTTCACACAGCGAGATGCGACCGTCACCAACAGGGGAATGACCGCATCGGTGAGGAGGATGAATCGAACCTGGGGGGATGGCTCTTCGAACGTCTTCAACAGGCGGACCACTGCCGCTTCGGACATGAAGTGAATGTCGTGAAGGACGATGACAACCATTTGAGATTCGACCGGCGAACGTGAGGCCAGGAGAACCAGGTCTTGCGCCTGTTCGGCGTTGATCGAGGCTCCTTCACGGCGCACCTCGTGCACGTCGATGTGATTTCCGGCGGTGATTAAGCGGGCTTCGTTGGTTGTTGGATCGTCGGAGCCGGTGATGAGACATGCGGCGAGCGCCCGTGCCGCCTCTTCCTTGCCGCAACCCTCGGGACCGACGAGGAGGTAGCCGTGAACGGGGCTGTCGACCAATTGTTTCAGGAGTCCGACGGCGTGATCTTGACCAACAACCGAGTCCCAGACCGACGCCATGGAATGAATTTAGGCGACGGGAGTCAGACCGAGAGGAGGCGCTGCATGATTCGTCGGAATTCGACCGTGTTGCGGTCGGCGCGTGTGTGGGCCTGGCCCGCACCCAGGGGAATCGAGCTGTCCCACAGATGTTCGATCACCTTCAGGTCTTCCGCCATGATCTCGAGTTCGTAGTCGATGGCGCGTTGCGCCTTTGCGTCCGTATCACAGTCGTTGCGGAGCATCGCGGTGTAGACGCGCGTGGTCGATTCGTTCAGGGGCTGAAGTGCGGTGAAGAGAACGTTCACCACGCCCGTGATCGGCAGTTCGAGCCGAAGCACGATTGAGAACGGCGCACCGTAGGTATAGGTCATGTTTCGGGGCTGAACGAGTGGATGTTCACCCGTCTTCACCAATGGGTCTTCATTGTTGTGAATGGTGTGCGGATACTCGACGACGAATCCCCAACCGTCATCACGTCGCTGCACGTCGTAGTCACCGATGAATTCGTCTTCACCTGCACCGAAAGTGCCGGCATGAATGAAGGGGAAGTGACCGAAATCGAGAAAGTTGTCGACGAACTGCCCGGCGGCGGCATTGATGTCAACGGGTGGCAACCAGATTTGTCGCAGTGACTGGTCGAACCACTCCGGGATCTCGGGAAGGTCGCACACGGGTTCGTCGAGTGCAACCCAGATCAACCCGTAACGCTCTTGGAGGCGATACGAGGAGAGGTGTGCGCTCGGGGGAACCGTCGCGCCGGCACCGATCGCTGGGATGTGAACACACTCGCCCGCCTCGTTGAAGCGCCATCCGTGGTACGGGCATTCGATGCAGCCATCGACGACGCGCCCGGCGCTCAGGCGGGCATTGCGGTGCGGACACCTGTCGGCGTAAGCGGCGAGACCCGACCGTTGCCGCACAACAACCATGCCCTCGCCCAAGAGTTCGACGCGACACGGAGAATCAAGAGGAAAGTCGTCGGGTCGGCCGACGGGCAGCCAACCTCGCCGCAGCCCCGGAGACGTGTTGGTCAGTGAATTCGGTTGACTCACCGTTCTTCGCGTTCGTATGGCACGCCGAGAGCGGCGGGCGCCCCGATGCGCTTGTGCGCAAACCTTGTGGAGACGAGAACCAGCACGACGATCGTCATCGCGAACGGAAGTGCATCGAGCACGTCGCCGGGGATGTCGTAACTACGCGACTTGAGTACCGTGCCGAGCGACTGGAGTGCCCCGAACAGGTACGCACCGAGCAGCGTGAGCCCCGGGCGCCAGAATCCGAAGATGACGAGGGCGATCGCAATCCAACCCGCTCCCTTCGTCATGCCGTCGACCCATGTCGGCACGATTGCAAGGCTGTAGAACGCACCGCCGAGACCGGCGAGTGCACCGCCGAGCATCGTGTGGATGTAGCGGTACTTGACCACGCTGATTCCCATCGCATCTGCTGTTTGGGGCGATTCGCCGACGGCGCGAAGTTGCAGGCCGATCTTCGTGCGGAAGATGTACCACGATGCAACCGCACACATGACCCACGAGGCGTAGGTGAGGATCGTGTGGTTGAAGAGCAGTGGGCCAAGGATCGGCGTGTCTGCCAAGCCGAGGACATCGAGCTTGCGAACTTGGCGCGTGACCGGATCTTCGGCGACCTTCCAGATGTTGGCGAAGTAGCTCGACAAACCGACTGCACCGGCGAAGATGGTGATCGAAAGCCCGGCAACCGTTTGGTTGGCTTTCAGCGTCACGCAGAGAAACGCGTGCAGAGCGGCGATGGTTGCCCCGGCAGCCATCGCGATGCAGATTGCTACAAGCACGGTGAACCACGCCGACCCACCGACGTGCAGCGAGGCCCATGCGCCGGTAACGCCCCCGATCAGCATCATTCCCTCGACGCCAAGGTTGAGGACGCCGCTGCGCTCGGTGAACACGCCTCCGAGCGCTGCAAAGAAGAGCGGTGTGCCGTAGAAGATCGCGGATGCCGCAATGACAATGAAGATGTTGCTGTTCACGCCGTCACCACCTTGCTGGCAGCGCGGTTGGATCTCAATCTGTACTTCGTCAGGATCTCACCCGCCACGGCCGTGAAAAGGATGAGCCCTTGCAATGTGCCGACGAGACCACTGGGAAAGTCGGGTCCTTGAAGTGAGTAACCGGCGTTCGTGAGCCCGCCCAGCAGCACCGCGACGAGAATGGCACCGAGTGGGTTCAGGCGCGCGAGAGCCGCAACGACGATTCCGGTGTAGCCGAAGTTGTTCAACTGCAGCCCTTTGGCGTCGAGATAGTGCGCGAAGTCTCCGACTTGGCTGGCACCGCCGATGCCCGCGAGTGCACCCGACATGGCGGTGACGGCCACGATGGTCCACTTCGTGCGGATACCCACATAACGGGCGGCACGTGGAGAGTCGGCAATGATTCCGATTTCGAAACCGAGTCGGCTGCGCTTGTAGATGATCCAGAGGACGACCGCGGCGGCGATCGCCAACAGGAAGCCGAACGAGACTGAGAAGCCGAACAACTCGTATGTCGGCCAGTGGGTGCGTTCTTCGAGAGGTTTGCCAGACGGAAAGCCCACTGATCGAGGGTCGCGCCAGTACGAACGTGAATTGAAAATGAGGTAGTTCAGGATGATGCCCGCGATGTAGTTCAACATCAGTGAGGTGATGATTTCGTTGGTGTTGAACTGCGATCTCAACACTCCGACGATCGAGGCGTACATCGCACCGAAGAGCATTCCCGCCAGCACCATGACGATGATGGTGATACCCACCGGCGCCGAACCACCCATCCACAGACCGACAAGTGCTGCGCCGACGGCACCGACGTACAGCTGACCCTCGCCACCGATGTTGATGACACCGAGACGGAATGCCGCCGCCGCGCACAGGCCCGTGAAAGCGAGTGGTGTCGCAGTGCGCAACGTTCCGGTGATCGATCTCTCGGACAGGAAGCCACGGTCGAGGATTCTCCAGTAGACGTCGAGCGGATTCTTTCCGGTCGCGAGAAGTACCAGACCGCCGACGACGAGTGCACCGAGGAGCGAGATGAAGGGAATCGCCCAGTTCAACCAACGCGGTTGTTCGAGGCGTCGTTCGAGTCTGATGGGCGACTTCATCGCGCGGCCTCCATCTTGGCTCCGCCCATCAAGAGACCCAATTGCTCGCGGGTCGCGTCCGGGGCGGGAATGTCGGCAACCAGCCGACCCTCGTACATCACAACGATGCGATCGGCGAGGGACATGATCTCTTCGAGATCCTCGCTGATGAGAAGAATGCCGACCCCGCTGTCGGCTGCTTCGACAAGACGACCCCGCACCGTTTCGATTGCGCCGACATCGAGTCCGCGCGTCGGCGACGCTGCGATGAGAACCTTTGGATTTGTCGAGAACTCACGTGCGAGCAGTACCTTCTGGACGTTGCCACCAGACAAGAGGCGAACCGGTGTGGCGGTGTCGGGAGTTTTCACGTCGTACTTCGTCACGAGGTCTCCGGCCTGTGACGTGATGACGTTCCGTTTCAGGAGGCCAAAGCGTGACATCAGCGGTGTTCGGTAGTTCTTCAGTGCCATGTTGTCTTCGACCGAATGACCGGCCGCAAGACCCGTGTGGAGTCGATCTTCGGGAACGTGGGCCACGCCGCCGGCAATGGCCGCGCGAGCCCGTCCGTTCGGCACCTCGTTGCCCCCCACATTGATCGTGCCACCTGTTGAGCTGCGCATTCCGGCGATCACTTCGGCAAGTTCACGCTGTCCGTTGCCTGCCACTCCTGCCACACCGACAATTTCTCCGCGCCCAACGGTGACGCTGACGTCGTGGAGGGCCTGCCGACCCCGGTCGTCCTCGCAATTGACGTTGGTCAGCGACAGAACGACGTTCGCCGGCTCGGCTGGAAGCTTCCGCACGACGCGTGAGAACTCGACGCTGCGCCCCACCATCATGCTCGCCAACTCGCGAGTTGACGTGTCCTTCGTGTCAACCGTGCCCACGGTGCGTCCACCCCGAAGCACCGTGATGCGGTCGGAGACGCTCATGACTTCGTCGAGTTTGTGCGAGATGAAAATGACCGTGCGTCCCTCGGCGGTCATCGCGCGAAGGGTGCGGAAGAGGGCCTCGGCTTCGATGGGGGTGAGCACCGCCGTTGGCTCATCGAGAATGAGAACCCGCGCACCGCGGTACAGCACCTTCAGAATCTCGACACGCTGCTGCTCGCCGACGCTCAACTGCCAGATCTTCGCGTTCGGGTCGACGGCCATGTCGTACCGCTGCGCCAACTCCGCAACACGTTCCACGGTCGCGCCAGTGTCGATGACGAAAGGCGTTTCGGGATTGCCGAGGATCACGTTTTCAGCGACGGTGAACGGCTCGACGAGACGGAAGTGTTGGTGCACCATGCCGATGCCGGCATCGAGTGCCGCCTTTGGTGACCCGAAGGCCACCGGTGAACCCTCTAATTCGATCGTGCCTTCGTCGGGACGGTAGAGACCGGTGAGGATGTTCGACAGGGTCGACTTGCCGGCCCCGTTCTCGCCGAGAAGTGCATGAACTTCACCCTTCAAAACTTCGAAGTTCACACCGTCGTTTGCGACGACCCCGGGGAATCGCTTCACGACTCCCGTCATGCGCACCGCGCTGTTCGTCATCTCACAAGCCCCTCACTGACGAATCCCCAATTCCCGAGAGACGCTAGTAGAAACACTGAGGGGCGGGCCCAAAGGCCCGCCCCTCTCACGAGTGTGATGTGTGATCAGTGGGATCAGCCGGCAGGAATTTCGCCGTCGACGCCCTCGACCAGGTACTGCATGCCCATCAATTCTTCGTAGGTGTGCTGCTTGCCGGCGGCGAGCTGCTCCTTGCCTGCGGTGTCGACGATGGGTCCGGTGAATTCACCACCCGGGTTGGCGGCGAGTTCGGCCTTCTTCGCTTCGATCTTGGCGCGCGTCTCTTCCGAGACCAGATCGCCATAGGTCGAGAGACCAACGAAGCCGTCGGCAATGTTGCCGTAGTAGTTACCGGCAACCCACGTGCCATCGAGGACCTGCTGCAGACGCGGGATCTGGTAGACGTCCCAGTGGTACTGCGTGCCGGTCAGCCAGACGTCGCCGTAGTTGGCGCTGTTGTCGCGGTTGTAGCCGGCCCACGGAATGCCCGCGGCCTTTGCTGCGTCACCGGTTGCCGGCGAGTCGATGCCCTTCATGCCGAGCACGTCAACGCCCGCGGCGATGAGAGCTTCGGCCTGCTTGCGCTCGGTCGGCGGGTCGAACCAGCTGTTCACCCACACGATCTTCACG
>CAZVPL010000071.1:1892-10384 GCA_964629075.1 uncultured Bifidobacterium sp. | reverse complement strand
GCATTGATGACGTTCGCCTCGGGCACGTCACACTGGTTCGAGATCTTGCGCTTCAGGCTCTGGCTGATCGGCTCTTCGCTGCGGGCAACGATGACGTCGGGCTGGATACCGCGGCTGCGCAGTTCGGTCACGCTGTGCTGAGTGGGTTTGGTCTTCTGCTCGCCGCTCGGGCCGATGAATGGCACCAGCGTGACATGGATGTAGCACACGTTGTCGCGACCGGCCTGGTTGCGGAACTGCCGGATTGCCTCGAGAAACGGGAGAATTTCGATGTCGCCGACCGTTCCGCCCACCTCGGTGATAACGACATCGACATCGTCGGTTGACACGCGATGAATTCGCCGCTTGATCTCGTCGGTGATGTGCGGAATCACCTGAACGGTCTTGCCCAGATAGTCACCACGACGCTCGGCCGCGAGGACTGCCTGGTAAATGGAACCCGTTGTCGCATTCGATGCGCGCGTCAGGTTCTCGTCGATGAACCTTTCGTAATGGCCGAGGTCGAGGTCGGTTTCGCCACCGTCATCGGTGACAAAAACTTCGCCGTGTTCAAAGGGATTCATCGTCCCCGGATCGACGTTGATATACGGGTCGAGCTTCTGCATCGTGACACGCAGGCCACGCATCTTCAGCAGACGACCGAGTGCCGAGGCGGTGAGACCCTTGCCGAGCGAGCTCGCAACCCCACCGGTCACGAAAATGTGCTTCGGCATGAAAACCTCCCGTCAGCGCCAATGCAAGTGCACGACGGGAAATCAGAATACCACCGGCACCGACAGGCGGGTGCATCCGTCGGACGGGTCAAGCCCCCAACATGTCGCGGGCGGTTTGAAGCGCCGAAGCCTTCGCTTGGCCGCCCGACAACATCCGGGCGATCTCCTCAACACGGTCCTCGACCGACAACACCCCGGCACGCACGAAGGTCTCTTTTTGCTTCACCGTCTTCACGATTCCGACCTGCACGTCGGCGGTGGCCGCCACTTGCGGTAGGTGCGTGACGACGAAGACCTGATGTCTGCGCGACACCTGACGAAGGGCCTCACCCACGGCGACCGCGGCACTTCCCCCGATGCCGGCGTCGACTTCGTCAAAGACAAGGCACGGCGGTGCCTGGGTGAGCACCAGGCGAAGCGCCAGCATCACGCGGGCCAACTCACCACCCGACGCAACCTTGTTGAGCGGCGCGGGCGGATTACCCGGGTTGGCCGAGATGAGAATGTTGACCCCATCGCCGGCGGGATCGTTCTCGGATTCGGGAACTTCGATGCGGATCTCGGCGTGTGGCAGCGCGAGGGCCCGCAAGCGGGTCTCGACCGCTTTGGCGAGCTTGGGCGCCGCTTTCCGGCGGGCCGCGGCGACCGACTTTTGAGCAGTTCTCAGGCGACCCAGCGCCTCGTTCCGGCGTTTTTGAAGTTCTGCGACGGTTTCGCCGTGGGACTCGAGTTCGGCGAGGCGTTCACGCGCCTCTTCCCCAAACCGCACCACGTCGGCCAATTCGGGACCGTACTTTCGGCAGAGATCACGCAATGCGCGGCGGCGCTCGCCAATCGCCGCAAGGCGCGCAGGGTCGTCGTCGAGGCGTTCGGCCACGAGCCGGGACTCGGCTGCAAGGTCTCGTACCTCGGCAACAAGGGCCACCAGCCGTTCGTGCAACTCCGCGGCAACCTCGCGATTGGCAACCGCGGCGAGGGCCTGGCCGACCAGGTCTCCTGCGGCGCCTTCGTCGCCCAAGAACGCGTTTACCGCATGCAACGCCTCGCGATTGGCCGCGACGTCACCCAACAGGTTTTCCTCCCGTCGCAGCCGATCGTCTTCGTCGCCGGACTCGATGCGGGCCTCGGTGATTTCAGCCACTTGGAATCGCAGCAGATCGATTTCGCGGTTGCGCGACTGCTCATCGCCACCCAACGCCGCCAGCGACGTATCGATCGTCGCAAGATCGGCCTTGGCCCCGAGAAGGTCACTAAGGTCGACGGATCCGAAGGTATCGAGCGCATTTCGTTGTGCACGTTCGCCCAGGAGGCTTTGGTGCGCATGTTGGCCGTGGAGGTCGACGAGCCGGGAACCAATTTCGGCCAATCCACCGACCGTCGCGGGTGCGCCGTCGATGTACGCGCGTGACCGCCCGTCGGATGGAATGACACGCGAGAGAATCACTTCGTCATCGGTTTCAGGGTCGATGAACCGACCGTCGACGCGCGCTTCGTCGCACCCGTGCCGCACCATTCCCGCTTCAGCGCGACCACCAACCAACAGGTTGATCGCTTCGATGATCATCGTCTTGCCGGCTCCGGTTTCGCCGGTGAACGCCGTGAATCCCTTCGAAAACTGGAGGGTGACCGAGTCGATGACACCCAGGTTGCGGATGTGCAACTCGGCCAGCACTAGTCGTCACCCACTAGTCGGACCCAAGACCGAATTTGTCGCGGAGTATCTGGTGGAATCCGCGCTTGCCCACCTGCAGGAAGCGCGCAACGTGCGGGTCGGCCGTGACGCGCACGACGTCGCCCGGGTTCAGTTCGACGAAGCGCAGTCCGTCGACAGCAAGGCTGACACCACGGTGACCTCGCACGGTGACGAGAACCGTTTGACGGGGGTCGAGGACGAGGGCCCGGTCGAAGAGCATGTGGGGTGACACCGGCGTGACCACAAGCGCACGGTGGCTCGGCGAAACGACGGGACCCCGTGCCGACAGCGAGTAGGCGGTGGAACCCGTCGGCGTGGCAACAATGAGACCGTCGGCTGAGTACGTGGCGAAATGATCGTGGTCGATGGCGACCTCGAGCCGCACCGTGTGTCCTGATTCGACCTTTTCCACCACCATCTCGTTCAATCCGCGCAGTGTGTGCGTGACGCCACCGGAAGTGGTGACCTCGACGCGCAGCAACATGCGCTCGTCGATTGTTCCTCCTCGCGGCATCGCGCCGCGCGCCAATTCGTCGAGCACCTCGATGACTTCATCGGGCTCGATGGTTGTGAGATAGCCGAGTGTTCCGCAGTTGACACCCAAAACCGGTGCCGCGGAATCGCCGATCATCTGGACGGCACGCAGCACCGTGCCGTCTCCCCCGAGCGACACCACCAGGTCGACGGTGTCGAAGGCCCCCGCGTCGGATGACTTTGGTTCCAGAACAACCACGCCGTTGGCGGCCGCCCATGAACGAACCGCGTGTGCCGCAGCCGCGGCGTCGTCGCGTTCGGGATTGACGACAAGGCCGAGTGTCCTCAGCTCCCCGGGGTCTGCCATACCCCTCATTGTGTCCGATCGGTGGGACACGAAGCCCACACAAAGAATTCGCGATTCCCGTCGGCTCCCGGAACCCGGGATTCGACCGAGCCCTCGACATTGCAACCCGCGGCCCGCAGGGCATCGCAGACCGACTGGACCGCCCGCATCTGCACCGCGGGGTCACGCACGACGCCTCCGGCCGGAACGTCACTGCGATCCGCTTCGAACTGGGGCTTCACCATGACGACGACGCTGCCCCCTGGCGCCACCAGCTCGACGAGATGCCCGACCAAGCGGGCCGATGACGTGAAACTCAGATCGGCAACCAACACGTCGGTCCCGTTGTGGTAGCCGTCCACGACGGCGAGGTCTGCGGCGGTGACATCGAGGATGTTGCGCGATTCCCAACTGGTCACCCGCTCGTCGGTTGCAAGTCGATTGTGCAACTGTGCTCGACCGACGTCGACCGCCACCACATGGCTTGCGCCGTGCTGAAGAAGACAATCGGTGAATCCACCCGTCGATGACCCGGCGTCGACACATCGACGACCAGTGACATCGAGACCGAAGTCATGCAACGCGCCCTCGAGCTTCAGCCCGCCGCGTGACACGTAGCGCGGTGGTTCGTCGGCAACGGCCACGGAGTCGCCTGCCGCAACGAGGCTCGCCGGATTCGTCACGACTGCACCGTTCACGCGCACCCGGTTTGCTGCCAGCGCAGCGTCGATCTCCGAGGCGTCGAGCAAACGCCGTCGCAGAAGTTCGTCGCGCAACGCGCGGCGTTGTGCCATCAGGAACCCAGCAGGCGGTCGGCGATCTCGGCGAAGTTCGCACCGGTCATGTCGAAGCGCACACCATCGACCGGTCCCTCGCAGGGCGTCAGCACGCCGGACCACACCTGGGCGTACGGCACACCAAGCCTCGAGGCAAAGGCCCCGTCAGTGCTCGGCCGGTCACCAACCATCACTTCCGGTCGACCGTCGACGCGCGGAACGAGTCGCCGCGCAAGCCGAGCCATCGGCTCGAAAGGTTTTCCCGCCACCACCGGAGACACGTTCCCTGCGTACGCAAAGGCGGCAAGCATCGAACCGCCGCCGGGCCAGGCCCCTTCCGCCGTTGGGTAGGTGGCATCGTCGTTCGTTCCGACCAGTCGCGCACCTTTCAACATGCACTCGGTGCCGATGCGCAGAGTGTCGAACCCGAACGACTTGTGGAAGGCGACCACAACAACGTCGACATCGGGCGCGCTTCCCACTCGACTGTGCACGTCGTCTTCGAGAACGTCGTGCACGTCGATGACCTCGACGCCGTGGTTTCTCATGGCCTCGAGCACCCCGGGACCGGCACAGACGAGAGCCCGCTCGCCGGGTTCGACCAACAAGGTCGCAGCCATTGCGCTTGTGATGACATCCCCGCGGGCTTCGATGCCAAAACCGGCGAGTTTTGCCTCTTGTTCTGCCGGGGTCGCCGACCCATTGTTCGTCACGAAGACGACTCGCCACCCGGCAGCCTGAAGTCGGCCAACTGCCTCTGCTGAACCGTCGATGGCCGAATGGGTGCGCCAGATCACACCGTCGAGGTCGCTGAACACCACGCCCGCCGAACCCGAGGTTTTGCCATGCGCCTGCGCATCTGCCACCCTGAGAGTGTGCCTCGTTTCGAACCCTTTCCCGCGTTGCGCTACCGCGACGCGGCCAACGGTCTGCTTGCCTTGTCCGCTCCCCCGTACGACGTGCTGAGCGCCGACGACAGAGCCGAGTACGCCGGTCGCCACCCGCGCAACATTGTCCACATCGATGTCCCCCTCGAAGACGACGGACCGGGCCGCTACGACAAGGCGGCGGCCGACCTCGCCGCCTGGCGAGCCGAGGGATCCCTCACCCTCGACCCGACACCGACGTTCACCCTGTACCGCATGACCTTCACCGACGATGCAGGGCGGCGGCGCAGCACGGTCGGAGTACTCGGAGCGCTCGAGGTCGTCGACGAGGGAGCCGGCGGAGTGTTGCCGCACGAGCGCACCACCCCGAAGGCCAAGACCGACCGACTCGACCTCACCCGCGCCACGCTCGCCAACCTCTCTCCCGTGTGGGGCCTGTCACTGTGCGCCGGCCTGTCCGACCTGTTGCGCGAGCCCGGCGAACCGGTCGGCGCTTTCACCGACGAACTCGGCGTCGAGCACCGTGTCGAACGAATCTCGGATCCGACTCGAATCACCGCGATCACACAGGCGGTCGGCTCACAACCGGTCGTCATCGCCGACGGACACCACCGTTACGCGATCTCACGTACATATCGCGACGAAACGCGCGCAGCCGGCTCACCCGTGGCGCAGGCTGCCCAGACCACCCTCACCTACGTGGCCGAGCTCGTGGCTGAACAGCTCAGCATCGCAGCGATTCACCGTCTGGTGACGAACAAGGATGCCGCGGAGATGTCGGACATCTTGTCGTCTTGCTACGACGTCGTTGGCGACGTCACGGTGTCCTCTGAGACCCTCTCTCGCATGGACGCAGAGGGCGCCATCTGTCTGGTTCGCCCCGACGGCTCGGGCACATTGTTTCGCGAACGCGCCTCTGCGGTCGCAGGAATTCGCGCGCTCGACTCGGCCCGTCTCGAGCACGCCATCACGACCGGCGGCTCGAACCTGGATGATGCAGGAATCGCCTACCAACACGGCGTCGAAGAAGTCCTGCACGCCTTGGCAAGCAACGAAGCACGGTGCGCAGTTCTCATTCGCCCCGTGTCACTCGCCGAAATTCGACGCACGGCAGACGAGGGCCTGTTGATGCCGCCAAAGTCGACGTTCTTCACGCCGAAGCTGCGCACGGGCCTGGTGATCAGGCCGCTCGCCGACTGACGATCAGGTGATCGACGCGCGGTAGATGCCCTCGATGGTGTCGTCGAGCATCTTGTTGAACTCGGCTTCGCTCTGTTTGGCCGAAAGTCCCTCGGTCAGCGCACGCGAGAAGCTGGCGATCACGCCGTTGTTGCGCGAGAGCTTTGCATTCGAATCTTCGCGCGAATAACCACCCGACAAGGCAACCACTCGCACCACGCGAGGATGGGCGACGAGTTCGCCGTAGAAATTGTCGGCATTCGGAAGCGTGAGCTTCAGCATCACTTCTTGACCCTCGGACAGCTTGTTCAGCTCGGCGAGGATTTCGGACTTCAGGATTGCCTCGGCTTCGGCCTTGGTTGGGCTGTTGATGTCGACCTCGGGCTCGATGATCGGCACGAGGCCGGCGCGCAGGATCTGGCGACCGACCTCGAATTGCTGCGCCACGACCGCCTTGATACCGGCAGGATTCGCCTCTTTGATGACCGAGCGCATTTTCGTTCCGAAGATTCCCTTTGCGACGCCACGCGCAAGCAATGCATCGAGATCGGGCATCGGCTTCATCACCTGCACACCGTCGACTTCGTCGGCCAGGCCCTTGTCGACCTTCAGAAACGGAATGACCTGCTTCTTCGACCACAGGAACTCGGCTGCACCAATACCGTCGATGTCACGGTCCATCGTGCCCTCGAAAAGAATCGCGCCAAGGACTCGCCGGCCATCAAACGCCGGGCTCTTGATCATTCGCGTGCGCATGGCGTGGATGAGGTCGAACATCTGGGCGTCGCCCGAGTACTCGGATTCTTCGATGCCGTACAAACGCAGAGCCTTCGGAGTGCTGCCGCCACTTTGGTCGAGGGCGGCAATGAAGCCCTTTCCTTCGCGCATGCGCTTCAGCTGTTCCTGGTTGATGGAGGGGCTCACGTCTTGTCGACCTTTCTTGTTCGGCATCCGACGCGCCAAACCTTAGTCATGCCCCCTGAAAGCCGACGAGATCAGCCCTGGTCGGCATGAATGGTGCCGATCGCGGCTTCAATCGCCTTGCGGACGGCGACCCGCCGCCGCATGGCAACGACGGATTCAGCAAGCAATTCCGTGCGGCTTTGCACATGACCGCCGGCCTGAAAGAAGCGGCGCCGCACCTTGCCGACGACCAACACCTCGTCGCCTTCAGAGACAAGGGCCCGCACTGTGGTGATCCAGTTCACCGGAACCGTGAGGCGGCCGTCTTCGCCTTCCGTCACGACGTCGAATGCCGTCGCGAAGTCACCCGAATCGAGACGACGTTCGTTCGGCTTGGACAAAACCTGACCGGAGACGATTGCAACGTTCATGGGAACCTCCCGCGTGATGGCCCCTGTCGGCGATTTTTCGGACAGCCCGCGAGAACACAGGCCGGCCAAAGACGCGGGTCGTCATGACCGATGGCGTAAAGATACGGAGAGGGTGTGCGCTAACGCGGCGAGCCGAGCTGGCGAGCCCGGTCGACGACGTCGGCAAACTCGCGGTCGTATTTCATGATGCGATCGAACAGGCGCCGCGCATCTGCGACGTTGCCGACCCGGTCGTTCAGGTCTGCAGCCACGTACCACTCTCTCAAGTGGTATTCCTGGACCCGCTTTGGCACCGACAGCACCGACTTGAACATGTCAATTGCCTCGGCCATCTTGCCTTGATCCGACAACGCACCCGCCGTGACAATGCGGCCTTCGGCCAGAATCGCCGGGTGGGGTGACAGACCCTTCAGTTCTTCCCACAAGTCGTTCACTTTGGCCCATCGCTTCACGGCGCGATACGCGTCGGCGAGCACCGGCAACACCGAGGTACGCGATGCATCGAGAACTCGGACGGTTTCAAGTTCGTTGATCACCATTCGCCACTTCGACTGGCGATAAGCCGACAAGCCCGCGAGCTCGTGCACCAATGCCATGCTCGGTAGCTGGCGGCTCAAAGCAGCGAGCAACTTCGAGGCCTCGCCGTAACGCTCGCGCTCGAACGCATCGATGGCCTTTTGGAGACGCTCGGATGCCGACTTCGACTGGCGGGCGCCGACGCCGCGCTCGACCTCGCGTGCGACTGTTCCCGGCAGAGGCCGATCGGACCGCGGAATGCCCTGAATTCGCGCCGGCGCACCGTCACCACCGGCAGCACGACGTGCTGCGCCGCGTGCCGTTCCTCGAACCGAACCTTCGTCGATCCACTCGACACGCTCGCGCTTTGGCGGTGTTGTTGGCTCGCCGTGGCCCTGCGTCCGGCGACCACCGGTTCGCGCACGCACCTCACGCGCCTTCTTCTCAGCCGCCGTGAGCGGACGCTCGACAATCTCGTCACGAACCGGACGATCATCTCGGCGCGAGCCTCGATTGTTGTCGCGGCGCGGGCCGGATCCCTCGCGGCGTGGACCAGTTCCCTCGCGGCGCGGAC
>CAZVPL010000071.1:0-1792 GCA_964629075.1 uncultured Bifidobacterium sp. | reverse complement strand
TCGCGACGCGGGCCAGCCGCACGGGGACCCGACGGTCGATCGCCGTATTTGGTGAAGCTCGTCTTTGCGCCACCTTCGCGCGGAGGACGACCCGCTCCGCCGTCGCGACGCGGACCACCCGATCGCGGCGCAGCGCCGGCGCGTGGACCCGATCCGGACCGTTGTCCACCGGATCGTGGCGCACCACCTCGCGCACCTGTTCCGCGCGGAGCAGAACCGCCCCGCGGCGTGCTGGGACGGCGAGGGCGGTCGTTTGGCATAGGCGCACACTCTAAGGCGGGAAAGGTGCGAAAGGTTACGATGCCCAAATGAGCGACGCGAACACGCCACAACAAGCACAAGTTCGAATGGAAGTGCCCGACGAACTCAAGGCTGGTGTCTACGCCAATGTTGCTGCGATCTGGCATGGTCCGTACGAGTTCACTCTCGACTTCGGTGTCGCCGGAATGCCCGAGCACGATGCGAACGGCGAACTTGTCGTCCCCACTCCCGTTGTCGCGCGCGTCAAGGTTCCCACATCAGTGATCTTCGAAATTGCCCGCGCGATCGCAGAAAATGTCGACCGCTACGAGGCTTCGTACGGTCCGATTCCCCAGGCGCCTCAGCAGCGCGGCTAGTTCAAGCCGTTTTCACGAACTCGATCACCGAGTCGGCGATCATCTGCACCGCAATCGCCGCGAGCAACATTCCCGCCACCCGCGCAAGAAGAATCACTCCCATCGGGCGCACAATTCGCTGCAGGATTCCCGCGAAACGCAAGGCGAGAAGTGTGCCGACCAGGGCAACTCCGAGGCCGAAGACCACGCTGAACCACTCTCCGGCCCCGTCTGCCTCAGAGAAGAACACGATCGTTGCAACGATCGTGCCGGGCCCGGCCAGCAACGGCGTTCCCAAGGGCACCATTGCAACCGACGTTCTCTGCTCGATCGTTGCCTCGCCGTACTTCCCCTCGCCACCCTGCCCGTAGAGCAACTGCAGGGCGACCAGCAGCAAGAGCAGTCCCCCGGCCCCGCGCAGGGCCGGCACCGAGACGTTGAGGTAGTCCAGGACCGTCCGCCCGCCGACAGCAAACAAGGCGATGATGAAAAACGCTGTTCCAACGGCGATGTAGGCAGCCCGGTGGCGTTCCCTGTCTTTCAGTTGCCTGGTGACTGCCAAGAAAATCGGCATGTTCCCGGGCGGGTCGAGCACCACGAGCATGGTGACGGCCACCTCACCGAACAACCGACCATTCATCGCTTCGACGCTAATCCCGCACGTGATAGAGATTGCCGATGGTCGATCTTTCACTTGCCACCAACGACAACGAACTCCTGTGCCTGCGCCTGCTCGCCGCAATGGAGGACGGCACCTTTCGTTCGGTCGTTCACGAAATCTGCACGCCCGACTTCACCTTTGAAAATTCGGGACTTCCGACGATCAACGGCCTCGATCACCTTGCTTCGTTCTATGCCGACGGCGGCTTTGCGCGCCTGATCCCGATCATTCGCGACACCCGACGCTTCACGGCCGACGTCTTGCACATCGCGAGTCGGGGAAACGTCGTTTTCACCGAGCGCTACGACCACTTCTGGGATGTCGATGGGCGCGACCTCATGACACCACGTATTTGCGGAATCATGGAAATGCGCGAAGGACGGGTCGCTGCGATGCGCGAGTACTACGACACTGCCTGCTACTCGCAACAACCCACCGAACCGAACCCTGACTTTGCACAACGCTGAGATCGTGCTCCGCAAATGCGAAAGGCCCCCCGCCGAAGCGAGGGGCCTTTCAATCGATTAATTCGGCG
>CAZVPL010000070.1:0-10560 GCA_964629075.1 uncultured Bifidobacterium sp. | reverse complement strand
GGGAACTACGTGTGGATCGACCTGAACAAGGATGGAATCCAAGATGCAGGCGAGCCGGGAATTGCCGGTGTGAAGCTGACCTTGCGTGACTCGATGGGCAGGGCAGTGACGGATCGGGCGGGCAAACCGGTTGAACCCACGTACACCGATGCGAGCGGGTACTACTACTTCTCGAATCTGCCGGTTGGTCGCTACGAAGTGTTCATCACATATCCGAAGGGCTTCACGCCGACAAAGACGGGGTCGGGCACGACAGCGAACGACTCGTCAACCGACTCGGCGTTGTCGAAGGACCTTCCGACGCCGGGAATGAAGGACTACACGCTCGACTTCGGCGTGATTCCGTCGGCTGTCATTGAAGAGCCAATCTGGGTCGACACGAACGGCGACGGCTTCTTGTCGAGCGGCGAGAGGTTGGTTCCTGGTGCAGACGTCATCATCTTGAATGAAGACGGTTCGCCGGCGAAGAACCTGCGTGGGGAGTTCGTGACTCCCGTGCGCTCGCAGGCGGATGGCTCGTTCGCTTTCAAGGACCTGGCTCCCGGCAAGTACAAGGTCGTCGTGGTGTATCCCGAGGGCTACACCGCTGGTCCGTCGAACGCATCGTCGGTGATGTTCACGACGGATGCCGTCATTCCTCCGTCCGCGGCGGCAATGTCGAGCGGGAAGGTCGCGGCGACACCCAAGCCGTCGGCGGCGCGCACGGTGACACCGGTGGTGTCGATCGGCAACCTCGTTTGGTTCGACCTCGACAAGGACGGTTTCCAAGACCCGGCCGAGCGTGGTGTTTCGGGTGCGACGTTGACGGCGTTCAAGGCCGACGGCAAGACCCGGGCGCGTGACGTGAACGGTCGTCTTGTGGGCAAACTGAAGACCTCGAAGACCGGTCGTTTCCTCTTTACGAACCTGCCGCCAGGTGGCTACGTCGTCAAGATCGTCTACCCGGCGGGTTATCGGGCCACGATTGCGAAGTCGGCCGGTCGGGCAAAGAACTCCTCGACGAACGTCTCAAAGTCGTTGGTGCTTGCCGCCGGCGAGTCTGACATGACGCTCGACTTCGGCTTGGTCCGGATGCCGATCACAAGGCTTCCCTCAACGCTGTAGCGCCGGGTTGCAACAATTCAGATGCGTCGCGGGCGCGCGGCGGGCATCCAGTTCGGCCCGGCGGTCGCGTCGATGTGCTCGACGAAGCGGGAACCGATCGGTTCGACGAGCGCGAGGAACATTTCGGTGTTCGTACGTCCGAAGGTTTGCCAGCATCGCGCACACAATCGGTTCGTCTCGTCCTCGAGCCACTGGCGAAAGTCGATGCCGGCAGCGTTGACGCCACCGTCGGTCACCCAGCCGCGAGCCGCGAGGTTTTCGAGAGCAGCAGCGATTTGGTCGTCCTTTGCGCCGCGGCTGCGCGGAATCCATTCCTTTGGGTAGCCCATCCACGCGTCGTGCAGCAGGCCGGCTTCGACTCCGTCGATTGCATGAGCGGAGAGAAGCCCCCAGTGGGTGTCGCCGCGCCATTCACGCAACGCATTGACGGCCAACCAGGCTGAGACGACGGGGTCATCTTCGGCTCGCGGCCATGCGCGGTGTGCGGCGAACAGAACGCGTCCCGACGGGGGCATTGCATCAACCGTGCGCCAGAGCTCAGAACTCAAAGAGGACAGGCCGTCGCAGATTTCGGGAGCCAATTCGCGAAGACCCTCGGCCACCGTTGCATTGCGGGCGGCGTAGACCTTGTCCCAGGTTGTTGCGTCCGCGGCTAGGTCGAGTGAGAAGTGAATGAGGAAACGGTCGATCGACCCGAATGCGGCGGTCACGGCGTCGACTCCGGCCGCAGCGAGAGGCGCCGCGCGGTTGGCGATGTAGTGCCCAAGGCCGTCCTTCACACCGAGTTCGGCATGTCGTGCGGCAGCACGCGGATCCCAGTAGATCCAGCCGATCAGTTGGTGGGACGCGAACGCCGCCCGCCGAGCGAGGTCGGTCCACTCCTTGTTCGAATCAGTCATTGCTCACTGGTCACTTCGGTCGACGGTGTCGTTAGGACATGCGCCCGCGTACGGGGTCGCGGCCATCCCAGCTTGCTGCTGCGTCTGCGATTCTGCGGTAGCGATCGAGATGTGTCGGTGTCGGGTCGATGAATTCGATGTAGGGGAAGCCGGCGAAGCCCTCCATGTAGAGAAACTCGAGTCCCCGGGCAACACCGCCCTGCACTTCGGCCGACCCTGCGGCCCCGAAGTGCGCACGCGCCGCATCGAGGTTGCACCAGTAGCAGACGTGGTGGACGCCTGTTCCGCCCGCGTCGAGGAACTCGGTGTAGATAGAAGGAATCGACATGTCGGGTTCGATGAGCTCGAGCTGCATGTCGCCCGACTGCGCAAGGCCGCCCTTCGCGTGCAGACGCGTGACCTTGCCGCGGTAGATCGTCTCGGGAAAGTCCATCTCTCCGATGAACCACGGACCGATTCCGTAACGCTCGGCCCATTCGTTCGCTGCCGCCTCGATGTCACGGACAACGAAAGCCGTCTGGCGAATCGGCCCCAGCCACGATGCAACGGTCAACGCGCACCCATGAAGTGATCGAGCCAGTCGTGGTAGTGCTGGACGCGGGCTTCCTCTTCGTTCAGCAATTGGCTGGTGAAACCTCGTGAGTGCATGCCCGACTGGATGTCGCGGATGAAGTGGATGTCCTGGTCGACGGTTGCATCCATGGTCTTGCGGCCGGCAATCACGTCTTCCTGGGTGAACTCGTCGTGTGCCGGGCGCGGAATGGGGAGAAGTTCGCTCTCTTTCCACGGCGTGAATACAACCCCGGCACGTTCGGCCACCGCCGGGTTGGGTTGGAGCTTGAAGGTCAACTTGTCCCAGTAGCACTTGTTCGGATCGGTGGGGTGGGGTCGTGCGCGCATCACGAGAGCGGCCTCGGGTTGGACGGTGACCATCGTGTTGGGGAACAGGTTGTACTGCTCGATGTCGGTGAGCCGAGAGTCGGAAAGGTCGCTGTAGTCGTAGCCGAGCGTCGGACCCATCTCGCGGCGACGTTGTTGCATCGCGATACGGAACTCGAGGATCCGACCGTCGAAGTCGTCGGGATTCAAGCCGAACTTCTCGCACTGTGCGCGCTGGTAGAAGTTTGCTTCCTCGGGAATCGGCATTGTCGAGTTCACCGTGTGTCCGAGGATCTCGACACTCGTGTGCCCGTTTGCATACAGCTCGACCTGGGCGGTGGGGCAGTCGAAGAGCATGGCGTGTTGGGGGTGGATGTGCTCGACGTGATAGAGCTCGCCGAAATTGTCGAATACTGCTTTCCAGTTGGCCTCGAGAAAAACGGTTTGGTCGCCGACCAATGTCATGCGTTCGAGGTGGAACGGGGCGAGTCGTTCGGCGACGAGGCCGAGCGAGTCGATGAGAGGCGGTGCGCTGTTGTCCATGCACACGAAGACGAGACCCATGAAGGTCTCGCACCTGACCTTGGGTAGGGAACGTTCATCGCGGTTGACGCCACCTTCGAAGAGATGATGTCCCGGCACCACGACGAGGTGGCCGTCGGGTCGGTATGTCCACCCGTGGTACGGACAGACGAACGACTTCACACAGCCGCGTTCGGTCACGCAGATTCGCGCGCCACGATGCTGGCAGGCGTTGTACATGGCGTGAACGTCGCCGTCCTGCCCACGGGAGATGATGATGGACTCACGTCCGATGTTGAAGCGAACGAACTCACCCGTTTCGCGCACGTCTTGTTCGAGACACGCAAACAACCAGTGCTTTGGCCACATGACGTCGTACTCGCGTTGCATCCACTCGGCCGAGATGTAGCGCTCGGGCGTGATCGGCAGCGACTGCACCGGTGCGGGACCGTGGTTGATGATCGGTTTTGGCCTTACGACAGCCATGGCAGAACCCCCGGGCTGAAGGTTACCCAGTCGCGGTTCAGCGGGAAAGGGTGTCGAGCAACAGGTCGATCGGTACGTGGCGGCCGTCGGGCAGCTTCAGTGCGACATTTGTTGTGACGGTGTAGTGATTACGGCGGCCTTCACGGGAGACCCGGATAAGACCCGCAGTCTCGAGGTCGTGGACAACACGCTGTGTCGAACGTTCGGTCAGGTTGAGGAGGAGCGACAGCTCGCGAATACGGATCTTCGGGTCGGCCTGTATCGCCGCAAGTGCGATCAATTGATTCCCGAAGAGAAGCGACGCCGGCACGTGTTTGTCGGGCGATTCGGTGGTCATTTTTCGATCAGTCCTTGGGCGACCTGCAGGATCGCGATGGTGTTGTCGTCGGTACGCGCGAAAGTCACGAGGGTCTCACCGAATGAGGAGATGCCGTCGGCAATCGTTTTCGCCGTTGCGCGAGCAATGAGATCTTCCTCGATGGTTGCACCTTCACCGAGGAGCCACGACTCGATCGATGCAATTCCGGTGGAAGTGCGACGAACGGAAACAACCAGACATACGTCGTCGTTCGGTTCGGCGAGTTTGAAACCGATCGACGACAGCAATGCACTCATGGATTGCACAGCGGACACCTCGACGGGTCGATTGACACACGAATGGGCTTTGCTGCGTGTTGCTGTTCACCACAAGCCGTGCATCCGAGAATCTCGCGCGCGGGAACATCGACGTTCTCGCCGCAGAGTGAACACGGCACGCCGCGAACATGGGAGACCACCCCCCACCCGGGTGCGGAGCAGAATGGGCAACACGACCGCAACCGAAGAGCCAAGCGATGACCGGCTTGCTCAATGGTCGGTTGCCGTGAAGGGCAGTGGTTGGCTCTGAAGTCCGATTCGATTCGGACCCTGCCGTCGGCCGAGGCGATTGCACAGACACGAACCGCCGAATCGACTTCCGCAAAGTCGTGCAAACCCTTGAAGATTGGTGTCATCTCGCCGTCGGCGGGCTTCACGATCACTCCGTGATCGGGGAATCCTCCCGCGGCGAGCGCCGAGTGATACTCGGCGTGTGGTTCGACCGTCAGTGCGATGGTTCGAATCGAGTGGCTGAGTGTGTGTTCCGACACCGAGACACCACGCTTCAGGTCGACGAATGCAATCACTTCGGCGTTCGCCGTGAGCAAGGGAAGTTGGTGGGACGGACCAATCGTCCCCTCCGAACCGATACCCAGCGAGTCCGCGGAGGACTCGGCACCGACACGCGCCTTCGTGAGGGCCATATCGAGCGCCGATCCTCGTCGCGGAACTTCGCCGGTGAAAGTGCCAAGGCTGTCGGTGTCGAAATCGACAGTGACAACCGAAACATCGAGCAGGGACTCGAAATGTGGCGCGACAAGAGTGGCCTTGTCGTGCCGTGTGGCGAACCCTGCCGTCAACCCCGCGTACGGATGGGGGAGGGCGGGTGCCGCCTCAATCCTCGCCCTGGGCTTTCGTGAATCCATCGGCGCCGTCGATTCGAAGGAGTCGCTCGACGTGGCAGACCTCGTGGGTTTCGTTGATCTTGCGCACGAGATTGATGACGTCGGCGAACGAAACGGAGAGCCCGTCGCGATGAACGAAGCGGCAGCGGTGGTGGCTGACGCAGTCGATGTTCGCGTTGCCGTCGGGGTACACCTTCGTGCCGCGGTTCGAGATCATCTTGAGACGCAACGGTGAGTCTGCGGCGATGCTCTCGAGCGACGGACCGAGTTCGGCCGGCGGAAGCGCACTCTCGACGAAAATGTCACCACCGACGATTTCCTTCGTGTTCGCACGACGGAAGACCTGATTGCGGCTGATCGTCGGGAACTCGATCGGCTTCGCCTTGCGCACCGCGTAGGCGGAGGAGCGCTTGCCGAGGTTGCCAATGATTTTCTTGGTGTAGTCCGAGGTGGACACACCCTTGTCGTACCCGACGACGTCACCCATGAGGTTGCCTTGTTCGAGCGTGACCAGCACCGCGTGCTCGACGGCTTCGGCGGCTTCGAATTCGCCCATGTACTTCAACATCATCACGCCCGACAGCACGACGGCCGTGGGGTTGATGACGTTCTTTCCTGCGTACTTCGGAGCCGAGCCATGGACGGCCTCGAAGATGGCGATGCCATTGCCGAGGTTGGCGGAGGGCGCAAAGCCAAGTCCACCGACAAGAGCCGAGGTCAAGTCGCTGATGATGTCACCGTTCATGTTGGTGGTGACGATCACGTCGAACTGTTCCGGCTTCTTCACCAGCTGGTGGGCACAGTTGTCGATGATGACGTGCCACGACTCGATTTCGGGATACTCGGGAGCGATGCGCTCGAACGTGCGCTTCAGTTCGCCCTCGGTGAGCTTCATGATGTTCGACTTCGTGGCGCAGGCAACCGACTTTCTGCCCTCGGAGCGGGCAAACTCGAACGCCAGGCGAATGATCTTTTCCGAACCCTTTGCGCTGATGAGCTTGAGACACTGCGCGACGTCGGGAGTCTGCATGTGCTCGATACCCGCATAGAGGTCTTCGACGTTCTCGCGAACGACCACGAGGTCGATCCCGCGACCCGAATACGGGGTGATGACACCCGGAAGCTCGCGGACGGGGCGGATGTTCGCGAACGTCTCGAACAGCTTCCGCAAGGTGACGTTGGCGGACTTCTCGCCGTAACCCACCGGAGTCCCGAGGGGTCCCTTCAAGACGAGGCGGGTCTCATTGATCGAATCGATCGTGTCCTGGGGAACACCGGACGCGATGCCTTGCGCAAAGACCCGCTCGCCGGCGTGGCGTTCGATCCAATCGATCTGAACACCTGTCGCATTGATGATGTCGACGGCCGAGTTGACACACTCGGGTCCGATGCCGTCCCCGGGGATGACGGTCACTTTCTTCTTGCTCATGTGGTTGTCCTTCTTTCTGGCTTTCTGATTGATTCGTTGGGGTTGTGGTTGAGGTCGAGTCAGACGAGCTGTGCAGCCGGACCGCTGACACGCTCGACGAGGCGAATGTCGAACTCGCCGGCGAGGACGCTCTGGAGTTCGGCGATCTTGCGGAAGCCGACGTCGACGCCTTCGTTCACCGTGAACCGGCAGCGCCAGTCGAGACCGCGGACATGGTTGACGCTGGTCAAGCCGAGCGGGAAGCCGCGCAACAGGTGTCCGATGCGAACCTGAATCTCCTCTGCAGTGCCCTCGTCTTTCACGACGATGTCGACTTCTTTGATGGGCATGGGCGAGGTCCTTTCGGCGAAATATGGCTCTTTAGCCATGAATTGCAATACATGATATAGATAACATGAATTGAAAGACAAGTCAAGCGAAACCCGAAATCCCCTAACATCCGCGTATGGCACAGGCTTCCGCGTTGCAGCCCGATTCGGGCCCGGCCGATGGGTCGGCCAAGCGGTCGTGGACCTTCCTCACGAACCACGGCCACGTGCTCGTGTGCGTCGCCCAGAACCCCGACGTCCGCATTGCCGAAATTGCAGATCTGGTGGGAATTGGTGAGCGTGCCGCCCACCGCATCGTTCAAGACCTGGTCGACGGGGGCTACATCGTTCGTCGCCACGTCGGCCGACGCAACACCTACTCAGTCGACTTCAGCCAGTCGTTCCGCCACCCTCTCGAGGCCGACCACTCGATCGGCGAGGTGTTTCGGGTCTTGGCCGGGTTGCGCTGAGGTCTTCAGTCGAGTGACGCCCGCTCGGGCCACGCGCGGGGTTGCCTAGGGTACGAACCCGGGGGACTCAACACATGGCCGGGACACCTGCACATCCGACTTCGGTCGACGATGTCAATTTCTTCGATCCTGCGACGCAAGAGAATTGGTATCCGTCGTACGACTTGCTGCGCGAGCAGGCCCACGTGTGGCAGATGCCCGGAACCAACACCTACGTCCTCACGCGGTACGAGGACATCCACGACGTGCTGCGCCGAACCGACGTGTTCATGCGCGGTGCCAGTGAGTCGACTCCCTCGGCCGGCGCTTCATCGGTGGTGAAAGAGATCTACGCGACGAAGGGCTGGCCGCGAGCCAGCATGCTCGGTAGCAACCCGCCACAGCACAAGAAGTACCGCGACATCGCCGATCCGTTCTTCACACCGGCAGGGTCGGAAAAGCGTCGGGGGCTGATCACGAAGATCGTCAATGAACTCGTCGATGACTTTGCCCACGTCGGCAGTTGCGAGTTCGTCACGGCGTTCGCGGTGCCGCTGCCGGTGCGCGTCATCACCGTCATGATGGGCTTTCAACTCGAAGACATTCCGAAACTGAAGAAGTATTCCGAAGCGTGGGTGTTGCCGTTCCGCGGTGGTCTGTCACGCGAGGAAGAGATCTATGCGGGTGAGACGGGTGTCGAATTCCAGCATTTCATCCACGCGACGATGCAAGAAAAGAAGGCGAATCCCGATGACTCGGTGATTTCGTACCTCGTGAACGAAGCTCGCTTCGACGGCGTGCGACCACTGGAAGACCATGAGATCATCAACATCGTCGACCACCTCTACATCGGTGGCAACGAGACAACGACGTTTGCTCTCACGTCGACGATGTGGCTGATGCTCGGCACGCCGGGCGTGTACGACGCGGTGCGGGCCGACCTGTCGCGGGTGAAGAATCTCGTCGAAGAGGGACTGCGTTGTGAATCGCCGACGATGGGCATGGTGCGCAACGCCATCATCGACACGGAAGTGGGTGGGGTGAAGATCCCGAAGGGGTCGAATCTCCATCTCCGTTATGCGGCCGGGAACCGCGACGAGCGAATGTTTGCCTGTCCGGCCCAGTTCGATCTCGACCGCACGAATTCGGCGCGCCACATGGCATTTTCGTTGGGGGAAACGCACTGCACGGGGGCCGGGCTATCGCGGCTCGAACAAAATATCGCCTTCGACGTTCTCGTGAAGCGCCTGCCAAACTTGCGGTTCACACCGAATCGAAACGATTTCACCCACCACCCAAACGTCACGCTGCGGGCAATGAAAGAATTGCACCTGTCGTGGGACCCCACCTGATTGGAGACACAACATGAGCGCAGCGACGATGGAGTTCAACTACCCGCCGCAGGCCGAGGCGTACCGCGCGAAAGTGAAGACGTTCCTCGCCGAAAATCTCCCCGCAGGCTGGAAGGGCATCGGTGCACTGTCGCGTGACGAAGCATTCGAGTTCACCAACCAGTGGCGAAAGACGCTGTACGCGAATGGTTTTCTCGCCGTGCAGTGGCCGAAGGAGTACGGCGGCCAAGGTTTGTCATCGATGGAGATGGTCGTTCTGACCGAAGAGTTCTTCAAAGCCGGTGTACCGACCGGGGGACACAACGACGGATTCGGCATCGCGATGCTGGGCAACACGTTGCTTGCGGTGGGGACCGATGAACAGCGCCGGCATTACCTGCCGCGCATTCTCTCGGGCGAAGACCTGTGGTGCCAGGGTTATTCCGAACCTGCGGCGGGTTCGGACCTTGGCAACCTCGGTTGTCGAGCGGTGCTCGACGGCGACGAGTGGATCATCAACGGCCAGAAGATCTGGACAACGGGCGGGCATCTTGCCAACCACATCTTCGTTCTCGCCCGCACCTCACCCGACGAGGTGAAGCACAAGGGCATCACGTTCCTGCTCGTCGACATGCGTCAGCCCGGTGTCGAAGTTCGACCCATCCGCATGATGTCGGGTGAGTCCGAGTTCAACGAGGTTTTCTTCACCGATGCGCGTTGTCCGAAGGGCAACGTCGTAGGCGAAATCAACGGTGGTTGGATGGTTGCAATGACCCTGCTCGGCAACGAGCGCGGCGCCGGTGCGGCCATCAATGCACTGTCGTTCCGCGCCGAGCTCGACAAGTTGACGGCAATGGTGAAGGAACGCGGACTTGCCGACGACCCGCACGTTCGTCAGCGTCTGGTGAAGGCGCACACCAAGGTCGAAGTGATGCGTTTCCTCGGCTACCGTGCGCTCACCGCATTCCTGAACGGCAAGAAGCCCGGGCCCGACGCCTCGATCGGCAAGTTGTTCTGGAGCGAATACCACAAGGAAGTCACCGAACTGGCCGTCGACGTTCTTGGCGCTGACGCGCTGACGCCCAGCGGCACGAACGCCCAGACCTACATCCGCTCCGACGCCGTCGGCTCGCCGAACTCGAGTGCGAGTTGGGTCGATGTCTTCCTGAACGCCCGTGCCGGCACCATCTACGCCGGCACCAGCCAGGTGCAGCGCGGCATCGTGGGCGAGCAGATCCTCGGCCTTCCCAAAGAGCCGCGGGCCGATGCCGGACCGTGGCGCACGATTCCCGGCCACGGCTAGGGCAGGGCGATCACACTCAGCCTGATTCCTGATTTAGATTGGCCGGGTGAACCTTTCCTCTCGGCGTACGCGGCGCTCTCTCGGTGTTCTTCTCACCGTTTCGCTGTTTCTCGCTGCATGCGGTGGCGGAGGCGATGACCGATCGCGCAACGTGGAATCACTTGCGGGTGCGGCTTGCACGAAGAAGGGTGCAACAAAGACCGCCTCGAAACTGAACTATGTGTGCGGTGTCGGTGCGAAGGGCAATGTGTGGTTCGCGGTCGTCGGCAAGTTGACGACAAAGGGCGGCAAGGCGTGCAAGCCGCTGGGGAAGTTCGAAGCGGCCAAGACCCGTGTATGCGGGTCGGTGAAGAAGAAGAACATTTGGGT
>CAZVPL010000069.1:6395-10641 GCA_964629075.1 uncultured Bifidobacterium sp. | reverse complement strand
TGGCGGGGATTTCCCGGAAGAACATGAGGAAGGCGACGACGCCGACGGCGATTGATCCGGCTGCCCAGCACAAGTTGGGGGAAGGTAGCCACGTCGGCCACCATTCGCGTGCTTTGTTCAAGTTCGGCGACCAGACGTCGAGCCCCGAGATGTAGCGCCGCATATTGATGTGCAGTGCGGCGGCATGCGCAACGGTGACGAGGCTGGCAAGGGCGACCCGCGATGCAGTGGTGAGAGACCAAGGATTGTCGGTTCGTAATGTCTGCAAGACGAACATTCCGATGATCACCGTCACCAACGGCAGGATGTAACGGCTTTGGATGTTTTCCCCGACGATCGCCCCGTCGAGAACGAACATGTAGGTGGGAATCGCGATTGCGGCAGCAACAAGACCGCCGATGCCAACCCACGTGCGCCAGGGGAACCGCCAGTTCGAGCGGAAGAGAAGCCCGACAAGCGCCGCAAGCATGAGCATCCAGGTCAGCGATTCCATCGGGGTGTCGAGCCAGCCGAGTCCGCTGCCGAAGCCACCAATGCCGTAGACACCGAGGAAGAAGCCTGGGAGTCGGAACGAGTTGGTCCACAAGACATCGATCGTGGAACGTCCAAATGCGTTGCCGCGGTTCAGTCCGGAGATCAGCGAGCCGCTTTGCCGTGAAGACAGGTAAGTGGAAAGGCTGAGAAGTCCGACAAGGCCGACAGTGGCAAAGCCAAAGAGAGGCAACTTCAGTTGTCGGGTTGAATCCCACGAAATGAACAACACGACAACGGCCATCAGACCGATGTAAATGGCCCCGTCCACGCGCGATCCAGTGGCCATCGCAGCGCACCCAAAGGCACCGAGACAGCCGAGGGCAATGTTCTTCCACCTGTCGGATTCACAGACGGTGAGGAGAAAGGCCCAGAAGAGTCCGACTCCTGTCAGCGTCCAGCTACTGCCGTTGTTCGATGCGACCAAGAAGAGCCCGAAGGGTATCCAGACCACGATGAGGGAAAGAACAACTGCTCGAAACACTTCGGGCCGGGCGATGTATCTCAGGAGAACAAGCAGGACAAGGAGCGCGAGAACGTTCATCACTCGCACGAGGATCGCGCTGCGCATGATGTTGTCGCCGACGAGGTGGCTGGCGACCCAGTAGTAGCTGTTCGGGTACAGCCGACCCTGGTTGTTGAACTGGTTGGGAACCAGGTCGCTCGACTTGTCGGTTGCGTTCTGGCAGGCAGCACTGTCGAGCGATCGAAAGGCGAAGCACTGTCCGGCGCTCGACAGCGCGAGTGGAGTCATGATCGTCTTCGGTTTGGTGTCCGCCTGCTCGGGAGGTGGGTTTTCGCACAGGCCCTCACGGACTCCCTGGCCGCACCAAATACTGTTGAGGTGAAAAGACCCGTCAGGGTCGGATCCGAGGGGCGACGACACGGCCCAGATGCTGAGTCCGATGAGGGCCGCCAGAAACCACAGCACACCAGCAGCACCTTTTTGCCATTGCCTCATTTGGTTCCTTGCGGGATGTCTCTCTCAATCAGGGACAAATCGTACAACGGCGCCACTTTGCCCAATTGCTCCCGCCATCCCGTGAGATCGATGTTGTCGTAGTTCTGCTTGAAAAGGCTCTTCTTCAGGTACGGCAGACCCGATCGAATCAAGTCGTCCCAGAAAAACGTGAATTCGGTACGGCGAAGGCGGGTCTGAAGAGGAATCAGGCTGTCGGTTGTCAACCCGGCATCCCTGAAATGTCGCTCCCAGCGAAGCTCCCCGCGAACGATGACGGGCCACTTGTTGGTGTAGGCGAAATTCTGCGACCAATAGGCATCGAAGGAGTCACTGACGAGAGCCGCGTGATCAAAGGACAAGAAATAGCTGTGGAAGTGGGCGCACCACTCGCGTGACCTCGTCGTGCTGACCACGTTGGCCCGTTCGCGTGCCTGTGCGAGCAGGTCGCCGATCGGCCACAGCGGTCCGTAGACGCTGTTGTTGACGAGAACCAGGTGTTCGAGCGACCGACGTTGTGCGATCGGCAACAACATGGTGATCGCCGTCTGCCAACTGCCGAAGTCGAAGCCAACATTCGGTCGCACAATGATGATGTCGGCAAGGTCGAGTTTGTCAACGGGCCATCCGGTGGAGGGGGTCACGACAATCAGTTGGTAGCCAGCGTCGCGATAACAACGCAATGCACTTTCGTCTGCACTTGACACCTGACCGTCGGCATCGAAGTGCGCGTAGACGACGACCCTCGGGTGGTTCAGGGTTGATTGCTTCAGAATTCGTGGTTGTTCAACGGCCTCGACCGGTTTCCATTTCTTTGCCCACAGTGCCATGAGGAGTCCGGCGACCCCACCAATCGACACCAAACGAATGAACACGTCGCGGGCTGCGTCCTTCAGGGGCAACTTCGAATCAATTCTGCCGAGATGCGAGAACGCCGAACGCGTCATGGAGTGACTGATTCCTCGCGACTGAACTGAATTGTCGACAGCCACCAGCTGTCGGCTTCTGACATTGGCAACTCCGGGGACAGCAACAGGAGCACGACCGAACGGTTCTTGGACGTCTCGTTCGCCACTCCGTCCTTGATGAGTGCAATTCGGGCATCGTTGTCCGGGTTGGTGGGACCGGGGAAGAGCATCATGTGACGCCAGGCGGCGCTTGCCGCCGGGTCAAAGTTGGTGAGCGACGTCGCGTGCCGTGTGCATTCGTAGGCCTCGAGGCGCCGTTCGGCCGCGGGCGAATAGCAGAGAACGGTGGCCTCGTCGGCGTCGACGGCCGACAACACCGCACTGCCCCAGGCGGGCTGGGCGACAACCCGTGGACTGTTCAGCGACCACGAACTGATCGACCATCCCTGTGCGACAACCAGACACGCGGCGACGCCGACGACGGCAAGACCTCCGTGCTGGCGCAACAAGTACAGGGGAAGCGACAGAACGAAAGGTGCCGACAGGATCGCAAAAAGCAGAAGCAATTTCGACGGCGAATAGTTCATCGCGTAGTCGGGACCGATGAACTGAGCAGAGAGGGCGAGAAGACACGTGTACGACGCGGCCGCCGACATCAAGAGAAACCATGATTCCCGTGACGTGCCGGTTTCGCGCCAGATGAAGAGGAGAACGATTCCGATCAGGCCGAGCAACAACAGGTTCGGAGGGAGTGGCTGGAGACCGCCCTTGACCTGGAAGAAATCGCGAAATCCGAGCGGGAGGAAGTCGACGATGGCTTTGCCGGCCACGGCCACAACCACCACAACTCCAACGCCGACTCCGACGAGAATCGCCTTGCCCGACGACCACACCCTGCTGGCGAGCCGCCTGGCCCACGGCGCTTGGACCTCGTGGGCTAAGGGAACCGCGAGGGCCACGGGAATGAGGGGCCACCACATGCCCGCTGCCCCGACAAGGACGAGGCCACCGAGGACCGAGGAGGAGAGGGATCGCGTCGAGGGGTCCTGCGGAAGCGTCATGAAGGCCCACAAAAAGACGAGTGCGCCGATGAAGGTCATGTGTCCCACGCTCAGCGGCAGACCCAAGAGGACGTAGGCGAGCCCAGTTCCGCCAACGGCGACGAGCGCACGCTTTGGACTCGATGAATTCGGCAGCAGACGTGCAATTGCGATGCCGGCAAAAGCCGCTGCCGCGAAGATCAACAGCTGGTAAGTCAAACCCACAACGACGTAGGCATCGGACAACTGCCCCGATCCGGTCATTCCCGAACGCGACAGGCTGACCGCTGCGAGAACGGACTCGAGAACGGCACCACCGAAACCGGTGCCGATCGGCGTCGACTTCGACCCCAAGAACTGCGATGCCCATCCGAGCCAAGACGCGTTGTCCTCGAACTTCAGAAGACCGAGGAATTCAAGGGGTGACCGCTGCGGCCAGCGAACGACCAGCACGAATGCCGTCACGATTGCGGGCAGCTCGCTGTCGAACAAGCGGATGTGATCGAACTTCACGTTCCGAACAAACACTGCCGTGACGGCACATCCAACCACCAGGAACAAGACGAGAACCCACTTCGAAAGGCTCTCGGGTCCAAGGAGTTTTTCCGTTCCGTAGACACCGCCGGACGTAACAACGATGGTGGCGGCAAGGGCAATCAGCCCGACTCCCCGTCGTGCGGTGTACGCAAAGAAGATCGTTGACAGTGCGACAACAATCGACGTTGTGCCAGCACCGGCGCGCAGCAGCAGACCCACTGTCAGGGCCTGGACGACTGCGAAAGTGGCCACGGCGGGCCACGAAGCCGGGG
>CAZVPL010000069.1:0-6385 GCA_964629075.1 uncultured Bifidobacterium sp. | reverse complement strand
AAGCGGCCGATATCCCGGGTGCGACGAATGTGCGGCTCGAGCAGGAGGATCATTCGCCGAAGGACTCGCGTGAGCCATTCGAGGGGCGTCTGCAGTACAACCGCGGCGCGAGAGAACTGCAGATTCTCGGGCAGGAGTCGCATTTCCATTCGCTGAAGAATCGCGCCGTCACCGATGCTGCGACCTGCCTGCAATCTGGCCCGTACCTGACGAACCGTTGTCCTGTTTGACACCATCCACTTCAGTGCGCGCAGTCGTTGTGGCGCCCACCCTCCGGCGACGGCGAAGACTGACAGTGCGATCTCGTGGACCAGCAGGAGCGGCGAAAGCACGAGGAAGGTCCGACCGCGGTAAAGGGACGACTCGAGCAACATTCTGTTGCGATCAACGAGAAACATCTTCGTCGGGTTCTTGGAAAACTCGTAGTCATGAAGGACCACGGCGTCGTGGACGAGGCGAATCTTTCCGCCCGACATGATGGTTCTCAGGCTGAACTCGGTGTCTTCGTAGTAGGCAAAGAACTCCTCTTGGAAGCCACCCATCGAATTCCATAGTTGTCGTTTGCATGCCATCGCCGCACCCGAGGCCAGGAGTGGATCCATGTCTTTGGTCAAGTGAGTCGCGTCCTTGCGGAACTCGCCGCACCAACTGACACCACAAGGGTGAATCCGGTTTCCGACCGCGTTGATGAGGTGCGGTTCGCGGAGAAGTAGCACCGCACCGGTCGTCACCTGAACTTCGTCATTGACGAGTGGTCGAAGCAGTCTCTCCAGGGCTTCGGGCGCAACGATCGCGTCGGGGTTGATGAACGCGAGGAATTCGGTGGTTGCGTGGGATGCACCGAGGTTGCACCCGCCGGCGAAACCCGTGTTGATGCTGGGGCGGATGATCGTCACGTCGTCGTACCCCTCAACCCGCGACACTTCATCTCCGTCGTGCCCGTTGTCGACGATCGAGATTTCTGTTTCCACACCGATCGATTGCCGAATTGCTTGGACGCAGTCGACCAGCAGTGGCTGCTTCCCATACGTCACCACAACCACCGAGGCTCGGATGGTGCTCATTTGGCGACGTTCGCGTTCTCGTCCCGCGGCGGTTGGATTTTCACCTCGATGCGAAGTGACACGATCAGCAGCACGCGAACCAAGAACTTGATTGCTGCGAGGGTCGATGCCGTCGAGGTTCCGTGTTCGCGTTGTCTCATCGACACGGGGATTTCCTGAATCGTGTAGCCGGCTCGACCCGCGGAGATCACGGCCTCAAAGGTGTCGCCCAAATAGGCCGACGGAAACTCGCGGGCGAATTCCGACAAAAGCGGTTCCGAAATCACCCGAAAGCCCGACGAAACGTCGCTGAGGTATGCCCCGGTCGACCTGCGCGCGATGAACGCGAGGATGTTCATTGCGATCTTGCGAAAGAACGACGTCTCGAATTTACCGTTGTCGGCAAACCGGCTGCCGATCACGAGGTGGGCCTCGGAACGCGATCGCCCCTCGAGCAGAGCGGCGATCTCTTCGGCGAGGTGTTGGCCGTCGGCATCGCATTGAACAACCGCGTCGTACCCATGGTCGACCGCGTACCTGAAACCCGCACGAAGTGCCCCCCCGACACCAAGGTTGACGGGGAGCTCCACCACCTTGGCTCCGCAGCTTCGGGCTACCGATGCGGTGCAGTCCGTCGAGCCATCACTGACCACCAAGACCTCGTACCCATGATCACCAAGGCTGGTGACGACGGCGGCAACCGACGCCTCTTCATTCCACGCAGGAACGACAATCAGCACACGAGACGATCGCATCGCTCGACCGTCAGCTCGTCGACTCTTCGTCAACTTTGGTCTTGAGGAGTGCGACCATTTCGACCAGGTCCTGTACGTCACGCTGCAGTCGTACGACCGATACCGAGACCATGAAGAGAATCGCCAGAACAAGCGTCGACGACACGATGACGACGAGACCGGCGGGCGACAGGTTCAAGCCCGAGGCAATTTCGTCCAGCAATGGCGTGAGGCAGCCGAAAATGATGGCGCTCAGACCCAAGAGTGACCACCCCGCGGCATACCTCAACGACAACTGCCGCCGTCGCCCCAGGGCTCCTGCGGTCAACAGACAGATGATTCCGGCGACGACGGCCAGAATCGTCTGGGTTCCGGCTGGCGACATGCGCGTAATCTACTTCTGAAATCAGCCCGGCGAGCAGACGCTCCAGTTCGCCTTCTCCTCGTGTTCCCGCTCCTGATTGGCGAGCGTCCGCATTGGTAAAGTTCAGCGTTTGCAGAAAAGGAAGGGTGCTCGTGTCGCTCGAAAAGAAGCCACAAGAAGCATTGGACCGTGAGCACCTCGCGATCTTCGACGCCTATCTCAAGTCCCCTTTTTTGTCAATTAAGCACACCTCGTATTTCCATGTCTACGAACGGCTTCTGAAACCCCTGATCGGGCAGCCGATCACCTTCGTCGAAGTGGGTGTGTACAACGGGGGCTCGCTCTTCATGTGGCGAGAGTTTCTCGGCCCGAACGCGCGAATCATCGGCATCGACCTGAATCCGCTGGCGAAGCGTTGGGAGTCCGAGGGTTTCGAGATCTGGATCGGCAACCAGGCCGACCCTGCCTTCTGGAAGGAATTCGCCTCCAAAGTCGGTGAGGTCGACGTGCTTCTTGATGACGGTGGCCACTCGAACATGCAACAGATCCAAACCGTGGTGTCCATGGCCCCGTTCATCAAGGACGGCGGAATGTTGCTCGTCGAAGACACACATGCGAGTTACATGACTCAGTTCGGGAATCCCGGACGGCGTTCGTTCATGAACTTCGCTTTCGACGTTGTTGACTCGATCAATGGTCGATTCCCGACGATCAAGGCGTCACGCAACTCCTTGACGCAATACGTGTCATCGGTGTCGTTTTTCGAATCGATCGTGGCATTTCACATCAACCGTGCCGATTGTTTCGTCAGCCAGCCGACATCGAACGGAGGAACCACCCTCGACGCAACCGACTACCGACACCACGAAACACGAGGTCGGTCCATCGGTCTCCTCCGCGATCGTTTGGGAAGGAAGTATTCGGGGCTCGCACCGGACAGCATGACCGCTCGCGTGGGGGCGCGTTTGTTCTGGCTGCTGCTGTTCGTCCAGAGTCGGCTTGCGAATCGGCGGGCGGGAAAACTCTTTGGGCGCTGAACTCCGGCCGGTCGGGCGAGATCTTCGAGTCGTTGCCGGCGTCCTCAGCTACATCCTCACCAGTGCACTCATCGTTCTCCTCGCGACGGTGTACATGTCGGCCGAGGACTACACGATCTTCATGGCCTACACATCGGTGGTCGGGGTCGTTCTTCTCGGACCGGCCGCGGCAATCGAACAACACTCGACGCTGTTGTCATTGCACACCGACAGCAGGGTGACCGAGGTCGGCAGGCGACTTCTCGGGTCGGCCTTCGGGCTGGCCGCCTGCGTAGCCCTCATCGCCTTCCTTCCTGTTCAAGACTGGCAAACGCGTGCCTTCGGACCACATAGCAACGTCATTCAGATCGTCATGGTGGTTGCCGTTCCGCTCATCGTGTTTTCCAGCATCGTGAGAGGCCACGCCAACGGCACGTCTCAAATTGCGAAGGTTGGCAACTCGCACTTCGTCTACGCCGGCGCAACCCTGGCGGTTTCGCTCGTTAGTTGGCTGGTGGGAACCAGCCTGCTGAACGCGATTCTCTTGGGGCAATTGCTTGGCTGGGTTGCACCCGGGCTTTTTCTGGTCGCGGTACGAAGCGGCGGGAAGGCTGATGTGTCGACGACCGTGGCGTCCGGCGGAGTCACGCGACAGAGCGTCCTTTTGATTGCGACGAACCTCTTGATCCTGGCGAACATCCTCGCGAGTCCGTTCATTTTTCGACTTCGTGCCGACGACCTCGGGGTGAACAAGGTTGCCGAGGCCCAGCTGGTGATGTCAGTGAGTTTCGTTGCCTGTGCTCTGGTACTTGGTTTGTTGCCGACCTTCATTCAAGATGCCCGTCGACTCGGCTTTGCCGCTTTCATGAAGCGGCCCATCATCAGGTTGTTGATCATTGGCAGCGCGTTGTTGCCCCTCGTCGCGATGGCGCTCAGCACACCCGCCGTACGGGTACTTCAAGGGCGTAGTCCCGGGCTGTCGTACGTGCAGTTTCTCGCCGTCTCGCTTCCTGCTCCCTGCCTCGTCTTTGCCTTGATTCTCGGCGCAGCCATGATCGCCAACGAACGACTGGTCGAGTCGATCCTCGTTTGGGGATCGAGTCTCGTTTTTCTCACGTTGAGCGTGCTCTTTGTTTCGGGTTCCTCGAGCATCCGGCTCCCCTATTCCGTCGCTCTTGGTTTCACGCTTGCACCTGTCCTCATGTGGGCCTTTGCACGGAAGAGAATCGATTCCCATGTCTAACGGCCGCCACGCGTCAAAGGATCTGCTGGCGTCCAGATTGTCGTTGGTGAAGAGCGTCGGGTCCCGAGTGACTTATTCTGCTCGCTCGCTTCTTCGCTCACCTCGCGTGCAGCCGGACACCGTCAACCTCATCAAGGCCGATCGCCGGGACGGCATGAGCGTGTACGGAGATCTGGTCGAGCTGTCCCTTCGCACCACAGGATCCGAGATACAGGTACTCGGGTTCGACGAAAAATCTGCCCCGCGACAGCCGGTTGGCGAGCTGGGTGGCGCCCCGATCGTGGCCATCACCCCCGGTCACATTCCGATGGCCCCGGTTCAGTACTGCCGGGCTTTCTCACGACGACTCAAAAGAGCTGCCGTCTTCATGTGGGACGTCGATGTGATTCCGTCCCGTTTCAGTTTTGGGCTGAGGTTCACCGACGAGGCGTGGGCTGCATCCACAATGGGCGCCGACTACCTCAGCGCAGCGGTCTCGCAACCGGTCGTTTACTTTCCCGCCCCGATCCTCCGTCCGGAGCCACGCCCGCGCGGTGTCTTCCGCGAACGTCTCGGCCTTGGCGACAAGTTCGTGGTTGCCTACCAATTCGACATCGGAAGCAGTGCGCGTCGCAAGAATCCAGCTGCGGCAATCGCCATCTATCGAGCTGCTTTTCCGAAGAACACGGGGGAAACCCACCTCGTCCTGAAGTGCACGCGGGCCGAGGAAACGTCCGCCGAATGGCGGTCCTTGATCGAAGCCAAGGATTCACGCGACGACATCACCCTCGTGAACGAGTTCTGGGATCGCGAATTCGTCAAGGACATGTTTGCCGACATCGACTGTTACCTGTCGCCACACAGGAGCGAGGGGTACGGGCTCACCGTCGCCGAAGCAGTTGCAAACGGCACGTACGTCATCGCGACCGCACATGGTGGACCCGTCGACTTCATGGACGCCGACAACTGCGGTCTCATCCCCGTCGGCTCCGACCCGATTTATCCTGCGACGGCCAAGTGGGCCGACCCCGACGTGGATAGCGCAACCGACCTGCTGCGCGAAGCGTTTGCGAACCGCGAACGCACGATTGCAATGGGTTTGCGAGCAAGGGATCATGCCCTCGAGACGTTCTCGGTGGCTCGCGCAGCAGACTGGATAATGTCGCGTCTACGGTGACCGAACAACGGGGACGGAAAATGAACGATTCAACGGAACAAGATGTTGCCTATGGCGGCGACTTTCTGAGAAAACTCCGACCGGGTCACGTTGCCTCGGTTTTCGCAAATGAAAGCCGCATGCTTTTTTCGCGTTTCATCATCCCCCGCTTGCCGATGGCCGAGAAGTCCTTTGATCTGTGGGGCAAGGACACCAAGTACTTCCTCCACAAGTACAACACGACGTGGCGCAACGAACGGGCAGTCGAACTGGCCGCGGCCACGGCTTTTCTTGCCGAGAACCAGGGTGGTCCGTTCCTTGAATTCGGAAACGTGCTGGAGCATTACGGATTTCGCCAACCCGACGTCGTCGTTGATCTGTACGAAAAAGGGCCTCGGATCACGAATGTCGACATCGTCGACTTCGCCTCAGAGAAGAAGTTCAAGGTCATGGTGTCGATTTCGACGATCGAACACGTGGGTTGGGACGAGCGGCCTCGGTCGGCAGAAAAGACCGCAATGGCATTGGATCGACTCGTCTCGCACCTCACCAATGATGGAAAGTTGTTCATTACGGCACCCACCGGACACAACCCGTACCTCGATGCGATGATTCGCGATGGCATACCGAACGTCGAGCGCCAGGTCTTCTACGTGCGCGACCGATTTGATTGGTCACCCAGTCCCGACTTCGTCGCAATTCCCTACGGCAGCAAAGGCCCGGGCGCAGCATCGATGTGGATGGCGGTCATCGGCGCACCGACTGTCTGACCGACGACCGATTGCATCACCGTCATGAAGTGGGCGAGGGGGGACTTGAACCCCCACGTCCTTGCGAACACTGGCACCTG
>CAZVPL010000068.1:0-11007 GCA_964629075.1 uncultured Bifidobacterium sp. | reverse complement strand
GTCCGCGAGGGCAAGGTCGAAGAGGGTGGCCGTCAGCGCACCCGCAGCAAGGCGCTCGCCTTCCTCGTCCAGAAGGTCAAAGAGCACGGCAACATCTCCGACCTCGCCGTGCTGCACGCCGAGTGCGACGACATCGAGGCGTTCCTGACACAACTGCGCAGCGTCTACTCGGGGTCGATCGAGGTGGGCGATATCGGTGCGGTCATCGGCACCCACGCCGGCCGCGGCACCATCGGCGTCGCGTTCTTCGACGCGCAATAGACACGGCGTTCTTCGACGCGCCATCGACACGGCGTGCTTCGACGCGCTGTCAACAACACGGTATTCCTCAATCTGAAAGGTGCCCACAACTAGCGTCGTGTGCGCAATGGCTTCGTCTCTCGTACCGAACACGCTCATCGGAGCGCGCTATCGACTCGAAAAACGAATTGGCCAGGGCGGCATGGCCGAAGTGTGGCTCGCCAACGACATCTCGTTGAACCGCAAGGTTGCGGTGAAGATGATGAAGGCGCAGCACAACAACGATCCGGTTGTCATCGAACGCTTCCGACGCGAAGCGCAAGCGGCGGGAAATCTCAGTCATCCGAACATCGTGACGGTATACGACGTCGTCGAAAATGCGGGCCACCAAGCCGTCGTGATGGAGTACATCGAAGGTCTCACTCTGCGCGAGGTGCTCGACCAAAAGACTCGCATCAGTCCTTCGCTCACCATTCACATCGGAATGGCGATCGCGAGCGCACTCGACGCCGCACATGCATCGGGTCTCGTGCATCGCGACATCAAACCGGGGAACATCCTCATCACGCCGACGGGTCGCGTGATGCTCGCCGACTTTGGAATCGCCAAAGCGGTGAACGGCAACGAGTCCGATCTCACGAACCAAAACATCATGATGGGGACTGCGAAGTATCTGTCACCCGAACAAGTCCGTGGCAAGCCGCTCGATGGTCGCGCCGACATCTACTCGCTTGGTCTTGTTCTCTACGAATGTCTTGCCGGACGGGTGCCGTTCATCGGTGAATCCGACGTCGAAACCGCCCTCGCCCGAGTCCAGCGAGAACCCACGAATCTCCTTAAAAGACGCCCGAATTTGCCGCCCGCGCTGACGAACTTCATTCACCAGATGTTGCAGCGTGAACCCGCCCGGCGTCCCGCCACCGGCTTGCAGGTGTACGAGGCTCTCTTCCGCATCCGTGAAGCCGGCGTCGACGGAACACCAACGGGGCTCACTCCTCCAAGTGGTCAGCCGGGCGTCATCGAATCACATCCGCTGTCGCCCATCACGGGCGGTCCGCGACCCGTCATTCCGGGTGAAGTCACGATCAGCAACCCGGTCACGCGAACAAGCACCGCGCCGACCGATCGGCGCGCGACACGCCCCAACATCGCACCATCGACAATGCTCGCCGCGGCGATTCTTCTCATCGTCGTTCTCGTCGGCGTCGTCACGTGGCGCAGCGTCACCGGTGACACTCCTCTCACCACCGAAGCACCCGCCGTCGAACCCGCACCGACCATGGCGGCGGCACCGGTCGGGCCCGTCACCATCACGCGCGCAATGAGCTACGACCCGAACGGTGACGATGGTGTCGAAAACGACGAACTGCTTCCTCTGTTGCTCGATGGCATGCCGCGCACGCAATGGCGCACCGTGTGTTACGGCGACAAGTTCTTTGGTTCAAAAGGTGGCGTCGGTGTGGTGCTTGAACTGTCGAGTCCCGCAACCGGAACGTTGATGGTGAACCCGCAAACAAAGCCGTGGGGCATCGAGGTCTACTCGGCCCTCGACGTGGTGCCGGCCGGCCTCGACCAGTGGGGTCCGCGAGTGGCAAAGAGCTACGGCACCGAAATCGGCCCCACCACGTTCGTCGTCAACGAACCGGCCAAGTACGTCCTCGTGTGGTTCCGCGAAGCCGGAACCAGTCCGGCATGCAGCACGAAGAACCCGTTCCAGGGTGTGTTGGCGGGAGCCGCGTTCACCGCGGGGGCCACGACACCCTGAGGGGCCCGAGCGCACCGAACCGACCGACGACTAGCCTGCGGGCGTGAACGCCGGGGCCGTCGACGCCGCAGAGTTCGGGGGCGACCAGGCAGACCTGCTTCTTCGCGCCCGCGCCGGCGAACGTGACGCGGTCGATCGGTTGTTGCGACTGCACTACGACGCGGTCCACGCCGTGTGCCACCGCATGGTGCTCTCCCGGGAAAGCGCCGACGATGCGGTACAAAATGCCCTCCTTGCAATCGTTCGCGGGCTTCCCCGCTTCGACGGACGTTCGAGCCTGTCGACCTGGATCTATCGCATCGCCACGAACGCCGCGATCGACGAAATTCGACGGGTGCGCCGCGCCCCCAGCACCGCCGACCCGGTTGTGCTCACCGCGACCGAGGCGCCGAATCCCGATTCCGATACGACGGCCGACCTTGTCGACCATCTCGACCAGTCGAGTGCGGTTGCCGCGGCCCTCTCGAAGGTCCCCCACGACTTTCGGGTCACCTTGGTTCTGCGTTATGTCGCCGACCTCGACTATGCCGAAATTGCCGAGGTGCTTGGTGTCCCCGTCGGGACCGTCCGCTCGCGTCTGGCGCGCGGAAAAGAGGCCCTTGCCCAACATCTCACGGATCCACGAATCGCCGTGACGGGACAAATCGCGGCGGGGGAACCAAACTTGCAGTCAACGACGTCAGAAACGACGAGCGAGCACACATGACCGACCCCACCACCGGCCACAACGACGACGCCCTCGGGGCCGCATTGCGCGGCATGCCCCGACCCACCGTCGACCCCGCGATGCGCGAGGCGCACATCGCCGCCGCCCTCGGGGCTCTCGCCACCGACACCGACACCAAAGAAACCGCGACAAACGTCGTTTCCCTCGCGTCGCGCCGGCGCCCACGGTTGATGACCCTCACCGCCGTTGCCGCCGCGGGACTCTTCGCAGTCGGTATCGGGATCGGCCGCGTCAGCGCCCCGAAGACCGAGTCCCCGAACACGGCCGTGAAGAACGCGGCCCTGACTTCGGCACCCGCCGGTGAGAGCGTCGTTGCGGGCTGCCCCGACCTCGTTCTCGACACACCGGCCGAGGTTGTGACGACCTTTGGCACCTACGCCCTCTACCGCACCGGAACCCTGACCGAGGCAACTCTTGTTGTTGTCGACACTTCGTCGTGCACGGTCGTCACCCGAGTCGCCGACCCGGGCTGACCAACACGGGCCGAGAAACACGGCGCACAGTTAGGCTGGCGCGGTGCCGTCGAACCCGCTGACCGACCCGGATTGGGCGCAAAAGACCGTCGACGCCATCGACCGTTGGGTCGGCCTTGTTCGTGACCGCACCACCCGGCCGCTCGTCGCCCTCGTACGGGGTGTCGTTTTTGCCGTCCTCATCCTCACCGGGGTGGTCCTTGTCGCGGTGCTCGGTCTCATCGCCCTCACCCGCGGGCTGCAGGCTGCGCTCGATGCCGGCTTGTCGCGAGACGTCGCGGTGTGGTTGTCGTATCTCATCATCGGCGGCGTTTTTTTGCTCGTCGGTCTTGTCGTGGCGCGCAAGAAACGCCCCGACGAGGATCTCTAGACAGGAGTCCCCATGGCTGAAATCGCCGCACACCACCACGTCCTCATCATTGGTTCGGGGCCGGCCGGTCTCACCGCCGCCATCTACACGGCTCGCGCCAACCTCGCTCCCCTCGTCATCGAGGGAGAGCCCTCGTCGACCACCGACCAGCCGGGTGGCCAGTTGATGCTGACAACCGAAGTCGAGAACTTCCCCGGGTTTCCCGAGGGAATCATGGGACCCGAACTGATGGGCCGCTTTCGCGAACAGGCAGGGCGCTTCGGCGCCACCTATCTCACGGAAAAGGTCACTCGAATCGACTTCTCCGCCAAGCCACTGCGCGTCTGGACCCACGACAAGGAATTCACGGCCGACTCCATCATCGTGGCGACCGGCGCCCAATCGCTGATGCTCGGGCTGCCGCGTGAAACCGACCTCGTCGGCCACGGCGTGTCCACCTGTGCAACATGCGACGGGTTCTTTTTCCGCGGCAAGGAAATCGCCGTCGTCGGTGGCGGCGACAGTGCGGTCGAAGAAGCGGTGTTCCTCACGAAGTTCGCATCGAAAGTCACGATGATCGTGCGGCGCGACGAACTTCGCGCGTCGAAGATCATGCGCGACCGCGCGCACGCGAACGAAAAGATCGACTTCAAGTGGAACAGCCAGGTGGTCGAGTTGAAGGGAGAGTCACAACTCGACGGCGTTGCGCTGAAGGATTCCGTCACCGGAGAGTTGTCGAATCTCGACGTCACCGGTCTTTTCATCGCAATCGGACACCAGCCCAACACGAAACTTTTCAGTGGTGTGCTCGACATGGAAGACAGCGGCTATCTCCTCACGCGCACGGGGTCGTCGTACACCAACATTCCCGGGGTGTTCGCCTGCGGCGACGTGCAGGATCACACCTATCGACAGGCCATCACGGCCGCCGGTTCGGGTTGCATGGCCGCCATCGACTGCGAGCGTTGGCTGGAAAATCAGCACTGACGCGACATGTGATTGACGCGTCCGTAGACGCTCCGCCGTAGACTCGGGGGCATGGCAGACGGCATCGTGACACTCACCAGTTCCACCTTCGACGAAACGGTCAACGCCTCGGACAAGCCGATCCTCGTCGATTTCTGGGCCGAATGGTGCGGCCCATGCAAGATGATCGCGCCGATTCTTTCTGAGATTGCGAACGAACAGAAGGACAACCTCGTCATTGCGAAGTTGAACGTCGACGATCACGGCGACATCGCACAGCGATTCGGCGTCATGAGCATTCCCACTCTTCTCGTCTTCGACAAGGGTGAGATGAAAAAGCGCATGGTCGGCGCCAAAGGCAAGGGCGCCCTTCTCCAGGAGTTGTCGGAATTTCTGACGCCTTCCCACTGACCGCCGGGCTTCGCTCGCCCACCGTCAGCGATCTCCAACGACGTTTGCGCACCGCGGGTTTTCTCGCGCGCGATGTCGAAGACGACGGCCTCTACTGCCCCGTCACCGAAGCGGCGGTTGTCGAGTTCCAGGCGTCGCGCGGTCTGCGGACCGACGGTGTGTGCGATTCAGCCACCTGGACCGCGCTCGTCGAGGCGTCGTGGTCGTTCGGTGATCGCATGCTGTATCTCACCTCTCCGAATCTGCGCGGAGAAGACGTGAGCGAGTTGCAAACGCACCTTTCGCGATTGGGATTCGACTGCGGTCGGATCGATGGGATCTTCGGGCCGCTCACCGCCCGCGCGGTCAGCGACTTCCAGAGCAATGCGGGCATGTCGGCCGACGGCATTTGTTCCGCCACCACGGCAACGGCGATTCTGCGGCTCGGGTCGCAAAGTGGCTCGGGTCCCGGGATCGCGACCCTTCGCGAAACAGAAAACGTCCTCGCCGCCGAGCGGGGTTTCCACCGCGTTGTGATCGGTCAATTCGGTGGATTCAGCGGGATTGCCCGTTTGGTGTCACGGGCGCTGCGCGAGCAGCACGACGTGGTGATGCTTGTCGACGAGCCCGACGTGTCGTCTCATTCCCGGGCCGCGAACCACTTTGCGGCCGATGCGTACCTCGGTCTTGAAGGACACGGCGAAGCCGAGTGCACGATCGCCTATTACCAAGTCCCCGGGTTCACCTCGGTGCGCGGCGAGGCCCTGGCAACAAAGGTCGCCGAAGAACTCGCCCGAACACTCCCTGGCCTCGCGGTCTCGGCCGTTGGAATGCGCCTGCCGATTCTGCGCGAGACCAAGATGCCGGCCGTGTTGTGCTCGCTCGGACCCTTTCAGGAAGTCGTCGACCATGCTCCCGAAGTGGCGGCCGCTCTCAGTCGGGCATTCGGCGAATGGCAAAATGCCGCCCGTCCGGACTGAAGATTTTTGGGTTATCCACTGTTACTCCCCCGTATTCACAAGGTTTTCGCAGTTTTCCCCAGGTCAATCCACAGGTTGTGGGGAGCCTCAACCTCAACCCTCACGCAAGAGTTGTAGGATAGTTGTCTAATTAGCCCCAGTCATTCGCCGATAGATCCGCTCGAGGTCCTCGAGGTCGGCGAACTCCACTGCGATACGGCCGCGCTTGCCGTTCATCGCCACATGGACCTTGGTTGCCAAGAACTCAGCCAGCAGACTTTCCAGCTCGAGCAGGCCGGGTGGCGGAAGTTTCGGGTTGTGCGAGGGCCGCTTGTCGTCGTCGGTTGGCTTCGGCTTGCCCCCTTGCCGATCGCGCACCGCCTCTTCGACAGCACGCACCGACCAACCTTCGTCGACCGTCCGCCGCGCCAATTGCTCTTGGAACGCCCGATCGGGCGTGCCAAGGATTGCCTTGGCGTGGCCGGCTGACAATCGCCCATCAGCCAACAGGTGCTGAATGGCCGGGGGCAGAGACAGAAGTCGAAGGGCGTTGGTGACCGCAGAGCGACTTTTGCCCACCCGAGTAGCGACCTGCTCGTGGGTCATGGAGAAGTCCTCGAGCAACTGCTGGTAGGCCGCTGCTTCTTCGAGGGGGGTCAGATCCTGACGATGGAGGTTCTCAACAAGGGCCTGTTCCACCGAGCCGATGTCTTCGGTGGGGCGCACCACTGCGGGGATGGTGGGGAGACCCGCCCGGGTCGCGGCACGCCACCGGCGTTCACCCGCGATCAACTGGTACTTCCCGTCGGCGAGGGGTCGCACCAACACCGGTTGCAGCACCCCGATCGCGCGGACCGAATCGGTGAGCTCGGACAGTGCAGACTCATCGAAGTGCACGCGGGGTTGATGAGGATTTGGTTCAATCGACCCCACAGGCACATCGCGCAGAATCGGCCCGTCGATGGGTGTCGAGGTCACCTCGTTGCGTTCGACCAGATCGGCCGTGATGAGAGCCCCGAGGCCCTTACCCAGCCCGCTTTTCCGTGCCATTGGCGATCTCCTTTGCTGCTTTGCGGTAGGCCTGTGCGCCGGTCGACGACGAGTCGAACGTCGTGATCGGCTGTCCAAACGAGGGTGCCTCGCTGAGGCGAACGTTGCGCGGGATCACAGTCTGGAGGACTCGTTCCCCAAATTTTGCCCGCAGCTCTTCAACCACTTGATCGGCCAAGTTCGTGCGCTGATACATGACGCAAAGGAACGTGGGGTCGGGGAGTGACGGGTTCAGCGTCTTGCGAATGAGATGCAGGTTCTTCAGCAAGATGTCGATGCCCTCGAGGGGGATGTATTCGGTCTGCACCGGGGTGAGGATCTCGCTGGCGGCTGTCAGCGCATTGACGGTGAGCAGGCCAACCGAGGGGGGACAGTCAATGAGGATGAAGTCCCATTGGTCGGCAATCGGGTCGATCGCCAAGCGCAGTCGACTCTCGCGACCAAAGGCGGGGACCAACTCAATTTCAGCGCCGGCCAAGTTGATGTTCGACGGGGCGAGAAAGAGGTTCTTGACGGCCGTTGGTTCGATGGCGTCTTCGAGGGGAGTTTCCTGGATGAGCACGTCGTACACGGTGTGCTCGAGATCCCGTGTATCGATACCGAGGGAACTCGATGCGTTCCCCTGGGGGTCGAGGTCGATGATGAGGGTGCGATACCCCATCTCGGCGAAACAGGCCCCCAAGTTGACGGTGCTGGTGGTCTTTGCCACCCCACCCTTGTTGTTCGAGACGGCAATGATGCGGGGTCGTCGAGGGGTCTCCATGACCCCACCATAGTCGGTGGGTGGAAAAAGACGGAGCATCCCGGAGCGCTTTCGGGGGTCGATTTGTTCCACGTGGAACATCGGAACCGGTCAAAATCGGGTGATTTTTCACAAATATCGCGAGAAATGGGCCGAAAATCATGTTCCACGTGGAACACAACCGCCCATCGAGGATCCGTGGGGATTCCTCCGTTTTTTCTCAGGTGCGTCGGAAGCGGGCGACGGGGCCAAGCCGTTCGGGGCCCTCGAGCCCGAGCTCAGCGACCAAGTCGGGGCGCCACCGACTCGGCTCGCCTTCGGGGGGCTCGCTCACCACAACCACGCCACCGGGTCGTACGAGGGCCGCCGAGAGTCGCAGCGTCGTCTCGTGTGGCCCGAACCCCCGCGAGATCACCGCGTCGTAGTTGGCCGCGTGCCGGGGGTCGTGGGTGATTGCCTCGACGTCGGCGCACAGGACACTCACCCGGGGTCGCCATCCAAGTGCCGAGACCGCGATGGTGAGGGCATCGGTCCGTTTCGCCCGGCGGTCGACGAGAACAAGGCTCGCCTCGGGGAGCGCCTCGGCAACAACAAGTCCTGGCACACCTGCTCCCGAGCCAAGGTCGATGATGCGATTCGTGCCCGGTGGCAGGGCGTCGACGAACGCCCGAGCATGGGCGATGACGTCATCGATGGGGCGGGGCCCAAGGGCCCCGATGCGCTGGGCGTCGACGAGGATCTCGCGAACCGAGCGCGACACGGGGTCAGTCCGCGGCGGGCTCGACCACGATCTGGCGGTATGGGTCTTCGCCGCGCGAACGAGTCGACACGCCGTCGACGCCCGCCAGGGTGTCGTGGACAACTTTGCGGTCGGCCGAAGCCATGGGCTCAAGGACTCGGGGTTTGCCTGTCTCCATCACGTCGCTCGCGACTTTCATCGCGAATCGACTGAGGGCATCGCGGCGACGCTCGCGGTAACCCGCCACGTCGACGCGCAAGCGGGTGTCGTGATCACCAAGACGACGCTGGGCCACGACACGGGTGAGGTCTTGGAGGGCGAGGAGGGTATTGCCCTTCGGGCCAACGAGCAGACCGAGGTCGTCGCCGTTCACCTGGACTTCCATCTCTTCGTCTTCGCGCACCAACACCACCTTGGCCGACAAGCCAAATGCTGCGGTGACTCCCTCAAGGAAGCTCACGGCCTGCGCCCCGACGACCGCTGGGTCGACCGGGTCGCCTTTGGGCCTGTCTTCGCGCGGCTCGCGGGCTTCGCGCGGCGGACGCGGTGCGCGCTCGGGGCGTGGCTTGCGCTCACCGCCGTTTCCATTACCGCCCTGGCCGCCGTTGCGAGGTCCCTTGCTACCCGAACGCTCACGGCCACCTTCGCCGCGGCCACCTTCGCTGCGACTGCCCTCGCCACGGCCTCCACGACGGCGGTCGCGACGCTCGGTCTTCGGGCGCACTTGTGTGGGGCGCACACGGGCACGCACACGGGCTTCGCCGCGGGTGCGGCCAAAGAGTCCCGGCTTGGGCTCTTCGAGAATCTCAAATTCGGCATCATCGACATCAACGCCGAGCATCTCAAGGGCGGCGTTCTTGGCTTCGTCGATCGTGCGACCGGTGGTTTCAACCCATTCCATGTCTTCTGGTCCTTCTCATGTATCGAATTAATTGACTAAATAATTAGTTTTTGTCGTGGTTATTTCTTGCCGCGCTTCGAGGGCGGCACTGGGCGGCTTGGTCGGTTGCCCGACGGGGTTGGCCGATTCTTCGGCGGTGTGACACGGCGACTCTGGATACCGGGCTGGGCGTCTTTGGCTGGCTCGGCTTTTTTGGCCTTGGCCGACTTGTCGCCGCTGTTCTTCCCGGACTTCTCGTCTTTTGCCATCTGGCGGGCGGTTTCGCTGGCAGCCATGGCTTGACGGCCGATCGCATTGTCGTTGCCGTAGAAACGCCGCGTGATGTACCACTGCTGAACGATTCGGATGATCGCCTGCGTCGCGTAGTAGACGACGAGACCGGTTGGCAAGAACACCTGGAACACCGCGAAGGCGACGGGCAGGTACTGCATGATCTTGGCCTGTGTGGCCGACATCGACGGCGACACGGTGCGCGATGCGATCATGCGTTGCTGCACGAAATAGAGCCCGGCGAGCACGATGACGAGCAGGGCGTAGGGCAGGCCCCTGACGAAGTCCTCGCCCATCACATTTGCCGGAGTCTTCGCCAGGTCGAGGCCAAGCGACAACATCTCGTTGCGGTTGTCGAGCGACAGGTACAGCTCGGACGTTTTCGAGATGTAGCCGGGGTTGAACGTGCCGTCCTTGATGCGGGTCAAGCCGATGAGAACGCGGAACATGATGATGAACACCGGCATTTGCGCAAGGAGCGGCAGGCACGACGAGAGCGGATTGACCTTGTGCTCTTGGTAGAGCTTCATCATCTCTTCGTTCAGTTTTTGACGGTCGTTGCGATACGCCTGCTGCAGCTTCTTCATCTCGGGCTGCAGGCGTTGCATTTCGAGCATGCCCTTCGTGCTCTTCAGCGTGAGGGGCGTGAGGATCAACATGATCGTCACGGCGACGAGCGCGATCGCGCCGGCATAGCTGTTGACGAGGCTGTAGAACTGACTGACCAACCAGGCTGCTGCTTGAAACACGGTTCCTACTTTCTCCGTGGGGAAACGTCATTGGGTTCGGGCACCGGGTCCCAACCCGAAGGGCCAAAGGGGCGACAACGCGAGAGCCGACGCAGGGTCAACCAGAACCCGCGTGCCGTGCCGTGGGACCCGAAGGCTTCGTGTGCGTAGTTCGAACATGACGGGGAAAACCGGCACGGCGAGGGTCGATGGGCAAAGGCCTCTTGGTACCACTCGATGGCAGCCAGACAACGCTGGTTCAGGGTGCGGCGGGTTCGGGTTGCGGTGGTCATCTGCCATCACCCGTGGGTGTGGTTCCGCGCGCACGGTTGCGGTCGGCTGCGCGACCGGCCAATGCGGGGAACTGCTGGTTCAGCTCGGCGAGGGTCAAATCAACTGCGGGGGCGTCGGCGCCGACGAGGTACCAACCGGGTTCGAGAGCCGAGGCATTGGCGCGCACCACCTCGCGGAGGCGACGGCGCAGGCGGTTGCGCGAGACCGCCGATCCGACGGATCGGCCAAGTGCATAGGCCACATGGGGCTGGGAGAGAGACGGGTCGAGAAGCACGGAGCACCACAACGGGCCGGAACGAACGAAGGAGCCATCCCGCCGAAGGCGGGCGAAGACCGCTCGTTCGTGGATGCGGCCGATCAAGCGGAAAGGCGGTAGCGGCCCTTGTCCCGACGGGACTTCAAGACGGCGCGGCC
>CAZVPL010000067.1:0-11595 GCA_964629075.1 uncultured Bifidobacterium sp. | reverse complement strand
CCGCCAAAAATACAAGAGAGATGTTTTCATCGATATGTTGTGCTACCGTAAACACTGCGTCTTCGTCGAACATCACGCGGTTCGAGTGATTCGGTGCCGCTTTCGCGGGATTCTGCCCGCATGGCGTTCCGCCCAGAAACATGATCGAGCCCGGCAGGCGTTCGAGAACGTAACTGAAGTCTTCGGCCGCCATCACAGGGTGTGGCAGCTGTACAACCTTTTTGTCGCCGAGTATCGACGTGGCCACATCGGTGGAAAAGCCTGCAAAAGTTGGATCATTGACGGTAACGGGGTAGCCGAGATGGATATTGACCTCGGCCGACAGCCCGTGTGCCGCTGCTATTCCCGTCGCAACCTGTGAGATCAGTTCGTGAACCTTCGATCGAGTCTTTGCGCTCATGGCTCGGATGGTGCCTTCGATGCTGGCGGTCTCGGGGATGACGTTGTACGTCGTTCCTGCATTGATTCTTGCGACCGTCACGATCGCAGGGTCGAATGCGTCAATTCGGCGCGTCACCATGCTCTGAAGCGCCTGGACAATTTCACAGGCGACCGGAATCGGGTCGCTGGTGAGATGTGGTGCCGAGGCATGTCCTCCGGCACCCTTCACGCGAATCTCGAGCTGATCACTTGATGCCATGATTGCTCCACCTTTGATACCGACCACCCCGACCGGCAACGTGGACGTGATGTGCAGTGCAAACGCACCGGTGAGTGGTGACTCGGTACCGTCTGCGTTCTTCGGCAAATCGAGAAGACCCTCTTCGAGCATGAACTTCGCTCCGTGGTGACCCTCTTCGCCCGGCTGGAACATGAACAGCACTCGGCCGGATATCTCGGACTTTCGGTCGGACAACAAGCGAGCCGCCTGAACCAACATGCTCGTGTGAGTGTCATGACCGCATGCATGCATCATCCCGGTGTTCTTCGACGAGAAGTCGAGGCCGGTGTCTTCCGGCATGGGGAGTGCATCCATGTCGGCACGCAACAGCACGGTCGGTCCGGGCTTGTCGCCGGTCAGCAGCGCTGCGATTCCACTCGTCGTCTTGTGCAGCGTGATGTCGAGCGGCAGATCGTCGAGAGATTCAAGAACCTGCTCACGGGTGGCGGGTAGGTCATTTCCGACCTCGGGGTTCTGGTGCAAGGAGCGACGTAACGCGACGGCCGACTCTTGAAGACCACGAGCCTGATCCTTCAATTCCGTGCTTGGTCCGTGCTGTTCAATCAACTCTTGTGCCGGCATGAAAACATCGTGGCACACTTTGTGGGTGGCACCCGCCAGCCCTCACGAAGAAGTCGATGTCGTTGACGAAAACGATGTGGTTGTTGCCCGAGTATCGCGTGCGGTCATGCGTCGTGAGCGTCTTCGACACCGCTCTGTTTTTGTTCTTGTGCGCGACTCTGCAGGTCGTGTGCTGATTCACCGACGAAGTGAGCTGAAGGATCTTTGGCCCGGGTGGTGGGATATTGCAATCGGGGGTGTCGTAGGGGCGGGTGAAGGCTACGACGATGCCGCACGACGTGAGTTGCAGGAAGAAGCAGGGATCGACGCTGCGCCCACGTTCGTGTCGTCAGGGGCTTACGACGACGAGGAAGTGAGCCTTCTCGCACGCTGCTACGAGGTGGTTCACGACGGGCCGGTCGAGGCTCGTGACGGCGAAGTTGCCGAGTTCCGCTGGGTGACCACCGGCCAACTTCGAGATCTCACGGCCCAGCAGCGGTTCCTGCCCGACAGCCTCGCCCTGCTCGGCCGAGGGCTTTTCGACGATTGATCGGCCGTTGATCAGCGGTCGGTACCCTGTGGGAATGTCCCCTACTTCCGCGGTCACGGTCGAATTCACGATCGAGCCCTTCGTCGAGGGTGCTCCCGGCCCACACGTCACTGCTGCGGTGACGGCAGTGGAAAAACTCGGTGCGACGGTCGAGTTCGGACCTTTCGGAACGACGCTGCGTGCCGCAACCCGCGATGCGGGAAACATCGTGGCAGCGCTGCTTGATGCGGCATATGCAAATGGCGCAACACACGTGAGTATCCACGTCGGGCCAGAAGACGAATGAACCAGAACGACCACCCATTTCTCACGGCGATTGCGCCCATTCTCGATGCAGTTGGTGCAACGATCGTGCCGTCGACCGACATGGGCCCAAGCGACATTCCGTTGGCGTGGGAGGGGGAGATTGTCGGTGCGGTGCGGATGCCGGTTCTTCACGGAGCACTCGACCGATTGATCGAGAGTGTCGAAAAGGAACTGGGCGGCAATCTGAAGCAGCTGTCACGCAACGACAAGCAGCGTGCAATCCGCCTTCTCGACGAGCGTGGTGCATTCATTCTGCGACGTGCAGTGGAAGACGTTGCTGATGCCATGGCGGTGTCGCGCATCACCGTCTACAACTATCTCAACGCAATTCACCGCTGATTTACAGCTTGCGCAACTGAACGTCGGTCACGCGATGGTCGGCACCCTTGTTGATGACCAAAGAAGCGCGCGACTTTGTCGGCGCAATGTTTTCGCGGAGGTTCAGACCGTTGATCTCGGCCCAAATTCCCCGCGCAACTTCTGTCGCCTCGGCGTCGTTCAACTCGGCGAAATGTTTGAAGAAGCTCTGCGGATCTTGGAAGACGGTGCGTCGCAGCGCATGGAAGCGGTCGATGTACCAATCACGAATCACCGATTCATCCGCGTCGATGTAGATCGAGAAATCGAAGTAGTCGGAGACGAATTCGTTCGAGTCGACACCGACCTGCAGCACGTTGAGACCTTCGAGAATGAGAATGTCGGGCTGGCGTACGACAACTTCTTGACCTTCGACGATGTCGTAGACGACATGGCTGTAGACCGGTGCAAGAACTTCGGGGCGCCCCGACTTGAGTTCGCGCAAGAACTGCAGGAGTGACTTCGTGTCGTAACTCTCGGGGAATCCCTTGCGGTTCATGATGCCGCGCTCTTCGAGCACCGCATTCGGGAAGAGAAAACCGTCTGTGGTGACGAGGTCGACTTTCGGATGCTCGGGCCACCGGGCGAGAAGTGCCTGGAGAATGCGGGCGAAGGTGCTTTTGCCGACGGCCACGCTGCCGGCAACACCGATCACATAGGGGACCTTCGGAGCCATCGTGCCAAGGAAGGTGGCGGACACCTTGTGGAGGTTCTGTGTGGCACTGACGTAGAGGTTCAACAAACGGGTGAGCGGCAAGTAGACCGCGGCCACCTCGTCGAGGTCGATCTGCTCGTTGATGCCACGCAGCGCCTCGAGGTCCTTTTCGCGGATCGTGAGGGGAGTGGCGGCGCGCAGGTCGGCCCATTCGTCGCGCGAAAAGGGTATGTAACGGTCGAGATCGAGCATCTGTTTCCCCCGGGACGAATGTCTACCGCTTCCAGGGGGCCGATGGCGAAACGGCGCCATTGGCCGTGAGCACGTCTACCCCGGTCTCGGTGACGAGAACCGTGTGCTCGAACTGGGCGGTGCGTTTGCCGTCGGCAGTGACTGCGGTCCAATCGTCGTCCCACATCTTGTGCTGCCACGTACCGAGGCTGATCATGGGCTCGATCGTGAACGTCATGCCCGGACGCACGATCATCGAATTGCGCGCGTCGTAGTAGTGCAGCACCTGGATGTCGGTGTGGAACTGCTCACCGATTCCATGACCGATGAATGCCCGGATCACACCCATGCGGTGAGTCTTCGCGTGGTTCTCGATCGCCCGACCGATGTCGCTGAGAGGCTGCCCGGGAACCACTGCCTCGATGCCTTTCCACATGCATTCCTCTGCGACGCGAACCAAGAGCTTGCTTTCTTCGTCGACGTTGCCGACGAGAAACGTCGCATTGGTGTCACCGTGCACGCCGTTGACGTAACACGTGACATCGAGATTGATGATGTCACCATCACGAAGAACGGTTGAGTCGGGAATGCCGTGGCAGATCACTTCGTTCAGGCTCGTGCAGACGCTCTTTGGATAGCCGTGGTAATTCAGCGGACTCGGGTACGCGCCGCGTCGCACCGTTTCCTCGTGCACGAACACATCGATGTCATCGGTCGTCATTCCTGGCCTCACGAACTCACCGGCCATCCGCAGAATGTCGGCGGCCATGTCGCACGCGTAGCGCATGCGCTCGATCACGTCGGGGGACTTGATTTTGGGCTCGTCCCAGCGGGCGACCTTGCCTGAGTCGGCATAAGAGGGCTTGACGATGCCCTCGGGCACCGCCCGCATGGGGCTGATGACCCCCGGGACGATGCGTCCTTCCAGCGGCTTGTGACAGCGCTTGTACTTGCGCCCACTCCCGCACCAGCACGGGTCGCCGGCAGCCGGCAACACCTCAGGCGGGGTCGTGACGCTCATACCCAGAAAGGCTACGGGTGAAAGTTTCGACCGGCGTTCGAGGGGTGCATTGAAAATGGACTGTTGCCGTGCTCTACTACCGAAACCACACATAGGGGGTGTGAAAAAAACAGACACATCCAGGGGAAGGAAACAGCCGTGTCAGAACGGTTCGTGACAACTTCCCCCGATGGGTCTCGGGACACCCTCTATGAGCGCCGTAGCGCGTTGTCCCGCGACCTCTTGGGGGACAACAAAAGTGATAGTGAAGTAGGAGTCCGCCGAGTCCGGCGCCGGCAGGGACGGGTCAAAGCGGAACGGTCCGAACCGGGCCGATCGCGGCACGTGCGAATGCCCGAACTTGCCCTGGGTCTCGTTCTCGTGCTGGGTGGAGCCGTGACGGCAAGTTTCTTCGCAATGAAGCGGACCGAGACCATTCAGGTTCTCGCAGCGGCAGAAACAATCGGCAGGGGTGACACCATCACCGAGTCCGCCCTGACCTCCATCGAAGTCGAAGCGCGTCTTGCGCATTCGATGATGCCCGTCGCTGAAGCTGCGAGAGTTCTCGGACAGGTCGTTGTTGCTGACGTGCCGATTGGTGATCCGATCATGCCCGGGCTGCTTTCAAAAGCACCGACATTGAACGAAGGCGAGGAAATTGTCGCGCTTCGAGTGCAGGTGGGGGACGTTCCCACTTCGATTTCTGTGGGCGATCGCGTCCGTGTGGTTCTCGTACCGGACCCAGCGTTTGCTCCTGAGACCACCCCCACAGAATTCAACGATCCTGCAACGGTGTGGGAAATCACGCCACCCGCCGAAGCGAGCAGCGATTACGTCATCAGCTTGAAGGTCAAAACAGACTTTCTGTTGAAGTCGGCTCTTGCCGAACGCTCGAAGATCGCCCTCGTTGCGATGTCCGAGGACGTGGCACCGTGACGAATACCTCGAGCTACGTGACACTTCTTCCGAATCGCTCAAAAGCGGAGGAACAGCTCAGTGACCTCTTGACGAAGAGAATTCGTACCGAGCTTGCAACTGAACGGATGCTGCGACAGAAGCGAGGGCTTTCCGAACCGACAATTGACGACGAGATGTCCTTGGCTCGCTCGATCATTTTGGATGAGCGGCATCGCGGACCCGACGACGGGGCTGTGGCATTTGAACTCAACGTCGAAGAATTTGAACGTATTGCAGATGCAGTCGTGGCAGGAATTCTTGGGTTAGGGAGACTGCAGAGACTGCTCGAAGATCCTGATATCTCCGATATTCACGTCAGGGGTGCCGCTCCGGTCTGGGTGAAGTGGCGTAACGGAACAAAGACCTGCGTCGAACCAATCGTTGACAGCGATGAGGAACTCGTCGAATTGATCCGCAGAGCAGCCACACGACTTGTCCGGATCGAACATCGTTTCGATGCGGCAAATCCTGAACTGAATCTTCAGTTACCGGATGGCTCGCGACTATTCGCAACGATGGCTGTTTCGCAGCATCCGAGTCTTGTCATTCGTCGTCATCGCTTCGATATCTCGTCGCTGTCCGAACTGCGCAACCGGGGAATGTTTGACGATGAGATCTGCAGGTTTCTGTCAGCCGCAGTTCGCGGTCGTCGCAACATCGTCATCGCCGGGGGAACCGGATCAGGAAAGACGACCCTTCTCCGGGCGCTTCTCAATGAAGTACCACCAAGCGAGCGAATTGTGACCATCGAAGATGCATACGAACTTGGAATCGAACGATTCGCCGACCGACACCCTGATCACGATGCGCTGCAGTCGCGAACCGCAAACATCGAAGGTCGGGGTGCCATCACCATGGCAGATCTGACAAAGATGGCTCTTCGAATGGATCCCGATCGCGTGGTTGTCGGCGAGGTGCGTGGTGCCGAAGCATTCCCCATGTTGATGGCGATGAGCCAAGGCAACAACGGATCAATGTGCACAATGCATGCTGACGGAACAAAATCGGTGTTTCCGAAACTGGCCGCCTATGTCTCGATGGCGTCGACTGGATTGCCGGTCGACACGATCAATCTCATCATTGCCAGCGCGGTGCACATCGTGGTGTACGTCGACAATTCTGCGGGACAGAGGAGAATCCGGTCGATTCGCGAGGTTGTCGATAACGACGGCCTCCAGATCGTCTCGAACGAAATATTCTCCACTGCGAATGATGGGTCGTGTCGCCGGGCCTATCCGCTCCAGGAGAGAACCGCTTTTCTTCTCGAGGAGCACGGTTACTCGATGTCCCATTTCGTCGATGACATACGGCAAGGTGTCCGATGATCTTGATCGTGATGCTCGGTGGAGCCATGTGCGGTCTTGGACTTTACGTAGTGCGGGCTGGTCTCCAACCCAAACGGTCTTCTTCCCTGCGAACGGGCGGCATGTTTTCTGTATCGAGGATGCCCATTTATGCCGGAATTGGATCCGGTGTCGTCAGTTACTTGACGTCGGGTTGGTTGCTCGTTTCTGTCTCCGTGGCACTGGCTGCGGCATTGGTCATTGGGTCGTCCCGCCGACGCCATTCCTCACGTGCGAACGAAGGAGTTGCCGAAGCCGTCGCACTATGGACTGAGCAATTGAGAGACACCCTCGCGGCGTCTCACGGGTTACAGCAAACGTTGGTGGCAACCTCGCAGCATGCACCCGAGCCAATCGCAGCGCAGGTGCAACGTCTTGCGGCGAAGTTGCCGTATGCGCCTGTCGCACAGAGTCTGCGCGAGTTCGCTTCGGAGGTCGACCACTCGAGTGCCGACTTTGTTGCTGCAGCTCTGATTGCAGCAACCGAACATGAGGCACGAGATGTTGGTGCTCTCCTGGGTCATCTTTCTCGATGTTCCCGAGATGAAGCTCGGATGCACCAGCGGATCTGGGTTGGAAGGTCGCGGACGCGTGCCGCAGTCCGGATCATTTCGATAACGGTGACCGGCTTTGTCGGTTTGCTCTTCGTTTTCAATCGTGAGTACCTGGAACCGTACGGATCTCCGAACGGGCAGATTGTCCTCATGGCCATCGTCGGGCTGTTCGCAGCTGCTTTGGTGATGCTTCAGGTCGGCTCAAAAGTGCAGATCCCCGAGAGATTCGTGGCGGTAGGGAAATGACCGCGGTGGCTGTTGCGGGCGCTTCGTGTGGTCTCGGGATCTTTCTCGTTGTCCGTAACCGTTGTGGAGGAGGTGGAAGGATTACGTGGCAGCAATGGCTCGGACGAATCCCTGAATCTCGTCGTCAAGACAGAGAAATACTGAGGCTTTCCGATCGATCCTTCACAGCGGCCCTCCTGGCGTACGGGATCGGTGGGGCAACTCTTGCCGGTACAGGCCTCGTCACGCTGCTTGTGGCCGGAGTCGACGTACCGAAGGCGATCGCACCTCTGGGTCTGCCTTGCGGTGCGGTACTGGGTATCGCTGTTTATCTCGAGAGTCTTTCCAAGCGGGCTTCAGCAGCGCGACGCACCTTTTCGTATGCACTGTCCAGTTACCTCGACTTGGCAAGCGTTCTGTTGGCCGGTGGTGCCGGTAGTGAGACCGCTCTGATTGCAGCTGCATCTACCGGCGACAGTTGGAGTTTTCAGATGATTCGTGATGCACTCGAGACAGCACGAGCTGCGCGAGTACCGCTTTGGCGGGTGTTCGCGGAGCTAGGACGGCGACTCGGTATGGTCGACCTTGAACGGCTCAGCGGAAGTATGCAGCTCGCCGGCGAACAGGGTGCGAAGGTTCGTCTTTCTCTCTCGACCCAAGCGGACGCGTTGCGTGCTCGTCAGATCGCCGAAATCGAGGCACAAGCACAGGCCGCGACGGAACGCATGGGTGTTCCCACGGTCCTTCTCTTCGTCGGCTTCATCGCCCTTCTCGGCTATCCGGCCCTGGATCTCGTCGTCGGTCAAATGTGACCGCCGATAAAGAGCACAACACATGAAAGGAAAACATGAACCTCAAACAACACATCGAGTACTACCGGATCCGATTTGCGGCATCGAGAGAGGCGGACATGGATCGAGGCGAAGTCAGCGCAACAACCGTTGTAATGGCGGCCGCATTGATCGCTTTGGCCATTGCCGTTGGAGCAACGATCACTTCGAAGGTCTCGAGCAAAGCCAATTCTCTCGATCTCGGGTGAATCGGATGGTCCGTACCGACCGAGGCGACGCCACCGCCCAATCGGTGATCGCGGTACCGGTCGTCCTTCTTGTTCTATGGCTTGCCGTTCAAGCGACGGTGTTTCTTCACGGGGCCAATGTTGCACATGCTGCTGCGTCCGAGGGAGCCGCAGTCGCTGCGCGGTACGGATCATCCATGGAGGCCGGTGAGCGTGCCGTTGTTCGGGCGCTCACCGGCCTCGACTCGAGCTCGCGCGGGTCGTGGACTGTGAGGGTGCAGGGGAAGGACGTTCTTGCAACGGTGAGTCTGCGGATACCACAAGTCATTCCATTCTTTCCAAAGACCGTGACAAGGTCTGCACGAGAGTCCCTTGAAGTGTTCATGCCGGAAGCTGAACGATGAAGCGACCCGTCGTGACTGACAGGGGCAGTGCCACCGTGGAGTTGGTGTTGATTGCTCCCGTGCTTGTGGTCCTCGCTTTGTTCGTGGTTCTTGCCGGACGTTCCGGTGAGGCTTTGCGACAGGTTCAACATGCGGCCGATCATGGCGCCAGGGCGGCTTCACGGGCTCCTCTCGACGATCGCGAGTCCACCGGTCGTGATGCCACCCTTGAGGATCTACGGACCAGTGGTCGGACGTGTCGTGATCAGGTGGTGAGCGTCGAGTTGACGAAGCTTGGTCGCCTTGATGCGGTCAAGGTGAGCGTCTCATGTCGAATTGATCATGCAGGGCTAGCAATGCTCGGTATGTCGCCTCGTCGTGTGAGCGCGGAATCAGTGGAAGTCATCGACTTCTATCGAGCGGATTGAGGAGAAGGAATGTCTGATGATCGTGGATCCGTGACCGCACTCGTGGTTGGACTGGTCATGACGTTCATCGCGTGTGCGGGGCTCGCAGTCGACGGAGGCCGTTTGGTTACTTCTCGGGTCCGAGCCTCGGACCGAGCGGAGAATGCGGCACGAGTAGGGGCGCAGTCCCTGACGAATCTTCGAATCGGCGTACCAATGATTGATCGACCCGAGGCCACCCGAGCAGCTGCGGCATTCCTCCGTTCAATGGGTGTCTCGGGAACCGTGCAGGCGTCGCCATTTGAAGTCTGCGTTGAAGTACGAGAAACAGTTCGGATGACCTTGTTGTCGCTCATCGGGGTCGGGTCACGCGCGGTCAGCGGTCAACGTTGCGCCCGGCCGATCATGGAGTAGAGGCGATGAAGAACCTCGACCAGATGACGACTGTCGACATGGCCATCTTCGCTCTTATCGGGGCGTGTGCATGGTTGGTTCTTGCTCTCGCGGCCGAGGTTCTGCGGTCCCTGGGGCGCTCCATTCGTCAATGTGGTCCGTCACCACGATGGCTGAGAATTGCCGCAGTTTCGGTGGCTTCTTTTCTGTCGACTCCAAAACTCGTTGCCGCTGGGACAGAGCCGACAGCGGGAACGACCGAACGAACTGACGAGGATCCGGGGAGAGAGGAGATGCTCTTGGTCGGTTCTCTCGCTGCAAATGGTGTCTTTGCTGGGGTTCATCTGCGGCGACATCTGGCTGCTATCCGAACACGGAAGTTCTCGGAGGGCGACGTCAAGAAGATCAAACAGTGCGCCAAAGTTGTGCATCCATCACCGATTCCTGAATGGGAAGTCGTTGTGCGGGTGTTGGGCCCACCAGTGGCTGAAACACGTAATGGTGAGCGCATTCCATTTGAGCGCGGTAAGGCGTTGGAGCTCTTGGTGTGGATGGTGGAACATCGCGAGACCTCCACACGTTCAGCAGCTCGAACCGCGCTGTGGGATGGGGTTGTGAAGGATTCGACGTTTTCAAATGTCGTCTCAGAAGCGCGTCGTGCACTCAATGCGGTTTCACCGAGGTCGGAGGATGAATGGATCCCCCGAACCTTCACCAATGAGCTGCCACTGGCACCCGGGGTCGTGACTGACGCCGAGATTCTTGATACCGCCCTGGACCGCTTTGTTTCGCAGCCGGAGGAGTATCTCTCGCACTTGGTGGAGAGTCTGGCGGGCGTGCGAAATCTCCCGTTTGCGGGAGCGGACTACGCCTGGGCCGATGGCGAAGGAATCACGACGTCACACGTGATCAAAGTCGTAAAAGCAGCCGTGTTGGTTGGGGAATATGCGATTGCACGCAATGACAACGACTTGTTGTTCATGGCGACCGAGCGTGGACTTCGGGTGTTGCCCGGACACGAGGAACTTGTCTCATTGCGAATGAAGGGCCATGCTCGGTGCGGCAATCGAACCGCCATCAAGTACGAGTGGGAAAGCTACGCGCGCGCAATTGAAGCCGACGCATGGGCGGGCTCGGTGCCGAGCCCTCAACTCGAGGAGCTTGCCAGAGAGTTGTCAAAGCCGTGACGACGCAGTATCTTCACCTTCGACTACCCGCCCCTCCGGCTTCGGCCGACGGGCGGGCTTATTTTTTCTCTCCAGACGTTGGTCCTCCAACAGTTGCTGATGTGGTGTTCTTCGTCGACTACGAGAACATGCGGCGGTCGCTGAATGGCGTCTACGGGGAGGCAAGTGATGAATTCGATCCCATCAAGCTCGCCCAGCTCGTCCTCGATCGTCGCCTCGGACCATCGCGTCTCAAAGAGTTGCGGATTTATCGGGGTATCCCGAATCGAACCATTGAGCGGAACAAAAGCAAGAAAGATGGCCGCCAACGTCGTCGATGGTTAGGTGATCCAGCAACTGTGTTCATCGGGCGACCGATGCAGTATCGGCGCGGATCGCGGGTAGGTCGGGAGAAAGGAATTGATATCGCGCTGGCCATCGATGCAATTGTTCATGCTTTTCGCCATCGGGCCGATTGCATCGTTATTTGTTCGCGAGACTCGGATCTTGAACCTGTGATCGAGTTCCTCCTTACAGGATTGGCCCAGCCTGTTTGCGTTGAAGTGGTCGGAATCCGGGGCCTTTCAAGACTGAAGTTTCGTCGCACCGAGGAGCCGTGGTGTCACTTCTTGACAAAAGAGGATTTCGAAGCGATTCGTGACGACGAGGTCTAGTCGGCGAAGGCGCCGGTGAGGCCAGCGAGCGAGAGCGCTTCGTTGATGGTGGCGGCAGTATCGACGCGGATGCCCTGCACCTTTGCGGATGCCGACGCGGGGACGATGGCGCGGGTGAAGCCGAGGCGAGAAGCTTCGGCGAGGCGACGGCCAA
>CAZVPL010000066.1:0-12215 GCA_964629075.1 uncultured Bifidobacterium sp. | reverse complement strand
ACACGTAGGTGACGTGTTCCGCATCCCACGGAATGGGGATGCCCCACTTCAGGCTGTTGCGACTAATCGAGAAATCGCGCAGACCCTGCTTGATGAACGAGGTGACCTCGTTCATGCGGTACGAGGGGGTGATGCATCCCGGGTGTTTCGCGTACCAGTCGAGAAGTCGGTCGCCGAACCGCGAGAGGCGGAAGAACCAGTTCTCTTCCTCAACGTGTTCGACGGGGCGCTTGTGTACCGGACAGTTGCCGCCTTCGAGTTCTTCCTCGGTGAAGTACGCCTCGCACGCCACGCAGTAGAGGCCCGAGTACGTGTCGAGTTCGATGTCGCCCGCCTCGTAGCAGGCTTGCAGCAACTTGGCCACGCCGCGCTTGTGGCGGTCTTCGGTGGTGCGGATGAAATCGTCGTAGCTGATGTCGAGACGCGACCATGCGTCGGCAAAGAGCGGTGCGATGGAGTCGGTGAACGCCTGGGGTGACACGCCGGCCGCATCGGCAGCCTGCTGAATCTTCAGACCGTGTTCATCGGTGCCGGTGAGGAAGTGCACGTCGTCACCGTTCAGTCGGTGCCAGCGTGCGAAGGCGTCACCCACGATGGTGGTGTACGCATGACCCAAGTGGGGCCGAGCATTCACGTAGTAGATGGGGGTGGTGAGCGAGAAACGCGGCACCCGACGAGGATACGCTCGGCATTCGTGAGTTTCGCCTTTGATTCCGCGACCGCGGTCGAGAAAGTGGCGGAAGGTCGGTACTCGGCGACGGTTCTGCCCGGCTGGGACATCATGGGTAACGCAAACGGGGGATACCTGTTCGCCTTCGGCGGTCGTGCGATGCGCGAGCACTCGGGTCGTCGCGACCCGTTCACCGTCACCGCGCACTACCTCGCACCGGTGCAGGCGGGCCCCATCGCAATCGAAGTCGACACCCTGAAGACGGGCAAGCTACTGACCACGATGAACGCGAGCATCGCGGTGAACGGTCGCACCGCCGTGCGGTTTCTCGGTGCGTTCGGTGAAACGGCCGACATCTCCGACACGCAGTACGTCACCGCCACGCCCCCGGAGATTCCGCCCTTCGAAGAATGCGTGCCGCGCAACCACGACGGCACCGCAATGCCCGTCGAATTCGCCAATCGGTTCGACTCGCGCATTCACCCCGACGACACCGCGTTTCTGCGCGGCGAAACCAGCGGTGAAGCCGTCATGCGCGGTTGGTTCGAGTTCGGCGATGGTCGCCCCATCGACACCCTCAGCCTGCTCACCATCGCCGATTCGTTCGCTCCGCCGGTTTTCAACGTTCCCGTGCCAAAGGCCTGGGTTCCAACAATCGAACTCACCGTCCACGTGCGCGCGGTGCCCGTCGGCACGAGAGTCGCGTGCGTGTTCCGTTCCCGCGTCATCCAGGGTGGCCTCACCGAGGAAGACGGAGAGATCTGGGACCAGACGGGAAACCTCGTTGCCCAGTCGCGACAGCTCGCCCTCTTGGGCCGTGGCTGAATCAGCGCGTGAGCAACGTCAACAAGTCCGAGGGCGACTCGGCGATTGCGTGCGCCCCGGCCGCGGTGAGTTCCTCGCGCGAACCGAAGCCCCACAAGACCCCCAGGCCGTTCGTGCCAACCTCGGTTGCGGCATCGATGTCGTGATGTCGGTCGCCGATCATCCAGCACTCGTCGTGTTCGACCACGATGTCGTGACGGTCGCGTAGCTCGCGAATCGCCTGTTCCAACAAACGAGCCTTCGGCACTTCGTTGTCGGACTCGGCGGCCACCACGTGAACGAATCGACTGTGTGCCGAGGTCACGTCGAGAACCATGAGGGCCTGCTTCTCGGGCTTCGATGTCACCACGGCCAGGTGCCAGTCACGACCCAACGTGTCGAGCACGTCGAGGATCCCGTCGAAGGGTGGTGTCTGTGGGACGTACTTCGGCGTGTAGACAGCGCGATAGTCGGCAATGAACTGATCGGCCCCGTCGACCGGCAACCCGCGCGGAACGAAGAACGTCGGGTACGACGTGGCGAGCGGCGGACCGACGATGTGCGCCAAATCGGCCCGCGTGAGTGGCGCAACACCGCGTGCGGTCAGCACCTCGTTCATCGCCCCCATGATTCCCGCACCCGAATCGGCGACGGTTCCGTCGAGGTCGAAGAAAAGAACATGCTGTTTCATTTGAGCATTCTGACCTAAGTGCCCACGCGAATTGTTGCCGCTGTTGCGACAGTTCGTCGGTTGGTGGCGCTGTCGCGGAGTTGCACTTCGACTCGCCAGTTGCCGTTTTGCGAGTAGCGAGGCATGGTGAGTGTCATTCGGTAGACGCCAGACATCGCGTCGCCTGAAATCAAGGTTGCCCCGCCGTTCTGGATGTCTTGTCCGCCGGGTCCGAGCATCCAGACGAACACGCTGTCGGTGCCGGAAAGATCGTCAATGACGGTCACGTCGATGGTGACGACCTGGCTGGTCAGCGAGGTGTCAACCGAGGTTGGTGCGTTCGTCGTCACGAGCGTGGGTGCAACGGAATCGCAGTTTGGTTCAACCCTGTCCTCCGGTGTGTACGAACATTGATTCGAACCGGTGCCGCCGTCCATCTGGTCTGGGGCGGGGCCACCATCAAGCGTGTCGTCCCCTTCGCCACCGCTAATGACGTCGGAACCAGCGTCGCCGGTGAGTGAGTCATTTCCGGCCCCTCCCGTCAGCGTGTCATTCCCGATTTCACCGGCGATGGTGTCGGCTCCACCGTCTCCGTTCAGGGTGTCAACGCCGTCACCACCGTTGATGACGTCGTCCCCAGATCCACCGCTGATTAGGTCGTTTCCTGAACCTCCGACAACGACGTCATTTCCTTCGCCGCCGTCGATCATGTCACCAGTGGAGTCGGTTGCTGAAGAGCGGACGATCCTTGTCGCTGGAAGTCCGAGGCTCTTAACTCCCTGGGGAGCGAACGAGTAAATCGTGTCGTTGCCCGCAAGCCCGTGAATCGTGTCCTGGCCGCCAAACCCGCAGATGATGTCGTTGCCAGAGGTGCCGGTCAGGACGTCGTTACCGGTGGTGCCGACTATTGAACACGAAGAAGCCGGCCTGACTGGGGTCGTGGTGACCGTCGACGGTGACGGAGTCGTCGTCGAGGGAGACCCCAGGCCTGGGGATGCGACCGTCGTTGCCCCCGGCGAACTGGTCGACGTTGTAGGTGCCCCAAGTGGAGTCGGTTGAGTTTGAGGAGTCCACTTCAATGCGCCCGCGACGTAGTTGATCTTGCTCGACTGAGGTGTCGTTCCACGATTGGTCACCGACACCAGTGAGACCGCCATCCGGGTACCGATTCGGATACCGGTGAAAACGCACGAGCGCTTGGGGCCTCGAGACGTGCAAGTCTTCCCACCGGCTTTCGCAGTGGTTCGTAGAACACGCTCTCCGGGTGCGATGCCCTCAAAATCGAACGACACCAAGATTGCGACTCGCCCTTTGCCGACGGTCTTGGAAGAGATGGATTGAATTTCGGGGCGAGCCGACGATCGTTGAGCGGCAGAGGTTTGGTCGATGAGGACGACTGACACCGCAAAGAAGAGGACTGCCGTCGCAACAAACTTCTTCATGCTGAAAGAATATAAGTCGACCATTCGCACTGAAGCAGCTGGCTACTTTCGACGCGAGAGCGCAACGTTGTAGGCGGCACGCCGCGCGATGCCGAGTGTCGTCGCCACGTGGTCGGCGGCGTCGCGCACCGACAGGCCGCGGGTAAGTGCCGCATCGATGGCTGCTGCGATTTGGTCGTCGTTGGCCGGCGCGGCCGGTGCCGCCCCTTCGATGACGACGACGAACTCGCCCTGTGGTTCTTTTGCGGTGAAGTGTGCGACCGCACCGTCGAGAGTTCCGCGCCACACCTCTTCGTGCAATTTGGTGAGTTCACGCGCAACGGCAACGCGCCGGGCGCCGCCGCACGCGGTCGCAAGGTCGGAGAGGGTGCGCACGACGCGGTGTGGCGATTCGTAGATGAGGGTGGTTCGCTCCTCGAGTGCGATGTCGGCGAGCCGGCGGTCGCGGTCGCCACCCGAGCGGGGGATGAATCCCTCGAATACGAACCGGGTTGTGGGCAGGCCACTGACGACGAGTGCCATGACCAGCGCCGCGGGACCCGGCACGGCCGAGACGTCGAGGCCGGCGTCGAGTACCGCCCGCACGACGACCGTTCCGGGGTCGGAGATCGCGGGCGTTCCCGCATCGGTGATGAGCGCCACGGTCTTGCCTGCGGCAATGGCGTCGACGATGCGTGTGCAGGCCTCGCGCTCGGTGTGTTCGTTCACGACGACGTAGGTCGGATCTGCAATGCCGAGGTGTTTCACCAGCCGACCGGAGTGGCGTGAGTCCTCGCAGGCAATGAGATCGGCCGCAGCCAGTGCGTCGCGACCGCGTTGCGATACGTCGCCGAGATTGCCGATCGGCGTCGCGACGAGAACGAGAGAGCCGCTCATTTGGTGGGAGTCGAGTCGGGTGCGGCGGGGAACTCGGCGTCACGAATGCGAATGGCGTCGCCCGGCCCCAGACCCCAATGACGGAAAGCGTTCGGGCTCGACTCGACAACGCATGCCGCGCGCATGACGGGTCGTGCCAATCGGTTGCGTCGAAGCGGCCGAATCGCGATGATCGTGTCGTTTTCGTCGAGGTAAACGACATCGACGGGAAAACGCATGCCGAACGAGTGGACCCAGCGGCATTTCGGGATGACGAGCGGAATCGATGCGTCGGGGAAGTCCTTCAATCCTCGGCGACGTTCGTGGCGCGTGATGGCGATGTTGGCACTGGCGAGCACCCGTGTCCCGTGAATGAGCCAAGCTCCGAGCATCGGCGGCCGGTTGTGCCGCGTCGGTCGTGCGAAAGCAGACATGTCGGGCTTCACGCTAACCAGTTGTCACGCCGTCAGACGTTGAAGCGGAACTCCATGACGTCGCCGTCGACACCCTCGTAGTCCTTGCCTTCGAGGCGGATCTTGCCGAGTTCCTTCGCCTTGGTCCACGAGCCGATTTCCAGTAGTTCATCCCAGCGAATGACTTCGGCGCGAATGAAGCCGCGCTGGAAGTCGGAGTGAATGCGACCCGCGCATTCGGGTGCCTTGGAACCGGCGCGAAAGGTCCACGCGCGCGACTCCTTGTCGCCCGTCGTGAAGTACGTGCGAAGTCCGAGCAGGTGGTACGCGCCGCGCACCATGCGGGGAAGTGCGCCCTCGCCGAGGCCGAGGGCGCCGAGCATGTCGGCACGGTCGGCCTCGTCGAGCTGCGCGGCTTCGGCTTCGAGTTGCACGCTCATGCCGAGCACTTCGACTTCACCTTCACTCTTCGAGCCGGGCGGTGCGATTTCGTTTCGCACGCGGGCCTCGACTTCGGGAATGCGGTCGAGTTCGTTTTCGCCCACGTTCACCACGGCCAGCACACGACGGTTGGTGAGGAGGAAATGTGGTGCGAGCGCGGCACGCACGTCGGCACCGAGACCCGCGCGGTAGAGGGGGAGTCCCTGGCTGAGCGCGGCATGTGCGGCTTCCAGCGCTGCTGCTTCCTCGGCGACGTTCTTGTCGAGCTTGGCGACCTTTTGCGAGCGTCCGAGCCGCGACTCGACCGTTTCAAGGTCGGCGAGTGCGAGTTCCAATTCGACCACTCGTAGGTGTTCCAGAGGGTCGGACGGACCGGGCACATCGTCGTCTTCGAATGCGCGCAGGACGAACACGATTGCATCGACTTCGCGGATGTTGGCGAGGAACTTGTTGCCGAGGCCCTCGCCCTTGCTTGCGCCTTCAACGAGACCACCGATGTCGACCACCTGCACCGACGCGTGGACGACGTTCTTCGACTTCGACATCGCGGCGAGTTGGTCGAGGCGCGGGTCGGGAACCTTGGCCACGCCGATGTTCGGGTCTTTTGTGGCGAACGCGTAGGGCGCCGCGAGGGCCCCGCCTCCGGTCAGAGCGTTGTAGAGAGAGGACTTGCCCGCGTTCGGGAGGCCGACGAGGCCGAAGCGTTCCATGGGTCCCCGAGGGTACCGATGAAGGGCCCGAAACCCTTGGAAATAGTGGGTTTGGGGTGTGGAACGGGTGGGCAGAATTGTTACTATGGCCGTAGTGGTAATTCCCCCCGCAGCCACCCTGCCGATACGGAGACACAGATGAGCACTTTCGACCTCGATCTGAGCAAGTACCAACTGGGTTGGAGCGACAGTGTCGAGTACGCCTTCGCGCCCGAGAAGGGCTTGAACGACGGCGTGGTCGAGCAGATCTCATGGTGGAAGGGCGAACCCGAGTGGATGCGCCAGTTCCGACTGCGCTCTCTCAAGATGTTCGACCGCAAGCCGATGGCGAAGTGGTTCGCCGACAACATGCCCGACATCGACTTCCAGGACATCTACTACTACCTGCGCCCGGCAACCGAACAGGTCGACGAATGGGACGACCTGCCCGAGCAGATGAAGGCGACCTACGAAAAGTTGGGAATTCCCGAAGCCGAGCGCAAGTACCTGGCCGGTGTCACCGCGCAGTACGAATCGGAAGTTGTCTTTCACCGCAACCGCGAAGACCTCGAGGCGCAGGGAATTCTCTTCTGCGACATGGACACCGCGTTGCGTGAATATCCCGATCTCGTCAAGCAGTACTTCGGCACCGTCATTCCGCCCGGCGACAACAAGTTTTCTGCGCTGAACTCGTCGGTCTGGTCGGGTGGTTCATTCATTTACGTGCCGCCGGGTGTCGAATGCGACATGCCCCTGCAGGCCTATTTCCGCATCAACTCGGAAAACGCCGGTCAGTTCGAGCGCACGCTCATCATCGCCGACGAGGGTTCGAAGGTGCACTACATCGAGGGTTGCTCGGCGCCGGTGTACACCAGCGACTCGCTGCACTCGGCCGTCGTGGAAATCGTGGTGAAGCCAAGTGCCCGCGTCACCTACACCACCATCCAGAACTGGTCGCCCAACGTGTACAACCTCGTCACCAAGCGCGCACGTGTCGAAGCCGAAGGCCACATGGAGTGGATCGACGGCAACATCGGCTCGAAACTGACGATGAAGTACCCCAGCGTCTATCTCGTCGGCCCGAAGGCCACGGGCGAGGTGCTGTCGGTCGCCTATGCCGGCGCGGGCCAGCACCAAGACGCCGGCGCGAAGATGGTGCACGCTGCACCCGAGACCTCGTCGAAGATCGTGTCGAAGTCGATCTCGAAAGACGGTGGCATCACCACCTACCGCGGGCTCGTCCGCGTCGACGAAGGTGCGTACGGCTGCAAGAGCCACGTGCAGTGCGACGCGCTCATCCTCGACGAAACCAGCGAGTCGCGCACGCTTCCCTACATGGAAGTGGGCGAGCGCGACGCGCAAATCGGCCACGAGGCGACCGTCTCGAAAATCGCCGACGAGCAGCTCTTCTACCTCCAGAGCCGTGGTCTTTCCCAGGAACAGGCCATGTCGATGGTCGTCAACGGGTTCATCGAGCCCGTCACCCGCACGCTGCCGATGGAGTACGCGGTCGAGTGGAGCCGTCTCATCGAACTGCAGATGGAAGGTTCGGTCGGCTGATGCCGATGAAGACCGAGTGCAAGCACTACGAAACGCGCACCTACGCAAACGGTGACGCGGTACGCAAGTGCACGCTCGATCTTGCGCCCGATGCGCCGTGGCGTTGCCCTGATGCATGTCCGAAATACGAACGCCGGCTGGCAGATGCCGCCTGGGTGAAAGGCAGCGTCCTCGCCCCGCGTACCCCCGAAGAGCCACCCGGCCTCGACGACGGTTCGGCTGCCGCGGTTCTCGATGCGGCCGAAGACATCGTGAACGCGGCCGGGTTCAGCCTGATGGAAGAACTGGCGAACGACAAGAAACGCCGCTGGTGGAAATTCCGCCGCAAGAAGTAACGCACCACATCACAAGGACCCCCCGACATGACCACCCCCACCACGTTCCGCGACGTCGCGTTGCCGACGGCCGACGAAGAGATCTGGCGTTACAGCCGCATCGGTGAGCTCGACCTTGCCAGGTACGCCGCGGGTCGCGTTGACACCACCATCGAAGCACCGGGTGGTGCCGCAGCCGTGGTGTCGTCGGGCTCGTTTGCCGATTGCGGGAAGGCGATGCCCATTGCGGTCGACGCCTTCGCTGAAATCAGCGCCATCCAGTCCACCGGTGACTCGGCAGACGTCACGGTCGTCCGCGTTCCGCGCGGCGCCGCCATCGCCGAGCCAATCGTCATCACGCGCGCCGTCACCGCATCGGGTGTCCTCGCCACGCCGCGCCTCGTCATTGATGCCGGCGAGAACAGCGAAGTCACGGTGATCGAGCGCTTCGTCGGTGCCGACAACCTCGACTCGCTGGTGCTTCCCGTCGTCGAAATGATTGCCGCCCAGGCCGCTCGCATCACCTACCTCGCCATCAACGAACTCGGCGACCGAACGTGGAAGATCTCGCACCAACAGTCGCTCGGCGAGCGTGATTCCACCACACGCATCTACACCGTGGCTCTCGGCGGTGACTACGCACGCGTGCGCACCGAGGCTCGTCTCGTCGGCACGGGTGCAACCACCCAACAAGTCGCCCTCTACTTCGCCGACAACAACCAGATGCACGACTTCCGCACGCTGCAAACCCACGTCGCCCCCCGTACGTCAAGCGACATGCTCTTCAAGGGGGCGGTTGCCGGTACGTCGAAGAGCGTCTACACGGGCCTCATTCGCATCGAAAAAGACGCGAATGGTTCGCAGGCGTACCAAACGAACCGCAACCTCACGCTCTCCGAAGGCGCATGGGCCGAAAGCGTGCCCAACCTGGAAATCGAAACCAACGACGTCAAGTGCAGCCACGCCAGCACTGTCGGGCCGATCGACGACGAGCAGCGCTTCTATCTCGAGTCACGCGGCATCCGGCCGGAAATCGCCGAGCGTCTCGTCGTTCTGGGCTTTTTCAACGAGGTCATCGAGCGTCTGCCGAATCTTCCCGTCGTCGCCGGCCTGCGCAACAAGGTTGCCGCGAAGCTCGGAGCCGCACTGTGAGCACCAAGATCGGATCGCTCGCCGACTTTGCTCCCGGCACCGCAACCAAGGTCGCATTCAACGGCACAAACGTTGCGGTCGTGCGCATCGGCGACGACTTCTATGCAATCAACGACAAGTGCAGCCACGGCAACGTGTCGCTGTCCGAGGGCGAAGTGCACGCCGACACCAAGGAACTCGAGTGCATGAAGCACGGCAGTGCCTTCAACCTCGAAAACGGTTGTCCCAACACGCTGCCTGCGACGCAGCCCGTCGCCGTTTACACCGTCACCGTGTCGGGTGACGACGTCTTCATCGAGAACGGAACCAAATGAGCACCCTCGCAATCTCCAACCTGCAGGCGGGCATTCCCGGCAAGCAGATTCTCAATGGCATCGACCTCACCGTGAAGTCCGGTGAGGTTCACGCAATCATGGGGCCGAACGGCGCCGGAAAGTCGACGATGTCGGGCGTCATCATGGGCAAGCCCGGTTACGACGCCATCTCGGGTTCGGTCACCATCGACGGCCAGGAATTGCTGGGCAAGCCCGCTTGGGAGCGCGCCTTGGCCGGTCTGCACCTGGTGATGCAGTACCCGACCGAGGTGCCAGGTGTGCACATCGACGAGGTCATGCGCGAAGCGTTCGCCACCCGCGGCCGCGACACCAAGGAACTCGACTCGCTGATTGCCAAAGAAGCGGGTCGCATCAACTTCAGCACCGACCTCGTCGCCCGCTCGCTGAACGTCGATCTGTCGGGTGGCGAAAAGAAGCGCAACGAAACGTTGCAGCTCTCGCTGCTCAAGCCCAAGTTCGCAATTCTCGACGAACTCGACTCGGGCCTCGACATCGATGCGCTGCGTGACTGCGCGCGCCGCGTCGAAGCTGCCACCACCGAAGACAACCTCGGTGTGCTGGTGATCACCCACTACGCGCGTCTGCTCGAGGAACTGAAGCCCGACTACGTGCACATTCTCGCCGCCGGCAAGATCGTGAAGTCGGGCGGTCCCGAACTGGCCGACGAACTGGAAAAGTCGGGCTACGCCGCTTTTCAGTGACTACTCGGTGAGGCCCGACTTCAGGTACTGCTCGAAGCAGTCGACCACCAGCAAGTCGCGCGGGTAGGTGAGGCGCTTGCGCACCTTGTCGACCGACAGCCATTCGACGACGTCAACCTCGTTATTGGGGGTATGGGCTCCGCTCGCCACGGTCATTGTCCAGTAGCGAACCCGCTTCGGGCGGCCCTTCCTGTCGATGTACGACACGCGTGCCAGTTCGTGACCGAGTCGGCAGTGCAGGCCGGTTTCTTCGAAGACTTCGCGGATGGCGCAGTCCTCTTCGCTTGAGTCGGCGTCGTCACGCTTGCCCTTCGGAAAGGTCCAGTCGTCGTAGCCCTCGCCCGGGCGGTGCACCAAAAGAAGCTCGGCCGACCCACCGGCCGACCAACGCCACACGACGCCACCGGCAGCACGAATGATCTTGTCGGCCATTGAGTTACATGCTGGCAGACACCGGCGTTTCACGGCGAACCCGCAGGCCCGACCACACCACCGTCGCTGCAAGACCAACGAGTGCGCCGAAGCGCGTTTTCACTGCAAGCGACCATCCGAAAGCGTCGCGGAACTCGCCCGCGATGAGTTGTCCCGGAAAGAACGCAACCCCGTTGATGAGAGCCGCGGTGCAACCCGACGCAATGAGGCGCCGTTCAATACCGATGCGATCGACGCCTGCGATTTCGAAGGCGATGTCATGGTTGGTTCCGTCGGCACGGCACGCCGCCGCCAAGTTGGCCCGCGTGCGGATGATGCCCCGAACCTCGGTGGACCACCCGATGAGGACAGCCGTGGCAGTGACAAAGAAGTGGAAGGCGAGGGAGGTGACGAGGTACATGCCCCCATGTTGCAACGGGGGTGTAACGCGGCAGGGCCGACTTCGCCTCGTACCCGCGAATGCAGAGTTGTACGCTCCAAGCATGAGGTTCCTGCGCATTTCCGCAATTGCCACCATTCTCTTTTCCGAAATCGCGGTTGGGGGTGCTCTTCTCGCCCCGGTCGCTCGGGCCACCGGCACGTCGGCTCGAGCAGCGATTGGGCAAGACCATGCGGTTGCGCTCTCAACGAATGGCACGGTGTGGACGTGGGGCGCATTGGTGCCCGGCCCAACCGGATCAGGCTCGAAAGACTCGCTGAAAAAGCCGACGCAAGTGTCGGTCGGCACTCGGTCGTTCGTTGATGTTGCAGCAACCAGTTACTCATCTGCTGCGGTCGCAACAGATGGTTCCGTCTGGGCTTGGGGAACGCTGGGTATGGGTCTTGGTGACGGTGCAGTGACCACTGCGCGCCGCTACACGAATCCCGTGCAAGTTGAGTTCCCCGCCGGAACTTCAATCACGCGGATTTCCGGAGCATGCGAGTCATATTTGGCGCTTGACTCAACCGGTGGTGTTTGGCAATGGGGTTCCTTCTATGGCTTGTGGGACCAAAGCAGGTCTGTCCCGAATCGGGTGAATGGAATCACCTCTGCCGTCAGTGTTCATCGAGGCTGCTCAAGCTCGTTCGCAATTCTGAACGATGGCAGTGCGCGCGCGTGGGGTACGAACGGCGGAGGACGCCTTGGCGATGGCACCACCACCGACCGCTCGACCCCCGTCGCGGTTTCTCTTCCAGGATCGCGCAGTTTCTCGATGATTTCGGCAAGTTGGAGCCACACACTCGCTGTCGCCACTGATGGAACTCTGTGGGGCTGGGGAGGAAACTCACAAGGAAACCTCGCGGCCGATCCGACCGCTATCGAGTACACCGCAAATCCAAGGCAGATCACTTTGAGCGGTGCCTCGGGAACCGTCGTCTCGGCACTAGCTACTTCAAGCACGCCAACAAGCGTGGCTGTCACGTCGACCGGTCAGGTGTGGGAGTGGGGAACGTGGGGTAACGCCTCTTATGTTCCTACGCGACGCAATCTTCCCAACGACATGGGCTCGTCGAAAATTGTTGCTGCAGTTTCCTCGTCATGGAATGCAACGCTGTACCCGGCCAACGACGGCGCAATCTGGAGTCGAGGAGGCTGGGGTTCGATTGATCTCGATGGCAACTGTGGCGCAACGGCCAGCGATTATCCGATTTGGCGTAATGGAACCTCTACTCCGGCACGCCCACTCGTCCGAGTTCGCTCGACAGGTCAGTTCGGAGCAGCCTTTGCGGAAGACGAAATCGCTCTAGCGAAGATGG
>CAZVPL010000065.1:0-12264 GCA_964629075.1 uncultured Bifidobacterium sp. | reverse complement strand
AGGTGCGTGATCGTGTGTGGATCAGTAGCGCAGGCGCGCGAGGAAGTTCTGGAAGTTGGCCGTCACGTGCGTGAAGCCCGCGATCGCCAGACCCGAACCAACGATGTCGACCCATGAGTCGAGGTTCGCGCCGTTTGCGCCCATGAAGGTTCCGAGAACCGACACGTCCATCAGCCACACGAGAAGAATGCAGGCGGCGATCAGCCAACCCTCTCCCTTGCTGATGATCGGAATTTGCTTGAGGAAGGGAAGGTGGTCCGTGGCGACGGTGACGACCGTCTGAGCGACGAGACCGATCAGGATGACAAGAGCCATCGTGTACATGAGCGTTACCTCCTAAGGGGTTCCCACCGACGCTGCCGGTGGGTGTGGTTCCGCCCAATTTGGACCGTACGCCTGTGGTCCGCGGAAGTGGTGGATTTCCCGTGACGATGGTCACGGCCCTTGTGGTGCTTGGGTTTGCCGCCTACCGGGCGAGGTACGCGCCGTCGACGCCGAGGATGTGGCCCATCGTGTACGTCGACTCGTCGCACGACAACCACATGGCGGCTGAGGCGATTTCCTCGACGGTGCCGAAGCGACCGATGAGGCTGAGTCTGTTGATGGTCCCCTGCACGTCACCCGTGCGACGCTCGATCGCGTTGCGCAACATCGGCGTGTCGATGCTTCCGGGCGCAATGCCGTTGATGCGGATGCCCTTGGCGGCGAACTCGATGGCAGCTGTCTTCGTGATGCCCGCAACCCCGTGCTTCGAGGCGGTGTAGGCGCACTGACCGGGTTGTGGCCGGAAGGAATTCGTCGAACAGATGTTGACGATGGTGCCGCCATGACCCTTGTCGATGAAAGCCTTCACTTCGGCCCGCATCGAGAGGTAGATCGACTTCAGGTTGACCGCGATGATGCGATCGAACGTATCTTCTTCCAACTCGAGAAGATTCGGGGCTTCACCCTCGATTGCTGCGGCATTGACAGCGTGATGAAGGTCGCCGTACGTCGTGAGCGCAAGTTGCACAAGCGCGTTGACATCGCTTGCCTTGGAGACGTCGGTGTGCTGAAAGACAGCTTTTCCTCCGGCCTTCACGATGTTGGCGACGGTTTCCTCGCCACCGTCGTCGGAGATGTCGCCGACGACGACCGACGCGCCCTCACGACCGAATCGTTCGGCGATCTCGCGCCCCATTCCCTGTGCACCGCCGGTGACGAGCGCAACCCTGCCGTTCAGTCCGAATGTTGCCATGCGGGTAAGTATTCACCGCTGGTGCCGGCGCGGACGTGTCAGACGCGGCGAGCAACCACGATGCCCACTGCGACCAGCATGATTCCTGCCCCGAGGATCTGCACGGCATTCATCGTCTGTTCGAAGATCCACCAGGCGAAGATGCTGGAAAGAACCGGACTACCGAGGCCGAGGAGCGCCACGAGGGTGGCGTCCATGTAACGGTTGGCCCACGCGATCGAGCCCATGCCCATCACTCCCGCGACGATCACCTGAAGCAGCATCAGCCACCAGTCATTGCCACCCAACTGGCCGAAGTCGGCCCCCGTCGCAAACGCGAGCGGAAACAGCAAGACGACCGACACCGCGGTCGCAACGGTGAGGAATGCATACGGGTGCACGCCCGCGTCGCGGACACGCTTGGTACCGACGGCGTACGTGGTCCAGAAAATGAGGTTGCCTACCGCATAGAGGTCGCCTTCGAGGGTGTTTCCCCCGCCGCTCGCCTTGCCAAAGACGACAAGCGAGACGCCGGCAACGGCCACGAGACACCACACCACTCGCTGCTTCGAGATCTTCTCTTTCAGCACGAACGGGGCGACGGCGAGCAAGGCGACGGGATTCAGCGAGACGATGAGGGTCGCTGTCGCGATCGACGTTTTCTGGAACGACGCAAAAGCACAGAGAAGTGACGCGGTGTAGAAGATCGACGGCACAAGAGATGCCCGCCAGACGGTTCGGGTGAGCCGGCCGCCCGATGCGTAGGTGATGACGAGCATGATGGGTAGACCGATGAGCATGCGCACCGGGGTGAACGCCATGAACGGTGCAGAAATGCCGCGCACGAGAACCGGCCCCCACCCCCAGCAGACGACACCGAGAAAGACGGCCCAGATTGCGAGACTGTGCGTCGGCTGGGAATCGACTGCTTGAGTGTGCCCGCTCATTCCGCCATCACACCCTCGTCGACCGGCACAATCGGCTTCGCTCGGGTCGCGACCACGAGTGCGAGCGCACCGATCATGACAACCGCGCCGATGATCTGAATCGATCGCATCGACTGGTCGTAGATGATCCATGCGCCGGCCATCGACAATGCGGGACTCAGCAAATTCAGCAGCGAAACAAGGGTGATGTCGAGATACCTCGCGCACCAGGTGATCGTCGTATGGCCGAGAAGTCCGGCGACGGCGATCTGAGCAAGAACGAGCACCATGTCGTGCCCGCCCAGTTCACCGAAGTCGGGGCGCACGACGAGAACCCAGGGAATCGTTGCAAAGGCCGCAATGGTGAACACGCCTGCAAGGAAGGACCCGACGTGCACACCGTTGTCACGGGCACGCTTGGCAAAGATGAAGTAGGTCGACCAGATGAGAAGGTTGGCGACCGCAAAAAGGTCGCCCGCCAATCCCGCTTCGCCTCCCGGGGCCGCACCGACGATGACCATGAAGATGCCGCCGACGGCCACAACGGCGAGGCACACCCGCAGCACAGTCGGGCGCTCGCCGAAGAGACGCGGAGCGACGAGCAACATGAGAACCGGCTGAAGGTTGGAAATCAGGGTCGCATTTGCAATCGATGTGTGCTGGAACGATGCGAAGCCCGTCGCCATCGAACCAAGGAACAACACTCCGGGCAGAAGACTCCGTCGGTAGAGATCGAGGCTCAGCTTGCCGCCGCCGATGATTGCCGCGAGCGACATCACCGGAATCGACAACCACAACCTCACGGATGTGAACGCCGTGACCTCGGCGGAAATCCCCCGAACCATCAACGGACCCGAACTCCAGGCGATCACGCCGGTGAGACACGCGACAACGGCCCAGTCGTGGGTGCGACCGTGCGTGTCGGTCACTTGTTGTCGCCGCGCATGTCGATGCGCAGCACGAGCACACCGTCTTCGACGGAGGCGGTGGCGTCGCCGATGATGGCGAAGTCCTGGAAGTCGACCTGGGCCTGCTGAAGAAACAGCTGTCGTTCTTCGCCCGCAACCGGCGGCAGCGGACGACGACGCACCGCGGCCGCACGCTCGCGGAACCGCACGATCATTTCGTCAGGATTGAAAGCAGCCACGACGAAAAATTAGTTCGATTCGGCGGCGGCCGACGACTTCTCGGACGATTCACGCGCCTCATGCTCCGCCATCTGCAAGAGGTACTGGCGATCGACACCCGAGCTCTTGCGGTAGGCCCGTTCGCTCATGACCTCGAGCCGGGCAAGCGCTTTGGGTTCGGGGCGCGACGTCTTCCAGAACCAAATGGTGAGGCCGAAGAGCGCAAGACCGCCGACAATGAGAAGAACCGAGATGACGGTGACGATCCCGACTTCCGCGAGCACCCTCACACCCTACCGAGAAGCGACGTCACGGCCCTGCCAACCTGGTCGAGTTCGATCAGGAACGAATCATGTCCGTGTGGCGAATCGATCTCGACGTACTCGGCGTGGCCTCCCGCTTCAACAACGAGGCGGGCGATCTCGCGCTGCTGGTAACTCGGGTACAGGATGTCGCTCCAGATTCCGACCGAGAGAACCGGCACTGCGATGCGTTGCACGGCCGCAACCACACCGCCACGTCCGCGACCGATGTCGTGAAGATCCATCGCCTTTCCAATGACGAGGTAACTGTTCGTGTCGAATCGGCGCACCAACTTGTCGCCGTGGTGGTCGAGGTAACGCTCGACTTCGAATCGGTCCCACATTTCGATGCCGCTCTTGTCGGCATTGCCGTCGGCGAGTTCGCGGCCGAACTTCTCTGAGAACACGTTGTCGCTTCGGAACGTGACCTGTGCAACCATGCGCGCAATCGCAAGTCCCTCCCACGGCCCGTCACCTGGCGCCGCGTCGTAGTAGTCGCCACCTCTCCAGCGCGGGTCGAGGCGAATGGCGCGTCGGCCGATGGCTCCCCAGGCAATTTGTTGGGCGCTGGCCTGCAGGCAGGTTGCGATCGGAATGATCGAGCGCACCCGGTCGGGAAACATGACGGCCCATTCGAGAACCTGCATCCCCCCCATCGAACCGCCGATGACACTGTGCCAGGTGCGAACACCGAGGTGGTCGGCGAGACGTGCCTGGGCTCTCACCATGTCCCGAATCGTGATGACGGGGAATCGCGAGCCGTACGGCTTTGCATCGACGGGGTGCGGCGAGGCCGGGCCGGTGCTGCCCTGACAGCCGCCGAGAACGTTCGCGCACACGACAAAGAACTGGTTGGTGTCGATGGCGAGACCCGGACCAATGAGACCCTCCCACCATCCGGGAGTGGGGTGTCCATCATCCGCGCGACCCGCTGCGTGCGAGTCACCCGTCCATGCGTGGCAGAGAAGAATCGCGTTCGACGCGTCGGATGCGAGAGTGCCCCACGTTTCGTACGCGACCGTGACCTCGGTGAGAGTCGAGCCCACATCAAGAGCAACCGCGCGTTCCGTCGGCAGCGAGAAGAACAGGCGTGTGCCGACAGGATCGCCGACATGCCATGCGCCGGTGGCCGGATAATCGCGATGCTGCGTTGACACCCTGTCTCCTCTCAAGTCTGCGGCTCTGTTCGCCTTCAGTACGAGGGACCGGGCCCGTTGCGGTTTCCCGCCACATCCCCAACCGTTGCCGGTTGAGCTGGCACCGTGGACCAACCCCGGTTGCCGGACCGGTTTCCCGGTCACTCGTGATGCTGAAGTGACTCCATGCTACCCGTGCGATGGCGGGACGTCACGGAACTTTTCGAACCAAGCACACGACCGTTATCTTGCGCCCGATGGCCGAGAACTACCTCACGCCCCTGGCCGAGATGCGACCCACCACCGGAGCGGGTTTCGGATCTTTCGCCATCGCGCCGATTGCGGCGGGCACCATCGTCGCCTGCTTCGGCGGTACGCCTCTCGACCGCACCTCGTTCGACCGCCACGACGCCGATCGACGATCACGATCGATCCAGATCGACGACGACACGTACCTGCTCGGACCAGCGACGCGCGAACCCGGCGACGCGATCAACCATTCCTGCGAACCGAACTGTGGCATGGGTGGCGCGGCCCAGGTGGTTGCCATGCGTGACATCACAGTCGGCGAGACGTTGACCTTCGACTACGCGATGGCCGACGGCAGCGAGTACGACGAATTCACGTGCGCCTGCGGTTCAACGTCATGCAGGGGCCGCGTCACGGGCACCGACTGGCAACGCACCGATCTACAGCAGCGTCACGCGGGCTATTTCTCCCCGTATCTCGTGCGCCGGATGCAGGCCGCCCGCACCGCCAAGCCACTGTCGAAGCGCGATGTCGAGACCTTGATGAACACCCTCGACAGCGACCCGATCGCGGCGCTCACGGTCGCGCTGCGCCGGGTTCTCGGTCGGCCTCACTCGAGCTTCGAAACGCTGGTCGAGTTGTCACCTGTCGACGGTCCGTGGCGCGACGGTCTCATTGCCGGACATGCAGCCGCCCTCGACCGACTGGCATCGCACCTGAACGAGTTCCGCGGCTTGTGAGCCGCGGTCGCTCGCCATCAGGCCAACAGGGGCTGCGCGAAGCGAAGTCGTTGGTCGAATCCGGCCTCTCCGGGGAGGAACCCATTGCGGTCGGGCCACAGCAATTGCACCACATTGAACGTCGACCCCTTGTGCCACATCGCCGCACTGGCGAAGAGTCCACTCCAGGTCGAGATGTTGACGGTGTCGAATCGCGCCCTCTGCTCACCGTCGAAGAGCCCCACGACCTCGGCTCCGATCTCGATGGTTTGACCCGATCCGCACACGTCGGCCAGCAGGTCGAAGAGTCCGCGGCATGCGACAGGGGTGAGACCGAGAATCACCACTTCGGGCATGTTGAACCGCGCGGGAAAATTGACGGTGTACGAATAAGTCGGAAACGGGACGCCATCGCTCGTTGAGACGCCACCGGGTGGCACCGACTCGATCGCCCAACCGTTCGTCTCCACCATCCAACTGATCTTCTCGTCGTGGGGAATGTGGAAGTCGGGCAATTCAGCGCTCATGACGTCAATCTTTCACAACAGATCGAGCGCGTCGAGATCGAGTGCGTGCTGCGCCGCACGCGTTGCCATGGCGGCAAACATCGCTTCGCCACGTTCGGTCGGCGTCACCACCATCGAGGCCACGACAGCCATCACCAAACCGGCAAAGCTCGCATGTGCGTAGTCACGCCACATGGCTGATCGGTCGCATTCGATGCCATACCGCGCAAGTGCAGCGATGTAATCGTCGACAAGACCACGCTCAATGGACCGTCGCACCTCGGGCGTCACCGCTGCGCCGAGGAAATACGAGACGTCGACCACACCCGGTCCGTGGTTCGGCGTTTGCCAGTCGACGACGGCGATGCGTGGCCCACCTTCCGCTGTTCCGAACATCAGGTTGTCGAGGCGATAGTCACCGTGGCCAAGGGTGAGAACCGAACCACGACCGTCGATCCAGTCGGCAAGCCGCCGACCGAATGTTCGCGCGAGATCGACCTGGGGTTCGGTCAAGTACTTCGCGTACGTCGCCAGGAACGGCGTGAAGAGATGCTGGTAGACCGCCTGAAGCATTTCCCCGTCCGCACGTGCCGTGCGTCGCTGCAGCCAGTCGACGTCGTGAAGCGTTGGGTCGTCCCATCGCGGGCCGTGGAGCGCGGCAAGCTCGACGACCGCGCGATGCGCCTCGTCCTCCGAACAGCCGGTGATTTGGTTTCCCGGAACGGCCGGACCGAGGTCTTCGAGAACCAGAACGAAATCGTGCGTCTCGTCGTTGAACTCAACGAAATGGCAATGCGGGCGACGCACATCAACCGTGTCCGCGAGCTGCATGTAGAACTTCGCCTCGCGTTCGTAGGTCCGATGGGCAACCCCAGCCGCGCGACTCGCCTCCCCCGGGGACGGAAGCTTGACGACGACAGACGACGGCACGCCGCTCTTTTGCGAGACGATCGGCACCCGATAATTGGCGCCGATCATTCCTTCACCGATGCGTTGCGGATCACCCGCAGACACACCGTGACCAAAGACCGATTCCCAAAAGGCCGGCGTCAACGACGAGAGGTCCCGCACCGCCACAAACTAGCGTCGGGCTCGGTAACGATGAGCCGCATCCCCCTTCTTCTCCGCCCGCGCATGGTCGCACTGCATCTTCTTGCCGTCGTTCTCGTGGTCGTCATGGCAAACCTGTCGATGTGGCAATTCAATCGTCTCGATGAGCGCCGGGACTTCAATGCCGAAGTCCGGGGAAGGGCATCTCTCCAGCCGGTAACAATCGCAGATCTGTTGGCCACCAGCCCCGAAGACGGCGAATGGCGCGCGGTCGTTGCGAGGGGATCGTTCCGCGCCGAGGACGAGGTCATCGTCCTCAATCGCAGTCAGGACAACACCGCCGGGGTCGACGCTCTCACACCGTTCGACTTCACCGTCGACGGCAAGAGTTACGTGGTCTTGGTCGACCGAGGTTTCATTCCGCTGACGGCCGAGATTCCACCCCCACCGTCTGGCGAGGTTGAGTTTCTGGGGCGCGTGCGCAAATCGCAGGAACGCCGCCTCGGGGGCCTCACCGATCCCTCGACGGGTGTGCTGCGAGAGATCCAACGCGTCAATGTTGAACGGCTGAAAGATCAGGTGGCCGCAACGCCGGACCAAACGGTGCTGCCGTTCTACATCGACTTTCTCGAGTCACCCTCGGTCACCGGAAATCTGCCCGCGCGGGTGGCCAATCCGGACCTCAGCGAAGGTCCCCACCTCTCCTACGCAATCCAGTGGATCATCTTTGCAATCTGCGCCGTCGTGGCGTGGTTCATTCTTGTGCGGCGCGCGCTTCGATCTCGGCCATCCGCCTGAATTGTTCGATGACGTTCGGCGTCGCGTAGCCCGGGTCGACGCTGCGATAAACGGTGTCGACATTCACCGCAATCCGACCGAACTCGCGGAGATCGCGCGTGGCGTCGATCCCCTGCATCATGCGCACGATCTGCCAAGCCGCATCGAACGCGTCGATGCCGTTCGCGTGGCACTCCCTGGCCGCGGACAACACTGTCGTCAAGTAGTCGCGCACCTCCACGACACCCGCTTTGTCGGTGACCGGGCCATGCCCGGGGACCACCGTTTCGATGTCCATGCCCAGCATCAAGTCGCACGCGGCGATCCAATTCTCAAGCGGCCCCGCCCAGACAATGGGGGCTCCTCCGATGAAGAGAATGTCACCCGTGTAGACCGTACGCGCGTCGGGTACGACGACGATCGTGTCGCCCTCGGTGTGCGCCGGGCCGACTTCGATCAACTCGACCGCCCGACCACCGATTTCAACCTCGAGTCGCCCTTCGAATGTTCGTGTCGGCGGAGTCGACTCGATGCCGTCGAACCGAAAATCTCCGAAGAAGGAGCGGAAGAGTTCACCGACGTCTCCGGGAGCGGCGTTCAACCGGGCCATCATCGCCGGCGGTACGTGGCTCATCTCGTCGGCGGTGGCTCGCGATGCGATGATTTCGCGATCGGCAACGAGTTGATTGCCGTAGCAGTGGTCGCCGTTGGCATGCGTGTTCACAACCGTGCGGATCGGCGCGGTGTCGGTTGTGTCGGCCATGACAGCCAGCATCGCGGCGGTCAGGTCGAGGTCGAAGAGCGTGTCGACAAGCAGCGAAGCCCCGTCGCCGACGATCAATCCTGCGTTGCTGTAGCCCCACCCACCGTCGGGCTGCAGATATGCGTGGCAGCCGTCGGCAACTTCGTGCAATCCGAGCGAGAACGGAATCTGCGACGCGGCCATGACCTCAATTCTGACACGGACTCAACGCAGGCGTTCCGCGATCCCGGATGCAATTCGGCCTGCCACCGCCATCACCGGGACCTGCGTTGCTGCACGCGGGATATCGGGAAAAACCGACGCATCGGCCACCCACAGCCCATCGACCCCGAACACCGCGCCCGTGTTGTCGACGACCGCCTCGCCGTCGCGTTCCGAACCCATGCGGCAGGTGCCCACGGCGTGCGAATACGCGCCGGGCTGGCGGCGCACGTACGAGATGATGGTGTCGTCATCGTGCGCGAGCAATGCGTCGAGCGTCGTGCCCGCGACATCGATCGACACTGACTCGACGACGTCACGGAACTGTTTTGTCGCGCACAAATCGGCGGCCAGCCGCAGCGCGGCAAGCATGCGTGTTGCGTCGTCATGGGTTTCGAGAGTCCCCAGGACGACTTCCGCGGTTCCTTCCACCTCGGCCACATGGCCCACCGAGGACACCTTGGTAACTGCCACGACCAGTTGGTTGGGGTCGACGGGCAGAAGGTTGATGTCGGAATCATCGACCGACGAGGCGACAACGAGGCCGGTGACATCGAGAGTCCTCGTGGGGGCACCCGCACCCTCGCGGAGGCGAAGCCACAGGGAAATCGCGGGGTGATCCTTCAGGTTCCGCCCAATTCCCGCCCGCGACACACCGCTGCGCCTCAGGAGGATGGGGCTCCACACGGTACCTGCGGCCAGCACCACGCCGTCGGCGACGAATTCATCCTCGCCAAGCACGACTCCCCTCGCACGGTCGGCTTCGATGACAATTTCCGTCACCGACGCGCCCGCGTGGACAACCATACGACCGGCATCCTCGAGCACACGTGGGGCCACAAAAACATTGAAAGCATCGGCGCGGCGACCATCGCGCAACGACAACGCCACCGGACCGGCGCCGTCGTAGCTTTCACCCACGTGCCGACACTCGGCGGCGCCCATTCCGTGCGCCGCAGCCAGAACGGCCTGGGTCACCGGTCCGGTCTCTGATGCCGACGCGAAGTGCGAGGGAATACCAAGCAGCGCAATTTCTGCACTGACGGAACGCCAGTTCCATCCGGTGCAGCCGTGCACCGCCGACCACGCGTCCCAATCGTCTTTCGTGCCCCACATCTGCACCAACGCGTTGATGGCGGTGGTGCCGCCAAGCGCCCGACCGCGCAGATAGGGGTAGCGAAACCCGCCCGTGTACGTGGATGCGAACACCGACCCATCGATCAGGTCGGCCCTCGACGTCGACTCGGCGAGGTGGGGCGATGTATTCGTCGACGACGCCTCGCCCGCTTCGAAGAGATGCACCTCGTAGCCGGCATCAAAAAGACGTGCGGCGGCCACACAGCCCCCGGCGCCCGCGCCGACAACGACGATGCGACGGGTCAGGAAGACGTTCCCGCGTCGTTGCCCGCTGCCGCTTCGGCGTGACGACGGGCGGCATCGGCATAGTGGAACGGCGTCGGCAGACCATGCAACGTCGCACCACCGTCGACACACAGGGTTTGACCCGTGACGAAGGCGCCCTCGTCGCTACAGAAGAAGAAAGCAGCCTTTGCAATGTCGTCCGACGATCCCATTCGTCGCAGTGGCGTCAGTTCTTGCAGGGCCTGAATGGCGGGAGCGACCTTGAAGATTCGCGCCGTCATCGGGGTCTCGATGAGGCCCGACGCGACACAGTTGAAACGGACGTTGCGCGGGCCGTATTCGACTGCGGCGATTTTCGTGGCGTACTCGACCCCGGCCTTCGAACTGCCATAGGCGGCGAGACCGATCGCCGGACTGTGCGCCGTCTGCGAAGAAATCGAAAGGAATGAACCGCCGCCGGTGCCGGCCATCGAATTTCCGAAATGCCGCATGCAGTAGATGGCTCCCGTGAACTGAACGGCCTGCATCGCTGTCAACTTCTCCGGGGTCAAGTCCGCGATCGGCGTGCTCTGTTCGTAGCCGGCGCAATTGACCGCAATGTCGATGCGGCCGAAATCTGCTTCGACACCCGCGACAAGCGCAGCGACGTCGTCGTCGAGCGTGATGTCGCACTTGTATCCCTTGCCACCAACCGTACCGGCAGCACCCTGCACAACGTCGAGGCGACGCGCAGCAATGGCGATTCGGGCTCCTTCGGCGGCGAATCGCTTGACGATCGCATCGCCGAACCCGCTGTGACCGCCGATCACCACCGCGACCTTGTCGTTCAATCGGCCGTTCAACTGACCCATCTTCTCCCCCTGATCGGTATGGGGAGATTCTCCGCTAGTTGGTGCTCTTTGGCAAGCCCGCCAGATGGGCCGCGTCGTTGTACCGAACGATCTGCCAACGGCCCGGCTTCACGTGGACCAGTTCCGTGATCGAGGTGTTCAGAGTGTGGACCTCGAACTCGCCAACCGGGGCACTGCGCATCGCGTGCCGCAGGCAGGTGTCGATGACACCCGCATGACACGCCACGACGATCGTTCCCCCCGACCATGTGTCAATTGTTCGACGAAGGGCGCCTCCGACCCGAAATTGAAACGCTGCAACGGTTTCGCCGCCCGGGTAGGTCTCGTCGTACGGGTCGATCGACCAGTCGCGGTGGCCGAACTTGTCGACAAAGTCGGCGTACGTCATTCCGTCGCACACTTCACCCGGGTCGTGCTCGCCCCAGTCGGCGTCGATGACGAGATCGGGATGACCGAGGGACGGCGCGATGAGGTTGGCCGTTTCGATGGCTCGCTTGTAGTTGCTGGCCACGAACGCAGTCGGGGCTTCGAGGCCTTCCGATGACCACCGGGCGTTCAACGCCTCGGCCTGCTTGCGGCCGAGGTCGGACAATCCGCTGCACTTCCGCGGCCCACCGATCATCTTGTCGACCGCCACCTGCGACTCGCCGTGCCGTACCAGGATGATGCGGGTCCCCGTCACGCCAATTTCTCCACGAAGGCTTCGAGCTGACGCAGATTGCGGCACTCGTAGACGCCGTCGGTGTGCGAGCCGTACTCACCGACGATCGAGTCACCGGTGTTCCAGTACGAACGGGGTTCGGGATTCAACCAGTACACGTGCCGCGCGCGGTGCTTCATCTCGCGCACGACCCAGCTCTGGGCGGCGTGGTAGTTGTTGCGGGCGTCACCCAGCAGCAAGACGGTCGTCTTTGGACCAACGTCCTTGCCGTAGCGCTCCCAGAACACCTCGAAGGCGTGGCCGTAGTCGCTGTGTCCGTCGACCCACACCACGTCGGCCTCGGTGTTCACCCGGTGAATCGCCTCGGTGATGTCCTCGGTCGCCTTGAAGTAGTCGGTGACTTCGTCGAGACCGTCGA
>CAZVPL010000064.1:0-12277 GCA_964629075.1 uncultured Bifidobacterium sp. | reverse complement strand
TCACCGGTTCGGTGTCGAGATCCAACAACACCCGCGCAAGGTTGTAGCCCTGAACAAAAACTGCGACCGCGCGGGCATCGATGTCGTTGCGGATCCAACCCATTTTCTGCCCGTAACGAACGGCGTCGGCGATTGTCTCGGTGTGCGAATGCTGTTGGAGTGCGAGGGACTCGCGTAGTTCGGGTCGACCATACGAACTGGCGATGACGGAGAGGCGATTGTGGCGCGCACCGACACGCTCGGCGCTTTCGTTCAACTCGACGAGAGCAGACGTCGCAGCGATGTACTCATCGAGCGTCGTTGTCTTCGTGAGCGTCTCACGAAGGTTCTTCGCATCCTCGGCGACGAAGCGGCTGAATTGCATCACGCGTGCTGCGGCGCTGAGACCGTCGCGGCCACCGAAGTGGTGGTAGAGGGAGCCCGCCGAGATGCCTGTCTCGTTGAGGATGTCGGCGATGCGCACGCTGGCTTCACCGCCGGCCTCGATGGGCTTGATCGTGGCTTCGATGACGACCGCGACGGTTGACTCGGCGCGTGCCTGAACCGGCTGGGGAACACCAACGGGGACTTCCATTAATTGTGCAGTATAACGAACTTCTCTTCTAGACGATGGCCAATTTCGGGCGTCCCACCCGGTCGTTGCGGATCGGGCAGTCGGTTCAGTCTTTTTCGATGTAGGGCTGCAGCAGCTGTTCAACGCGCATGTGGGCAGGGATGCGGTCGATGCCAATCACGCGGTCGACTGTCTCATGGAAGTGCCAGATTCGTCGTTCCTGGTAGTTCACGACGATGCCTTTCATTGCGGGCGACTCGAGCGAACGCTGCATCGGTGCCATGTTCCATTTGTCTTCACCCATGATGAGGTCGAACTCGTCCATGCGTTGTTGCCAGTGGGGTGGCAACTCGTCGCCTTCCCAATCCTTCGGCGCATAGTGCGACCACATGAGTCGCGTGTTCGCCTTGTCGATCGGCCAGAACATGATGAACGGAAAGCCGTACGCCGCAACCGGCGAGATGAGGTTCGGGAACAATGAAAAGGCCGTGCTGGTGGAACGGATCATGTCGTTCACCGACGGAATATCGATGAAGCGCGGGTCCTTGAACGTTTGAAAGTCGGTCCAGTCGGCCATGCCGCGGAATTCGCAGGCCTTTTTCGAAAATGGCGTGACCATGCGGCTGCAGCCGTTGGGCAAGAGGCCCATCGATGCGCCACGGTTGTCGAGCGCGCTCCAGCCACCACGATCGTGAATGAAACGGAAGTGATACACCTCGAGAAACGCCTCGGCCGTGACCTTCCAGTTGCACGGAATGTCCATGACGCGCGGACCCACTGCGCGCAGGTCTTTCCCGCAGAGTTCTTCCATCTGCTGGAAGGGAACGCCGAACCACTCGTGCAGTGATGCCGCTTCGGGGTCTTGATTCACCCAGATCCATCCCTGCCACGACTCGCAGCGGATTTCGGTGAGGAATTTCTCTTCGCGGCACAACCCGATGAAGTCGCGCTCGTCTGGCACGCTCTTCAGTTCCCCGCTGTCGATGCTGTAGACCCACCCGTGATATTGACAACGCAACTGGCTTGCGCAGCCCTTCTCGTCGCGCACGACCGGTGCACCACGGTGCTGGCACGTGTTGTAGAAGGCGCGGAGTTTTCCGTCGTTTCCGCGTACAACAATGATCGGCACGCGGAGGTGATCGAAGGTGAAGTAGTCGCCCGGGTTTGCGACGTCTTCTTCGCGACCCGCCATCACCCACACCTTGGTCCACAGGTGTTTTTGTTCGAGTTCCCAGAACTCGTCGGAGATGTAACGGGAGATGGGAACGTCGTGGAACGCGGGGAAGCCGTCGGGATTGCCCTTGCGGTCGAATTGCGCCTGCATGTCGCGCTTGATGCGCTCGATCAACGATGCGTCCACTGGGTCCCTCCTCCGCAACGCGCGTTGCCCTTACGTTACGACTCGCCGCCATCCTCGTGTGAGTCGGACAGTCCGGCCGCGGCCAACAAGTCTTCTGCGGCCTGGCGCACCTGCCAATCGCGATCGGTGAGGGCGTTGCGCAGTGCGGTGGTGGTTTCGGGGGAGTCGAAGGGCGCGAGGGAAATGATCGCCCGGCGGCGCACGGCGGGCTTGTCGCCGCACGCGTGGAGAATTGCGGGCAGTCCGCGCTCGTCACCCAGTGACCCGAGCGCAGCGACGCACGATTCACGAACGAGGGGTTCGCCGTGTCCCGTGGCCGACGCGATGAGAGCCTGCATCTCGGCGTCGGTGACTCGTTCCCGTTCACCCAGAGCCCATGCCGCAGTTTCGGCGACGGCGTAGTCACCGTCGCCGAGCAGGTGCAGCAAGTCGACACGAACATCGTGAGCACCGATGCCGGCGAGACGGTGTCGCACGACGCGTTCGGGATCCGTCAGGGCAAGAGCGATGTGGCGCGGGGTCAGCGCCCCACACTTGTGCAGACCCGACAAGGCGATGACGCGAATCTGGGGGTCGTCGGATTCGAATGCCGATTCGAGTGCGGGTACGTCGCGACCGTGCGATGCAAGTGTGACTCCGGCGAGCGTCGACTGAACGTGGCTCACGGTGGTCAGCGCAGCAGGCCGGTGATGGATTCAACCAACACCGCCACGACAACCGAGAACACGAGTGCGATCGCAATGCCACCCGCCACCGCAAACCCTGCGAGGCCGCCCGTCGCGGCGGCCCGTCGACGAATCGAGGGCGGTCGGTAGATCTGGCCGGGCCGCTGGTCGACACGCAGATAGACCGGTGAAGGCTTGCTTTGCGAACGGCGGAACTGGGTCCAATCGACGCGGCCGGCAACGATGGCAATTGCGACAATGGCCAGGAGACCGACGGCACCGGCGCGCACGGTGACATCTGCCGTCGACAGTGCAACAATCAGGCCAGTCATGTCAGAAGCGTCTCCCGATCAATCGCCGCCGAGCGTACTGCCCCCGCCGATGATTGGCGACGCGCAGCCACCGATCGTTCCGACCACCGCGGGTGTGCAGGGAAGTGACGTGCAGGAAACATCGTCCCGACGGTTGTGGTGGGCCCTTCCGTTACTCACCGTGTCGTGGCTTGTCCTCCTCACTGTCATCGTTGCCGGCGCAACGACGATCCAACGCTGGGAAACCGCACCCGGGTCGGTCGATGCGGTGTCGCCGCGTCTCGGGTTCGGTACGGGCGCCGCCGACGTCACGCGCTATCCCAGCGACAACAGTGTGCGGTTCGTCACCGCGTACGGCTCGCAACTCACCGCGCTTGAAGGTTTCGTCGGATGGGTCGACGATGACATCGTCGTCGAAACAAAGACCGAGCGTTTCGGCGAACGTTCACCCGTCGAACAACGCAGGCTCGGTTTCCAGGCGATGGTGGGGGCCAAACAGATCGCCGAGTACGTCGCGCTGAAGCGCCTTGGTTACGAGGTTGCCCTCAACTACGGCTCGGTTGTCGTGGAACAGGTGCTGTGCGACGACAAGCCCACTCCCGACTCGGCGTGCAAGGTGTTGAACCCGGGCGACGTCATCGAGTCACTGGCCGGCAAGCCGACACCCACGCTCGACGTTCTCGTCAAAGCAATGGAGGGTCGTCGTGTCGGCGACGTGGTCGAGTTGGTGGTGAACACCTTGAACTCGAACCCAACCGAGACGCGACGCACGGAGAAGGTGCGCCTGATCGCCAGTCCCGACGATCCGAAGCGAACGATCATCGGCATCGTCCCCGCCGATACGCGCACGGTTGATGTGCCCTTCGAGGTCGACATTTCCACCGACTCAATCGGCGGCCCATCGGCCGGTCTTGCCTTCACGCTCGCCCTTCTCGACGACCTGACACCCGGCAACCTGATGGGAACGGCGAAGGTCGCAGCGACGGGCACGATCGCCGAAGACGGTGTCGTTGGAGCAATCGGCGCCCTGCGTCAGAAGGCGGTCGCGGTGAAACAGAGTGGTGCCGACGTCTTCCTCGTCCCGAAGTCTCAGACCGCGGAGGAAATCGCATCCGCGCGGTCGGCCGTCGGGTCGTCGCTCGCGATCATTCCCGTTGGCACGCTCGACGAGGCGCTCACCGCACTGACGAAGTTCGGTGGCGGGTCCTTGCCCGCGTCGTAGCGTCCCCGCAGCCAATTCCCTAATGCCACGTTTGGATGGGTGGCCGGGCGTACCATTTCACAAATGGCGATTTCGTTCTCACGTCCCGACCCCTCGTCGCCCGCGGCCGTCAGTGCCGCGTCGTTCACCGTTGCCCGCCGCGGCTACGACCAGGCCGAGGTCCGCGACTTCCTGCGAATGGTGTCGGCCGAATTGGCACGCCTGCAAGAGCGCGAGCGCTTTCTCGAAAGTGAACTGAAAGCCATGCAAACGCGGGGCATGTCGGCGCCCGGCATGCTCGACGAAGACGTCGTCACCGCCCTTCTCGGTGAAGAGGCCGCCCGGGTTTTGGCTGCTGCGCGCGAGGCCAGCACCCAAATCCGCCAACGTGCCGAGGAAAATGCCACCCGACTCGTGAAGGAAGCGGCATCCGACGCGGCCCGCCTGCGAGAAGAGGCCGAGCTCGAGGCGGTGCGCCGCCGCGAAGACGCCGCGTCCGATGCCGAGGCCGAGATCGAGTTGGCCAAGCAACAGGGTCGCGAGATGGTGAACGAGGCCCGCGACTATCGCGAGAAGGTGCTGTCCGAACTGGCGCGCCGCCGCGAACTCGCCCGGGCCCAGATCGAACAGCTCGTTGCCAACCGCGATCGACTGCTGAACGCATTCGAGCGAGCGCGTCTCGCCACCGATGACGTGATGACGGGTCTCGTCTCGGTCGACGACGACCTTCCGCGCGAATTCGTCAACCTTGCGCCAACCACCGGGCCGGTCCAGCCCATCGTCTTGAACGCGCCGGTCGTTCAGATGTTCGATCGCGAAAAGGAAGACAACGTCGAACCGCAGGCCACCACCATCGAGGTTCTTGAGGCCGTCGAAGTTGTCGAGACAATCGAAGTTGTCGAAACTGTCGACATTGTCGAAACCATCGAAGAATTGACCACAGTCGACGAGACCACCGACGAGATTGTCGAAGAAACTCTCGAGGAAATCGTCGATGTTGCAACGATCACCGACGAAGTCACGATCGATGCAGAAGAAGTCATCGACGAACCTGTCATCGAGGCGGTTGTCGACGTTCCGTCCACGGTCGAGACGCAGTCGAACGTCGTGTCGCTCTTCGGCAAGGACCGTCCGCGTCCCGAACCCGTGCGCGTGAACCCCGAGCATCCGAGCGTCGACCATTCCGCACCCGAGACTCCGGTTGCCGAAGTGCCCGTCGCGCCCCGCGACCAGGTCGACGACATCTTTGCTCGCCTGCGGGCCTCGTCGGTGTCGAAGGTGGCCGACGGCAAGGTTGTCGAAGCACGCAAGAAGACCGACGAGACAAAGTCGGTCGCCGCCCCGGTCAATGTGGCGACGCCTGTCGAGCCCGTTCACAATGACGCGGCGTTTGCGCGTCGTAGTGAGGCGCTTGCACCGCTCGTCACCAAGATGTCACGCAGCTTGAAGCGCGTTCTGGCCGACGAAGAGAACGAGGTTCTCGAGTACCTGCGCAAGCGCAAGCCAGCGATGGATCTGATGTCGATGTGCGGCGGGCTGGGCGACCATGCCGCCAAGTACGTCGACGCCCTCAACGACGAAGTGATGGCGGCAGCGAAGGCCGGCGCCACTTCGGTGAACGAGTCGGTCAAGCGCATGCCGACAAAGGGCGACGTGTCACCCGCAGTCACCGAAACCGTGAAACGTCTGCTCATCACACCGCTGCGAGACAAGATCGCCGACGTGCTGACTGCTCATGCGTCGGACAAGGAAGGTGCAGCCAAGGCGATTCGAGGCGTGTATCGCCAGTGGAAGTCGACCCAGATCGACGAACACATCGACGACATCGCGTGCCTTGCCTACGGCCGGGGTATGTACGTCACGTTTGCTCCCGGAACACAGGTGTGCTGGATGGTCGATCCAGACGGACCCGCGTGCGCAGATGCGGAAGACAACTCGCTCGCGGGTTGTGTTGCGCTCGGCAATGAATTTCCCACGGGTCACGCGCAACCGCTTGCACATGCGGGCTGCCGTTGCCTGCTGGCACCCATGCCGAACTAGCCTGCGGGCGTGCGCAACCCCTCGGATTTGCCCGGTAATTCCCCACGCATACCCCGCCTGAAGATCCGCAAGCCCGGACGCGGTCGTATCGCCATCATCGTCGTCGTTGCGATTCTGCTGCTGCTCATCTTGTCGGCGCGCAGTCTCTCTTCGTTCTACATCAACGTCCTGTGGCACCGATCGCTCGGTCGAACCGACGTCTATTGGGGAATTCTCGGCACCAAGGTGGCACTCATCGGTGCCTTCACGTTGATCTTTGCCGTTCTTCTCTGGGTCAACCTTGCCATCGCCGACAGAATCGCGCCGGTTTCCGTGCCCGACTCGCAAGAACAGCGTGCGCTCGCCCAACTGCGCACGGTGTTGCGCAAGCGCCGCCGCCTGACTCGCACCGTCATCGCGGTCATTCTCGGTCTCGTCATCAGTCTCCCGGCTTCGGCGCAGTGGGAGAACTGGATGATGTTCCGCAACCACAAGTCATTCGGTGCCGACGACCCGCTCTTCGGCAACGACGTCGGCTTCTACGTGTTTCGTCTTCCATTTTCAGAGTTCGTCGTCACGTGGTTCTTCGGTGCATTGGTATTGATCGCCATCATCACCGGCGTGCTCCACTACGTGAACGGGTCGATTCGCGTGCAAGACCCGGAACAGCGCGTCAGCCCACAGGCCAAGGTGCATGTTTCGGTGCTTCTCGCGGGTCTCGCTCTCGTGCGTGCGGCCGACTATTGGCTGCAGCGATTCGACCTGACGCGGTCGACGCGAGGTGTCGTGCAGGGCGCCACGTACACCGACGTGAAGGCGCAGTTGCCGGCACTCAATTTGATGATCCTCGTCTCGATCGCCGTCGCGCTCCTCTTCTTGTGGAACGTGCGCCAGCGCGGGTGGCGTTTGCCGGTCCTCGCCGTGGGGCTGTGGGCCATCGTCGCGCTGGTCGCCGGCACCGTGTATCCCGCCATCATCCAGCGGTTCGTCGTGCAGCCGAACGTCAGCAGTCGCGAATTGCCCTACATCGAACGAAATCTCGACGCGTCAAAGGCCGCTCTTGGCCTCGACACCGTCGAAAAGATCGACTTCGAGGTCGGTGACATCGGCACCAAGGACGTCGAGGCGAATGTGGCCTCGCTTCGAGACGTTCGTCAACTCGAACCCACGCAGATGCGCGATCGGTTCTCGCTCGACCAGGGCCTCACCTCGTTCTACGCAATCCGCGACCTCGACGTCGACCGTTACTCGATCGACGGACGTCTGCAGCAGGTCATGCTCGCCACGCGCGAACTGAACTCGGCCGGTATCCCGAACGGCACGTGGGTGTCGCGTCACCTTCTGTACACGCACGGCTGTGGCGTCGTGGCTGCTCCTGCCAGCTCGGTGACGAGCGACGGTCGCCCCGTGTACATCGACCTCGGCGTCAAGCGACCCGAGCTGTATTTCGGCAACGGTCCTCTCACGTACGCCATCACCAACACGGGCAACAGCGAGCAGCCCTGCGCAAACGTGAAAGCCCAGCCCTATGCCGGCAAAGCCGGTATCAAACTCGACGGCACGCTGAAGCGCATCGCCCTTGCCATCAATTTCGGCGAGTACAACCTCTTCGGTTCGCGCTTGGTCGATGACAAGTCGCAAATTCTGCTCGTGCGTGACGTGCGCGACCGAGTCGAGAAGCTCGCACCGTTCCTCACCTTCGACGCCGATCCGTACCCGGTGGTGCACGACGGCAAGGTTGATTGGGTGATCGACGCGTTCACTTCGACCAGTCGGTATCCGTACGCGCAGCGTGCGAACACCGACCAGCTGACACCCGGTGGAGGGTTGTCGCACTCGTTCAACTACGCACGCAACAGCGTGAAGGCCGTGGTCGACGCCTACACCGGAGAAGTCACCTTCTATGTCATCGATGACAAGGACCCCATCATCAAGGTGTGGCGTGATGCATTCCCGAAACTGTTCACCGATGGTGACAAGGCCCCCAAGTCGTTGAGCGCCCATTTCCGTTACCCCGAAGACCTGTTCCGTGTTCAGACGAACGTGTACGCGAAGTACCACTTCGACGATCCGAATCTGTTCTTCAACCGTGACGGCGCCTGGAGCGTGGCTCAGGCACCCCCGCTCGAGCCCGAGCAGTCGACAGCTCTTGCCGGCGGACTCGCCGGTGCAGCGACCGGCACCGGCGACGCAGTCGATGTGCAAGAAGCGAACGTCGAACGCTTCGAGCCCTACTACACCATCTTCCACGACCCCACCGGCAAGGCAAAGAACCCGACGTTTTCGATGCTGCGCCCGTTCGTGCCCTTCTCTGCCGACGACGCCCGCAAGGAACTGCGCTCGATGATGGTCGTCTCGAGCGACCCCGACTCGTTCGGACGACTCACGCTCTACGAGTTCAATGATCCGCTCCCGCCCGGCCCGGCAACGGTGGCCGCCCAGTTCGACAGCGATCCGATCATCTCCCAAACCATCACCCCGCTTGACCTTCGTGGCTCGCGCGTCGTTTTCGGTGACCTGCAGATCGTGCCCGTGGGCAAGGGCCTCGTCTACGTGCGGCCCCTCTTCGTTCGCCCCGACGACAGCGCCGCTCGCCAGGTCTTCGTGCGCAAGGTGTTGGCGTCGTATGGCGACCAGTCGGTGATCGCCGACTCGGTGACACTGGCGATCGGCAAACTCTTTGCGGGTTTCGATACCGACCTCGGCGATCGTGTCGACGACGGTCGGGCACCCGAAACGCCCGACACCGGTACCGACTCGACAACCGACTCGGGAACACCCGCCGGTGGGACAACCGATTCGGGAACCACCGACACGACGACGCCCGACACGACCGGTCAAACGCCGGCGCAGTTGTTGGCCCGCGCCGACGAATTGTTCGCCGAAGCCGACGCAGCTCTCGCACAGACACCCCCCGACTTCGCCGCCTTCCAGGAAAAGCAGGCGGCGGCGCGCGAGCTCATTCGTCGGGCGCTCCAGTCGATCAACGGCTGAAGATCAACGCGCGAACAAATAGGCAATCGGTAGTGCTGCACTGAGCACTGCTGCCAGCAGCACGACGGCCTGTGACACCTTGCCGCTTGCGTTGTCACCCAGGATCGAGCGTTTTCGAGCGAGCAGGAAAATGATCGCAATAAGCGGCGGCGCAGCGAAGCCGTTCAAAATCGCCGACCAGTACAACCCGCGCACCGGGTCGAGTCCCGCCACGTTCATCACCATGCCCGCGATCATCGACCCGAGAATCACCCAGTAGAAGGCCCGAGCCTGCGACATCCTCAGGCTCAGACCTTCGCGCCAACCGAACGTCTCGGCAATCGCGTACGACGTCGACCCGGCGAGCACCGGCACGGCCAGAAGTCCCGTCCCCACGATGCCGAGGGTGAACAACAGTCCTGCAAAGCGACCTGCCAACGGCTCGAGAGCCTGGGCCGCCTCGTCGGCCGTGCCGATGGTCGTGATGCCTCCCGTGTGCAACGTCGATGCGGCCGTCACCATGATTGCAAACATCGTGATGACGCCCGACGACATGCCGGCAACAACATCGCCACGCATCGCCGCCACCTGACCGCGCGTCGGTGCGCCGTGCACCGAACCGTCGTTCAGTTCCTCGACCTCTTCCGATGTCTGCCAGAAGAAGAGGTAGGGCGAGATGGTGGTGCCGAACACCGCGATCAGGGCTGCGATTCGTGATTTGTCGAACTCGAAACTCGGAAGGAAAAGATTCGACGCCACGTCCGACCACGCCACATCAACGACGAAAAGCACGACCAGGTACGAAAGCAGTGACACGCACAACCAACGCAGGATGCGCGAGTAGCGGCGGTAGGGGACGGCGATCTCGAGCGCAGCAATGCCGATACCGAACGCGATGACGAGGACGAGCTGGGGAATCGGCACGAGAAGATTGGTCGCCGCAGCCATCGACCCCAGGTCGGCCCCGATGTTGAACGTGTTCGCTCCAACCACGAGAACGAGTGCGACGAACAGAACCCATCGCCGGAAGTTCGTCTTGATGAGAGACGCGAGCCCCTGCCCCGAACCAAGACCCAGGCGCGCCGTGGCTTCCTGTACGGCAATTGCGAAGGGCAAGGCGACGAGGGTCGTCCACACCAACTGCATTCCAAAAGCGGCGCCAACCTGCGAGTAGGTGCCGATGCCCGACGGGTCGTCGTCGGCCGCGCCGGTGACGATGCCGGGTCCGAGTCGTTTGAAGTATCCCCGGCCCCTCAAACGCCCGCGGTGCGGATGGTGCGGCGAGGCACCGTTCACCGGGTGCGGCGCAGCTGGTCGGCAATCTCCGCGAGGTCTTGGCGGAAGGCGATCTCGTAGCGCACCTGTTCGGCTGCGAGCCGCGCCTGTACCGAGTGCAATTCGGTGATGGCTTCGGCTGATACCGAATCGGCGTGCTTCTCCAAGCCATCGATGCCGGTTGCAAGTTCGTGAATTTGATTGGCGAATTCGCGGCCCATGTGCACTAGGCGATCGTCGAGAAGACGCAGATCGGCGACCACCTTGTTGTTGGCTGCCATCAGTTCGTCATTCATGGCGATCATTTCGTCGAGTTGCTTGCGTGTGACATCGAGGTCGTTTCGCATTTGAGAAAAGCCGGCGCGTAGCTCGTCAATGTCGGTCGCAACCAACTTCCTGAATTTCTTGAAGCCGGGCTTCTTCGCCATCAGGTCCAAGCGTAATCACGGGCCCTCTCGCGGACTGGTATGACTGTTCCGTGGGCAAGTCGATCGTGCGGTGTTCCTGGTGCGAGGGGAGCGACGACTACGTCGCCTATCACGACCTCGAATGGGGGCGCGCCGTCACCGATGACACGCGTCTCTTCGAGAAGATCTGCCTCGAAGGATTCCAAAGCGGGCTCGCCTGGATCACCGTGCTCCGCAAGCGGGATGCCTTCCGTGAGGCATTTGCAGGATTCGACCCGGTGAAAGTCGCGAGATTCAGCGACGCTCGTGTCGACAGGTTGCTCGGCAACGCCAGAATCATTCGTCACCGGGGAAAAATTGAGTCGACCATCAACAACGCCCGCCGACTCAACGAGATGCACCGTGCGGGGGAGTCGCTGGCCGACCTTGTCTGGAGCCATGCCGACCGCACCCGGTACCCCGCACCCACGGCGATTGGATCGTTGCCCGCGAGCACCGATGCATCAACGGCCCTGTCGAAGACTCTGAAGAAGAAAGGTTGGTCATTTGTCGGGCCAACCACGATGTACGCCTTCATGCAGTCGATGGGCGTGGTCAACGACCACTTCGGTGGTTGTCACGTTCGGGCTGTCTGTGAAACGGAACGCCGCCGTGTTCTCACGTCAGGGGTTGGAGTTACGAGTCCGGCCGATACACTTCGCAGTACGACGCGGGGTGGAGCAGCCCGGTAGCTCGTCGGGCTCATAACCCGAAGGTCGCAGGTTCAAATCCTGCCCCCGCCACCATCGTAGAAAAGGCCCGGACCTCACGGTCCGGGCCTTTTTCGTTCTCTCGGGTCCTGTTGCCTACGGCTCTTCGCGCTCCATCGACAGCGCCATGCCCGGCAACGACACCCATGGCTGGCGGTCGACGCACCATGCTTCGACGGTGGGGTTCACCGACGACTTGTCGTCGAGCACGCCAGCCTTCACTGCGATGATGCCGTTCGACTTTGCAAGCTCCGACACGATCGGCGATCCGCAGCCCGGACAAAACTTGCGACGCACGTAGACGTCGTCCTTGCGCTCACCGCGCTCTTCGAAAGTCTTCAGTACACCGTTCACCTTCAACTGTGACTCGTGGGCCACCAGGTTCACCGAGAAGGCCGAGCCCCCCTGCCGCTGGCAGCGGTCGCAGTGGCACACCGCCGTGGCAATGAGGTCACCCGTCAATTCGAAGGTGACCGCTTCGCACAAACAACGTCCTGTGATCATGTCGTGAGGGTAGCCCAGACGGCTGAGGCTCCGAACCACGATTCGTTAGGATCGACTTGTGGCGGTGGCAAAGAAGGCAGCAAAGAAGGCAGCAGCACAAACCCCGCGCCCCTCGTCAGTCACTTCATTGACTTCGCTCCGTCCTGTTCGACCGGCCCGCAAGGACTCCCGGCAGGAACTCATCGACGTCGCGATTGAAATCATCCAGAACCAGGGGATCGATGCGCTTCGCATCGAGGATGTGTGTGAACGGGTCGGCG
>CAZVPL010000063.1:0-12283 GCA_964629075.1 uncultured Bifidobacterium sp. | reverse complement strand
AGCGCCACGTTCACACCGTGGAGGTCATCGGTTCGAGCCCGGTATCGCCCACCAGCGCAGGATCGCCCGTCGTGTGGGCGTGCCCCACTAATTTCAGGTGCGTGCCACGACTGTGCGAGCGCCCCGGATGTTCCGCGCCTGCAACCGTGACGTACGGATTCGACACCGCCGATTTGCTGGTGTGGCTGAGCCCCTTTGAGCCCGAAGAGAAAGCGCGCCCGTACGGGTCGGGGATCTTGTGCCGTCGCCACGCCGATGCGCTCGTTGTGCCGCGGGGATGGCATGTCGATGACCGCCGCGAGGTGGTGCCGCGGCTGTTCATTTCTCCGCCCGCGGAAGAGGCGGTCGCGGCAAGCGCCCCACCAAAGGCCAAGGTGCGCAGCATCCGCGAGAAACAAGAGCCGGCGGCCGACTTGTTCGAGGCCGTCTCGGCGGCGGGCTCCGAGACCGAGCCGCTACTCGACGAGACGCGCGCGATGCCGTGGTCACCGAAACTCATCGAGGAACTTGGTGACGACACCGAGCGTTCGAGCAGCGACGAGCCACCAAAGGGTGGGCTCTTGGCCCGCGCGTTCGGCAACAAAGACCGTCGCGAACGGAGCTGACGCCGATGCGGACCGAGGCAACGCTTGAGGCACCGACGTCGTTGACGCGTCTGCGTCCGTACGTGGTCGACCTCGGCGAGTACCCGAAGTGGATGCCGCTCGTTCATCGCGCAACGGTGGCGGGGCCGGGTGCATGGGACGTGGAACTGCGCGCGAAGGTGGGGCCGTTCGCGCGGTCGAAGCGTCTTCGCATGGAGCGCACGACCGATTCACCTCAGCTGGTCGTCTTCGAGCGCCGGGAACACGACGGACGCGAGCATGCCCCGTGGCGGATGACGTGCACGATGGTCGAAAAGGGCGAGTCGGTGGTGATGCGTGTCGAGTTGTACTACGGCGGCACGTTGTGGACCGGCGGGATTCTCGAACGTGTGCTGGCCGACCACATCGAGCGCGGTCGTGAGAACCTTCGGGCGCTCGTCAGCCCGGGCGGGCGCTGAACCGACCGTCGTCGCGCCGCTCGACGCGGAGCGCAAAGTCGAAGATGGTGGACAGCAGGTCGCTGGTCAACGTTGCGCCGATGGGTCCGTTGGCGAGGACCTTTCCGCGCTTCAGTGCGAGCAGGTGGGTTGCCTTGGCGGGGATCTCGTCGACGTGGTGCGTGACGATGGCGCTGGCGAGAGTCGGATCGGAGGCAATGGTGTCGTCGATGGCGCGCACCAGTTGCTCGCGTCCGCCGAGGTCGAGGCGGCCACTCGGTTCGTCGAGCAGCACGATGGCGGGTGCGTTCATCCGGGTGCGGGCGAGGAACACGCGCTGCTGTTCACCCGACGAGAGGGTGGCGATCTCACGGTCGGAGAGGTGGCCGACCCCCATTTGCTCCAAGCAGACGATGGCGCGCTGGCGGTCGGTTTCGTCGTAGCTGTGCCACCAAGGCTCGAGAGCGGCGTGCTTTGCCGTCATCACAACTTCGAAGGCGCGAAGTTGCGGGCGGAGTTCGGTGGCGAAGGCGGCCGACATGTAAGCGACACGACGCCGAAGCGTGCGCACATCGGTGCTGCCGAGCCGTTCTCCTGCGACGACGACTTCGCCGGCGCTGGGGTGCAGGTAGAGGGCGGCGATGCGCATGAGCGACGTTTTCCCCGAGCCGTTGGCCCCGAGGATGATCCAATGCTCACCGGGGTGCGCCGTCCAGTCGACGCTGTCGAGGATGACCGTGGAGTCGCGGTTCAGCGAGACGTTGCGAAGTTCGAGAGCAGGCCCCACTTGGGTGAAGGGTAACGTTCTGCCGTGCCGGATTCCGCTGACACCGCGTTGCGCGAAACCCTGAGCGACGTCATGCACGGCGCGGGTGTCGCCGGGGGAGTCTCATCGCTCGAGAGACTGACGGGTGGCGCGTCCCGAGAGACATGGCGGTTCGTCGTCGGGGGCGAGCAGTTCATCCTGCAGCGGCAGCGACCGGGGACACCGCGTGACATGCACGTCGAAGTGGCTGTTCTCGACAAGGCGTTTGCGGCCGGGGTGCCGGTTGCGGAAGTGGTGACGAGCTCGCGCGGTATGGCGCTGAACCCCTTGGGCGAGCCCTTCATGGTGTTGCGAGCCGTCGAGGGCGAAACGATTGCGCGCAAGATCCTGCGCGACGACACCTTTGGCTCGGCGCGGCCGCACCTCGCCGGTCAGATCGGTCGGGCGATGGCGCAAATCCACCGCATCGACCACGAAGCAATCGATGGTCTCGAGGGTGAAGACCAGGTGGCGAAGTACGTGCAACTGATGGACGAATCCGGTCAGGCGCATCCTGCCTTCGAGATCGCCTTTCGGTGGCTCGAAGCGAACCGTCCCGCACCTCGTGACTGGTGTCTGGTACACGGCGACTTCCGTTTGGGCAACGTCATCGTCGGCCCCGACGGACTGCGGGCGGTGCTCGACTGGGAACTCGCACACGTCGGGAACCCCGCCGAAGATTTGGGCTGGGTGTGTGTACGGGCGTGGCGCTTCGGCGGCGGCAAACCCGTCGCCGGTGTCGGCGACTACGCCGAGTTGTTGGATGCCTACGAAGCCGAGTCGGGCGTGCGCATCGAGGAACGTGAACTGCGGTGGTGGGAGCTGCTCGGCACGGTGAAGTGGGGACTCATGTGCATTTCGCAGTCGGCTTACCATCTGAACGGTGTCGTGCGCAGCCACGAGCTTGCGGCGATCGGACGTCGGGTGTGCGAGAACGAATACGACGCCCTCATGACGATTCGTGAGTTGTCGGCAGGTGTGCGGTGACGTCTCCCCATGATCCACCCACGGCGGCGCAACTCACCGAGGCCGTACGCGAATGGCTGGAAAATCACGTCATGCCGAACGTGTCGGGGGCGATGCAGTTCCACGCCCGGGTCGCCGCGAACGTGCTCGCGATGGTCGAGCGCGAGATCGAAGTCGGTCCTGCGCAGGAAGAACGTCACCTTGCGGGCCTGCAGCAGTTGGGATGCGCCGATGATGCAGAGCTTGCGCGTCGCATCCGATCGGGCGAACTCGACAACGGCCGCGGGGGTGTGCGCGAGGACGTCGAGGCGTTCGTCTTCGACTCGGTCGTGGACAAATTGCGGGTGGCAAACCCGAGGTACCTGCGCTAGCCGTCGTGACGGCCGAAGTGCACGGGGGTGATGGTTTGCCCTGCGGCCAATTGGCCGCAGGCCGCGTCGATGTCGGTGCCGCGGTTGCGGCGCACCGTGGCGTTCACGCCGAGGCCCACCAGGATGTCGGCGAACTCGCGAACGCGCTGTGGTGACGACCCGCGAGTCGGCCAACCCGGGGTGGGATTGAGGGGAATCAGGTTCACGTGCGCGCTCGGTCGAAGGCGCTTGCACAGTCGTGCGAGCTCGTTTGCGTCTCTCTGGGTGTCGTTCACGCGATCGATGAGCGCCCATTCGAAACTGACACGACGACGACGTTCCGTCAGATAGTCGTTGCATGCAGCGACAAGGTCGTCGATCGGGTAGCGCTTGTTGATGGGAACCAGTTCGTTGCGAAGTTCGTCGCGCGCGGCGTGAAGTGACACCGCAAGGTTCACGGGCAAAGGCCATGCGGCGAGTTGTTTGATGCCGGGGATGATGCCAACGGTGCTGACCGTGAGGTGGCGGGCCGAAATGCCGATGTCGTCGTGGATGCGTTCGACGGCGGCACGCGTGGCGGCCTCGTTTGCCAGGGGTTCACCCATTCCCATGAACACGATGTTCGAGACGCGACGATCCATGTCCTGCGCGCGCCGGGCGGCCTTCACGACCTGTTCAATGATCTCGCCCGCGGTGAGATGACGGTTGAAACCGGCTTGTCCGGTGGCGCAGAAACCACAGGCCATCGCACAACCGGCCTGCGTGCTGACGCACACCGTGGCGCGGTCGGGATACAGCATGAGGACGGTTTCGATGGGATGGCCACCGTCGCGCAGATGCCAGAGGAACTTCACGGTGTCGCCTGTTGAGTCGGTGCTCTCGGTTTTCCAGAGAAGCGACTCGGGTAGCGCCCTCGTCAGTTCGTCACGCAACGTCGCGGGAAGGCTGGTGATGTCGGCTGGTTGACGGAACTGCTGGTACAGCGCCTCCCACACCTGCTTGACGCGGTAGGCGGGTTGATTGGGCATTGCCGCGGCAATGTCGTCGCGGGAAGCGTCATAGAGGCCGGTAGTGGTCGAATTGCCCGGTGCCATGGCGTCAGTGGATGTCGCCCACGAATGCGCGCTCGCGATGAGCCGGAACGAAGCCGAGCTTGCGGTACATGGTGACCGCGGCGTCGTTGCGAGTGTCGACGTAGAGCATGCCCGTTGTGGCACCGTTCGTCGCCAACCAATTGAGGCCGGAGATGGTGAGTTTCGAACCCATGCCCTTGCCGGCGAAGTCGGGATCGGCGGCGATGACGTAGATCTCGCCGACGGCGTCGGGGTGCATCTTCGTCCAGCAAAAGCCCGCGATACGGCCATCGGATTCGGCGATGCGGAAGCCGTCGGGGTTGAACCACGACTCGCGTGTGCGTGCGGTCAGCGTGTCGATGTCCCAGTCGCCTTGCTCGGCGTGCTGGGCGAAGGCTCGGTTGTTGACGTGGAGCCATTCGACCGCGTCACGGTCGAAGTTGAAGCCTCGCGTGAAGTCTGGTTCTGCGCGCGAGGCGAGCTCGGCCTCGAGGGGAAGGGGCCGGCGCATTTGGTACAACTCTCGACCCGGGTGCAGACCGATCTTCTCGGCGAGTTCGAAGTAGATGGCCGACGGCTCGAACACCCACCAGTGAACGTGTCCGCCGCCCTCGGAACGCACGATGTCGAGCGCGGCGTCGAGCATGTCGGGCCCGATTGCGGCCATGTCGTAGCGATGGTGCGGGTGCACAACCAGATCGATGCCCCAACTGTCGTTTCCCCGCGACACCTGCGCGTAGGCGACGGGGTGGTCGTGGTCGGCTTCCCAGCCGATGATGGCGGCAAAACCGCGACGGCCGCCTTGACGCAGGTCGAGCCAAAGATGGTCGGACAAAGCGCGTTGGCCGTCGGCGCGTTCGGCCGCCTCGAGAAGGCCGTTCACCACCTCGAAACCTTGTGCGTCGATGTTCCGGCGGATCTCGAGGCGCAGCACGATGTCAGGGTACCGCCGATTCGCTCGGTGCTGGGTAGTGTCGCCGCACATGGGAAAGCCGCGCTCAGCCGCATCGCGCGCGAAGGTTGTCGCCGAGCGTCTCGCCGGAGAGTTTCCCGAGGCTCGCTGCGAACTCGACCACCGCAACCCGTTCGAACTGCTCGCAGCGACAATTCTTTCCGCTCAGTGCACGGACGCCCGCGTGAACATGGTGACGCCGGCATTGTTCGCCGAGTTTCCGACACCCGACGACTTGGCGAACGCCGACGTGTCGCGCGTCGAGCAACTTGTGAAGTCGACGGGCTTCTATGCATCGAAGGCAAAGAACCTGATCGGCATGGCGCGCGCACTTGTCGAACGCTTCGACGGCGAGGTTCCGCGCGCTCTGGAAGACCTGGTCACACTGCCCGGCGTTGGGCGCAAAACGGGCAACGTGGTGCGCAGTGTCGCTTTCGACTTGCCGGGTCTTCCCGTCGATACCCACGTGGGTCGACTGTCGCGGCGACTCGGCCTGACGACGCAGGAAGATCCGGTGAAGGTGGAACTGGAATTGAACAAGTTCCTGCCACCCGCAGAGTGGGGGCGTTTCAGTCTGCGGCTCATTCTCCACGGGCGTCGTACCTGTGATGCGCGCAAACCAAAGTGCCGCGACTGTGTCCTGCTCGACATCTGTCCATCCGGCAATCCCTGACCAAGTCGATCTGAGAGACTGACCGCCATGGCCGCATCGAAGAAGAATCAGTCGTCCGGCACGCCGCGGGGGGAAACCCTGATGGCGCTGCGCAACGAACTCGAGGCTTTCGGTGAGGCGCTGAACCGCACGCGTGACCGCGCGGTCGACCTCGAAAATCGTGCGGGGGTGCGCCAACAAGAGGACATCCACCGTGCAATTGTCGAGATTGCACGGTCGGTCGACTCGGCCCGCAAAGCGGTCGACCGGGCGCTCAAAATAGCCAAGAACACCTGAGCCGCCCTCGGTAGCGTTGTCGCGTGACGCGAATCCCCCTGCGCAGTGATCTCCGTGCCCTGTCGGGCTATCACTCGCCGCAGGTCGACGTCCCCGTGCGCCTCAACACCAACGAGGCTCCTTTTGCACCACCTTCGGAGTGGCTCGCCGAAGTAGCGGCCGCCGCGCGCGATATCGAATGGAACCGGTACCCGGACCGAGCTGCAACCGAACTGCGCGAGGGCATCGCCTCATTGCACGGCGTGTCGGCCGATCAGGTGTTTGTTGCCAACGGTTCGAACGAAGTTCTCCAATCGATCCTCCTTGCGTATGCGGGTGCGGGTGGCAACGTCACCATGTTTTCCCCCACGTACCAGATGCACGCCCAGATCGCCCGGGTGGTTGGTGCGACCGTGGTCGAAGGCAAGCGCAACGCGGACTTCACTCTCGACCGCGCCGAGATCGAACGGGTCGTGGCCGCGTCACGACCCGCCGTGTCGTTCATCTGTTCGCCCAACAACCCAACGGGAACCGTCGAGCCGCGCGAGAACGTCGAGGCAATGCTCGCTGTCGCACCCGGAGTGGTCGTGGTCGACGAGGCGTACGCACAGTTCTCGCCCTGGTCGGCTCTCGAGCTTGTGAACGACGAGACGCCACTCGTCGTCACGCGTACCTTCTCGAAGACCTGGTCCATGGCGGCCGCACGCCTGGGTTATCTCATCGGGCCTCGTTGGCTGGTCGCCGACATGGAAGCCGTGGTTCTTCCGTACCATCTCGACGCCTTCAAGCAGCGCGCGGGTCTGCTGGCGCTCAAGTTCGTGGGCGACATGGAGTCGCGGGTGCGCGACATCGTTGCCGGTCGCGACAAGATCGTCACCGCGTTTTCGCAACTTCCCGTGACGTCGTGGCCGAGCGGTGCCAACTTCGTGTTGTTCCGCCCGGAGACAAAGCCCGGGCGGGCGGTGTGGCAAGGGTTGCTCGACAGGGGTGTCCTGGTGCGGGATTGCAGCAGCTGGGCGGGACTCGACGACTGTCTGCGTGTCACGGTTGGAACCGACGACGAGAACGAGGCGTTCATCGCCGCGATGAAAGAGGTGCTCGCATGAGCCGCAGCGCACGGGTCGAACGCACGACCAAGGAGACCAGCATCACCGTCGAGTTGAACCTCGACGGCACGGGTGTGGCCGAGGTGTCGACGGGCATCCCGTTCTACGACCACATGCTCGACCAGGTCGCCCGCCACGGCGGCTTCGACCTGACGCTCGTCGCGAAGGGCGATCTGCACATCGACACCCACCACACCGTCGAAGACGTTGCGCTCGCTCTTGGCGAGGCTTTTCGCAAGGCTGCGGGCGATCGTGCCGGCGTGCGGCGCTTTTCGAGCGGGCGCTATCCGCTCGATGAAGCAGTGATCGACATCGTCCTCGACCTGTCCGGGCGTCCCTTCGTGTATTGGGAAGTACCGATTCCCGAGTGTCTGCCGCTCGGCAATCCTCCGTTCGACCCCAACCTGGCCGAGCACGCGATCTCGTCGTTCGCCACCGCGGCGAACATCACCTTGCACGTGACACTGGTGCGCGGCACCAACGTGCACCACATCGTCGAGGCCGCGTTCAAGGGTCTCGGGCGCTCGCTGCGTGATGCGGTGCGCATCGAGGGTGGGGGAGTTCCCTCCACGAAGGGCGTGCTTGCATGACGGCTCCGCTTGTCGCGGTGCTCGACTACGGAATCGGCAACCTCAGTTCTGCGCAAAAGGCGCTCGTGCGCACGGGCGCAGATGCACGACTGACGCGGGACCCGGGCCTTGTCGCCGATGCCGATGGTGTCGTCCTGCCGGGTGTCGGCGCATTCGGTGCGTGCATGGATGCGCTGCGGGCTTCGGGCCTTGAGCCTGTGGTGCACGCGGCCGTTGAATCGGGTCGCCCGTTCCTCGGAATTTGCGTCGGGATGCAGATGCTTTTCGACGCGAGCGACGAAGACCCCACGCACACGGGACTTGGTGTCATTCCCGGACGGGTCGTGGCGATTCCCGACACCGTGCGCAAGCCGCAGATGCAATGGAACGAGCTGCACGTGCGGGTTGCCGATCCTGTGTTTGCTGGATTGCCCACGGTTCCTTGGGTGTACTTCGTCCACTCCTTCGCGGCACAACCCACCGATTCATCTCTGGTGATCGCGACATGTGACTACGGTGCGGCGCTCACCGCGGGGGTGCGCAGCGGCAACGTGGTGGCAACACAGTTCCACCCCGAGAAGTCGGCGGCTGATGGTTTGGCGATGCTCGCGAACTTCGTTTCGACGTGCGGGGGTCGCTCGTGAGCGCCTTCGTCGTGTATCCCGCCATCGATCTGCGTGGTGGCAATGTGGTGCGGTTGCGTCAGGGTGACTACGCCGATGAAACCGTGTACGGCGACGATCCGCTTTCGGTTGCCGAGTCGTTCGTTTCCGCAGGTGCAACCTGGGTCCACATGGTCGACCTCGACGCGGCGAAGGGTGATGCTGCGGTGAACCGGCCGGTCATTGCGCGCGTTGCGGCGGCTCTCGCGGGTCGCGCCCGATTGCAGGTCGGCGGCGGTGTGAGGGGAGTGGCCGATGCGTCGGCGCTCGCCGACGCCGGTGTGTCGCGTGTTGTCATGGGCTCCGCTGCCGTCCGCGAGCCGTCGCTCGTCGCCGAGGTCACATCCAAGGTCGGTGTCGCCGTCGCCGTGGGTCTCGACCACCGGGCGGGAATTCTCGCCACGGAAGGATGGACACAGTCGTCGGGTGTCGGCCTCGCAGAGGCGCTTGGCATGTATCCCACCGCGGCATGTGCAGTGATCACCGACATCTCGCGCGACGGAATGTTGACGGGGCCCGACCTCGACGGATTGTCGATCGCTGCGCGCAACGCGCCGATGCCCGTCATTGCAAGCGGTGGCGTGGGCACGGTCGATGACATCGTCGCCCTGGCTGCGGTGCCGAACATCGCGGGCGTCATCACCGGCAAGGCCATTTACGAAGGGCGCTTCACCTTGGTCGACGCCCTGCGAGCGGTAGGGGTGCACCGATGAACGTCGCTCGCGTCATTCCGTGTCTCGATGTCACCGACGGTCGCGTCGTGAAGGGCATCAACTTCGTCGGTCTGCGTGATGCAGGCGACCCGGTCGAGCTTGCGGCTCGCTACGACGCCGAGGGCGCCGACGAATTGGTGTTCCTCGACATCACTGCGTCATCCGACAACCGCCGAACCACCATCGACATGGTCGAGCGCGTCGCCGCCGAGGTGTTCATTCCTTTCACCGTTGGCGGAGGCATTCGCACGCTCGAAGACGCTCGTTCGATGCTGCGTGCCGGTGCCGACAAGGTGAGCGTCAACACGTCGGCCGTGCAACGACCCGAGCTGATCGACGAGATTGCGGCCGAATTCGGCGTGCAGTGCTGCGTTTGCGCGGTCGATGCGAAACGACGTACCGATGCGCCGGGGTGGGAGGTCTTCCTTCATGGTGGACGCACCGCGACCGGAATCGACGCAATCGAATGGGTGGCGCGCGCGGTATCTCGGGGTGCGGGGGAGATTCTTCTCACCTCGATGGATCGCGACGGGACCCGCGAGGGTTTCGACATCGAACTCACCCGGGCCGTGTGCGACGCCGTCAACGTTCCGGTCATCGCGAGCGGCGGTGTCGGCTCCCTGCAGCATCTTGTCGAGGGCGTCACGCGCGGTGGGGCAAGTGGTGTGCTTGCCGCATCGATTTTCCACTTCGGTGAACACACCGTCGCACAGGCAAAGGCGGCGATGTCGGCGGCCGGCGTGCGCGTGCGTCCGGCGTAGCTGCTACTTGTCGCCCGTTGCGACTTCCCTGTTTCCCTCGGTCCAAAGGACGTTCAGAATGCGGTACTTGATGCGCCAGCCGTCGGGGGTGCGCACGAGGTTGTCGAGGTACTCACCCGCAACGACGTAGTGGGGGCCGTTCTTCGCGGCCTTGCGGATGTGTTGGGCGAAGAGATAGGCGCGGCTTGTAGCGGTGTCGCCGTCGACATTGATCTCTTGTGAGCCGGTGATGTGCTGGCTGGCGTCGAGATGGCCGAGTGCATTGCGGATGCGCGCCCAGATGGCGTCGATGCCTTCGAGGAGGGGGCTGCCGAGGTGCGCCGTCGCGTCGGGTGCGAAGACTTTCGAGAAGAGTTCGCGGTCGTTCTTGTCGAGAGCCCAGCAGTAGCGCGATATCACGTTGCGGATCTCTTGGTGGTCGAGGAGTTCGCGGACCGCCGGGTCACTGGTGCTGTGCTGAGCCATGGCCAAACGCTAGTGCGCGGCGGAAACGGGTTTTTATCGGACGCCGGCGGCAGATACCGTGCCAGCCGTGAGCGACGCGCGCGAAAAGCTTCCGATCAAGATGCTGAACGACCGGCTGCTCGTGAAGATTCCCCAGAGCGAGGGTGAACGTCGGTCATCGGGTGGCATTCTCATCCCGGCCACGGCACAGATCTCGAAGCGTCTCGTCTGGGCAGAAGTGGTGGCTCTCGGCCAAAACGTGCGCGCCGCCGAAGTGGGTGACAACGTGTTGTTCAGCCCCGACGACCGCTACGAAGTCGAAGTCGGCGGCGACGACTACATCATGTTGCGCGAGCGCGACCTTCATGCGGTTGCGGCCTCTCGGATCGAGGGCAGCACGGGGTTGTATCTGTGAGCGGCTCGCAGCCCGCCCTCACACCGGTCGCGCTCGTCGACGAGCAGTTGGCCACGGTGAAGTTCAATTCCGACGGTCTCGTTCCCGTCGTCACGCAGGACGTGGCGAGCAAGCAGGTGTTGATGATGGCGTGGATGAACGCCGACACCCTGCGCACGACTCTCGCCGAAGGCCGGATGGTCTACTGGAGCCGCAGTAGGCAAGAGGTGTGGCGAAAGGGCGACACCAGCGGCGACCGTCAGTTCGTGCGCGAGGCGTACTACGACTGCGACGGCGACACGCTTCTCTTCAAGGTGGAGCAGGAGGGCAAGGGTGCGTGCCACACGGGCGAGCGCTCGTGCTTCTACCGCGCCTTCGGTGACGGTCAGTGACCACCACGATCACGCCGACACGCGAGGAGTTCGTCGCGCTCGCAGCGGAGCACACCGTGGTGCCCGTGTGGACCCAGGTGCTCGCGGACCTCGAGACGCCGGTGGCGGCGTTCATCAAGTTGGTTGGCGATGACGACGGCTTCCTCCTCGAGTCGGTGGAGCACGGGGAACGCTGGAGCCGCTATTCGTTCGTCGGCCGCCGGCCGCGCGGCACGCTGACACTGCGCAACGGCATTCTCGCCGCGACCGGTGACATCCCGGCGTCCGTGCCGCTCGACAAGGGCATCCTCGCGGCGATGGACGAGTTGCTGCGGATCTACCGTGCACCGATCTTCCCGGACCTGCCGCCGCTGCAGGGCGGCCTCATGGGTCACCTCGGCTACGACGTGGTGAGGGAGATCGAGAACCTGCCCAACGTGCCGAACGACGACCGCGGCCTGCCCGATGCGTCGATCAGCATCATCGGCTCGCTCGCCGCGTTCGACCACTGGCGACAGCGCGTGTACCTGCTCGAGAGCGTGCCGGTGGCGGGTCTCTCCGCCGAGGAAGCCGGTGCCGCCTACGACGCCGCGGTGGATCGCGTGCGTGCATCGGTCAGTGACCTCGCGCGCCCGCTCGCGTACGTGGCGGTGGAGCCCCCGGTTGCCGGCGAGGACCTGCCGCCGACGCGTTCGTCGATGCCGCACGGCGACTACCGGCGTGCCGTGGAGGTCGCGAAGGAGCACATCCGGGCCGGCGACATCTTCCAGGTGGTGCTGTCGCAGCGGTTCGACGTGGACCTCGAGGCCGACCCGTTCGACGTGTACCGCGTGCTGCGCCAGGTGACCCCCAGCCCGTACATGTACTTCCTGCGCCAGCCCGGCCTCACCATCGTGGGCGGATCGCCCGAGCCGATGGTGCAGGTCATCAACGGGCGCGTCATCTCGCGCCCGATCGCGGGCACACGCAAGCGCGGCACCACCGACGAGCACGACCGTCGTCTCGCCTCCGAACTGCGCGAGAACCCGAAGGAGGTCGCCGAGCACATCATGCTGGTCGACCTCGCACGCAACGACGTCGGCCGCGTGGCCGAGTACGGGTCCGTGACCATGGACGAGTTGATGACGCTCGAGCGCTACAGCCACGTGATGCACCTCACCTCGCAGGT
>CAZVPL010000062.1:6734-12401 GCA_964629075.1 uncultured Bifidobacterium sp. | reverse complement strand
CGATGCTGCCGTCGCCGATGCCGCGCTTGGGCACGTTGATGACGCGCTTCACGCTCACTTCATCGTTTTCGTTGATGGACGCGCGCAGGTATGCAAGGGCATCCTTCACCTCTTTGCGTTCGTAGAACCGCGTGCCACCGATGATCTTGTACGGAACGCCGTAGCGCATGAGAGCCTCTTCGAGGATTCGACTCTGCGCATTTGCACGGTAGAAGACGGCCATTTCGTTCCACTGCCGCGCATCGGTTTCGTGTGCGTTCAGCAACTGCTGCGCGATCCACCCTGCTTCATCGTGTTCGTCGTCGGCGTAGTACCGAACGATGGGGTCTCCACCGCCTGCGCTGGTCCACAGATTCTTCGGGCGGCGTTCGACGTTGTTCGCGATGACCGCATTTGCTGCGGTGAGAATGTTCTGCGTGCTGCGATAGTTCTGGGCAAGAACGACCGTGGTGACGTCGGGGAAGGCCTCTTCGAACTGCAGGATGTTCCTGAAGTCTGCGCCACGAAAGCGGTAGACCGACTGGTCGGTATCGCCGACGACGCAGACATTGTGGTGCTTGGCGCCGAGCATGAGGACGATCTCGTTCTGGGCAAGGTTCGTGTCTTGATATTCGTCGATGAGAATGTGCTGGAAACGCTCCTGGTACATGTCGAGAACGTCGGGGTGGTTGCGGAACAACTGCACCGTGCGCAACAGCAAGTCGTCGAAGTCCATGGCTCCGGCGCGCTCGAGACGGACCTGGTACTCGGCATAGATGTCGGCGTTGCGCGAATCGAGCATGCCGGCGGCGGTGTCCTTGGCCTTTGCGGGGCTGATCAATTCGTTCTTCCACAGGCTGATGCGGGCCTGCACTCCGCGGGCGGGGAAACGCTTCACATCGAGGCCAAAATCGCGCACAACGTACCCGACGAGACGTTGTGAGTCGGCCTGGTCGTAGATCGAAAACGACTTCGGGAAGTCGAGACGTTCGGCGTTGTCGCGGAGAATACGCACACAGGCGGAGTGGAAGGTACTGACCCACATCTTGTTGGCGACGGGACCAACGAGCGCGGCGACACGCTCGCGCATTTCTCCGGCCGCTTTGTTGGTGAACGTGATGGCGAGGATGCGCATCGGGTGCACGCCCTGTTCGATCAACCACGCGATGCGTTGAGTGAGCACCCTTGTTTTGCCCGAACCCGCGCCTGCGACAACCAGCAGGGGTCCACCCGGGTGCACGACGGCGTCGTACTGATCGGGGTTGAGAGAATCGAGGTCGAGCACTACCCGTTGTTTATAGCGGGTAGGTGGTCGCTCGGAGCAGGCGCGTTCAGCCGGCGCGGCCCGTGATGCGAACGGGCAGCTCGCGTGGTCCGCGAATCTGGCCGACACTCCACTTCACAACCTCGTCGGGTGCGAGTTCGAAGTCGGGGAAGGCCGCGAGGAATTCCTCGACTGCCACGCGCAATTCAAGGCGCGCGAGGTTCGAGCCGAGACAACGATGAATGCCGAGACCGAATGCAGCGTGACGGTTGACCTCGCGGTCGATGATCACCTTGTCGGCGTCGTCCCATTCGGCGGGGTCACGGTTGGCGGCGGGGAACGGCAGAAGGACCCAGTCGTGCTGCTTCATCTCGACGCCGTGGAACTCGAAGTCTTCCTTCACGACACGCGCCATGGTGACCGGCGCGTAGGCACGCAGGAACTCTTCGATGGCCATCGGCATGAGTTGCGGGTTGTCGACGAGACGACGACGATCGACGGGGTTGGTGGCGAGATGCCACAGGCTCGACCCGATGGCGCTCCATGTGGTGTCGATTCCGGCAATGAGCAGGAGAATGATCGTTCCACCAACGTGTTGCGGTGACAGCGGATTGTCGAAAATCTTCGCGTTGAGAAGGAAGTTCGTGAGGTCGTCGCGCGGGTTGTCGATGTGGTCCTGCACCTGCTTGGAGATGTAGGCATCGAGTTCCTGGAAGGCTTGGATGCGCGCACCGGGCTCGAGGTTGATCGCTTCGAGCACGTTGTGCACAAAGCCACGGAAGAGCTCGCCATCTTCGGGCGGAAAGCCGAGCATGCGCGCAATGACGTTGACCGGGATGTGCTGTGCGTACTGCACGGCCGCATCGACGACATCGTCCTTGCTCATGCCGGCGATGAGGTCGCGGCACAACTTGCGCACTTCGGGCTCCCACTCGTTGATGACGGGCGGGGCGAAAGCCGGCAGAAGAATCTTGCGGGCGTGCTGGTGAAAGGGTGGATCGGAGGTGATGGGCGGCGCACCGCCGATTGGTGCAGGCGGAGCATCAGGGTTGTCGCTGGGCTTCACCGTTGCAACGACGACGCCACGGCTGGAGAAGTGGTCGGTGTCGTAGGCGATCTCGTGCACAAACTCGTGCGTCGTTGGCAACCAGGTTCCGCCGTAGCGGTTGGTGTGCGCAACGGGGCACGTGCCGCGGAGTTGATCCCAGATTGCGTGTGCGTTCTTGTTGTACTCGGGGTCCGCGTGGTCGAAGTCGGTGGCCCAATCGCTGACCGGTCCGTAAATGGAGTTGTCCTCGAGATATGTCATGTCATCTGCCCGAACGTGAGAGGGGTCTGGGAACGTCCCGAAGTGAGCCAACCATCTCGGTGAGCCATTGGTCACGTCAGTTGTACTCATCGTACCCATCGTGAGACAAACTTGCCTCATGCGTCTCAACTTCGTCGTTCTTCTTCCTCCCTCCGAGGGCAAGGCGGAGGGAGGTACGCCCCGAACCAAATGGAAGCCGGCGAGTGGAACATTCGGCAGGGCACTCGGTTCGAAGCGGGCCGAGGTCGCCACGGCGCTCGCGCGTCTCCGGGGTGGAGATGCGGCGTTGCTCGGGGTTGGCGGGACGCATCTCGAGCGGGCCCGCGAGGCGAACCGATCTCTCATCGGAGCGCCCACCCTTCCTGCAGCCGAGCGCTACACCGGGGTCGTCTGGGACCACCTCGACCTTGCGTCGATGTCGGCCGCCCAGCGCGACCGTGCGCTCCCCCGCATCATTGTGCCGAGTGGTCTGCTGGGGGCCTGTCTCGCAGGCGATCCGGTTCCCGACTACCGCCTGAAGATGGGGGCACGGCCGATTGGTTTTGGCGGAACAATGGCGAAGTGGTGGCGTGGGGCAGTGAGCGCGGCCATCAACGACTACGCGGCCGGATCATTGGTCATCGACCTCTTACCCGCCGAACATCGCGCCGCTTTCGCGCCCGACCGCGATGTCGTCGCCGACTACATCGCGCTCGACCTCGTCACGCCGACGGGCAAAGCCGGTGGCCATGACGCAAAGGCCGCAAAGGGGCTGCTCGCGCGCCACCTGTTGTTGTTCTCACCGATGATTGCCTCGCGCAAGGACCTCGACAGTGCCGTCAAGAAATTTTCGGATCATCGCTTCAGGGTTGTGACAAAGGTCAACTAACTTCTGCGCCCATGGAACGCCAGTTCGCAACGCTTTGGGAATCAATCGCAGACGTCATCGGTGACTCACCCGCCCTCACGCACGGCGATGTCACTCGCTCGTGGACCGAATACGACGACCGTGCCTCGCGCCTCGCGCAGGCCATGATCGATGCGGGCCTCGGCGCCGACAGCAAAGTCGGCTTGTACCTCTACAACAGCAACGAATACCTCGAAGCTCACTTCGCGGCGTTCAAGTTCCGCGGCGTGCCGGTGAACGTGAACTACCGCTATCTCGATGAAGAGCTGTGGTATCTCCTCGACAACTCCGACGCCGAAGCATTGTTCTTCCACTCGTCACTCGGTGACCGTGTGGCACGCGTCGTCGATCGACTGCCGAAGCTCAAGTTGATCGTCGAAGTCTCCGACTCGGCCGACCATCACGTGGCGAAGGCCGTTGGCTATGAATCCGTCGTTTCGGGTCACTCGCCCATGAAGCGCATCACGCGCAGCGAAGACGACACGTACATGCTCTACACCGGCGGAACCACAGGTATGCCAAAGGGCGTCATGTACAAGATGGGTCCGATGGCGCAGGGTTTCATCACGGGTGGTTTGCCACTCGTCGGTCTTGCACCACCCGCCACAATCGAAGACCTGCCTGCAACGGTGAAAGCCGGGGTCGAAGCCGGAACGGGTGTGGTCTCCATGCCCAGTTGTCCGCTCATGCACGGCACCGGCATCTGGATCGGCGCGATGATGCCCCACATCGGAGGTGCGCATGTCATCACGATGAAGTCACGTAGTTTCGACGCAGTCGAGATGCTCGAAACCGTCGAGGCGAAGAAGATCTCGCTGACCGTCGTTGTCGGCGACTCGTTCGTCAAGCCCATCATCCGCGCAATCGACGACGCGGCGGCGAAGGGTCGCACCTACGACCTGACGTCCCTCAAGTTGATGTTGTCGTCGGGTGTCATGTGGACGGCCGAAGTGAAGGAACAGCTCCTCGACCGTGTCGAACACCTCGTCCTCGTCGACGCGATGGGGTCGTCCGAAGGAGCCATGGGCACCGCAATTTCGATGAAAGGCATTCCGCCGCAAACGGCGAAGTTCAGCCTGCAGCCCACCACGAAAGTGTTCACCGATGACGACCGCGAGGTGCAGCCGGGCTCGGGCGAGATCGGCAAGGTCGCTGCCGGCGGAAGCGTTCCCTTCGGCTACTACAAGGACCCCGAAAAGTCTGCAAAGACGTTCCGCACCATCAATGGTGTCCCCTACTCGTTCCCGGGTGACCTTGCGATGGTGGCCGAAGATGGCTCGCTCATCCTGCTCGGCCGTGGCAGTCAGGTCATCAACTCCGGTGGCGAGAAGATCTTCCCCGAAGAGGTGGAAGAGGCCGTGAAGCGAGTGCCGGGTGTGCTTGATTGCCTCGTCGTCGGCATCGAAGACGAGAAGTTTGGCCAGGCCGTCACCGCGGTTGCGTCGCTGGCGCCCGGCCAAAGCGTCGATGAAGCAACCGTCATTGCAGGCGTGAAGAACCAACTCGCCGGGTACAAGGCACCCAAGCGCGTCGTGTTCGTGTCATCGGTACCGCGCGCACCGAATGGCAAGGCCGACTACAAGACCGCAAAGACCATGGCGGTCGACGCTCTCAAGTGAGCAGCTTGTCGCGCAGGAATCCAAGCACCCGCGCCACTCCATCCTCTTGACGTTGCTCGGTGAGAACCGAGTGGTCGGACTTCTTCGTCGAAGGGAACTCGACAGCGACGAACGCGTCGCCGAGAAGCGTTCGCAACGACGAAAAACGATCACCCACGAGTTTGTCGCCGGTGAAGCGCAGGCCGAGAACCTGACAGCCGGCTGCTGCGCGGTTGGCAACCACGATCGCGTCGTCCGGTGACAGGTTGAGATCGGCGCCGCGCCCGCGGCCCATGGCGAACGGCAACGACGGCTGCGACAGCACGGGCGCAACCATGAACTCGTCGAGCATCATCCCGAGGGCGAAACCACCGGAGAAACACATGCCGATTGCGCCAACCCCCCGGCCACCGACTTCCTCGTGCAATTGCCGCGCGAGTGCGCGGAGGTAGGCGATCACCGGCGATGTCTTCTTCATCGCCATCGTGGTGAATTCACGCGAGACACAGATCTTCGACATCGAACTCATCAGGTAGCCCTGCGAGACATCGCGGCCCACTTCACCCACCAGCAGCGGCATCACCACCGTGAAACCGGCATCCACAACTTCTTCGGCGAAGCGCAGCACGGC
>CAZVPL010000062.1:0-6724 GCA_964629075.1 uncultured Bifidobacterium sp. | reverse complement strand
ACGGCCGGTGTGATGCCCGGGATCTCGTGGACCACCACGACGGCAGGGCCCGAACCCTTTCGGTACGTCGTGTGCGTGAATCCGGCCGCGCTGAATTCGCCTCGCTGCCAACCTTCCAGTTCTGTCGTGACGGTTGTGCCCATGTTTCCCCCTGACTACACACCTGACTTGAGGGCACTGAGTGCGGCCTCGACGAGCAGTTCTACACCACGCCGAAGTGGCGTCGGGTCGAAGTCCTGTTTCCCCATCGCACCGTGCACGTAGCGGGCATACACGCCCTCGCTGATCACCGCGAGGCGCCACGATGAAAACGCCACGTAGTAGCCGATGTTGCCGCAGTCGCGACCCGACTTCTTCGAGTACATGTCGACCATCTCGCGGTACGTCGGAAAACCCTCGAGGCCGGAAGGATCGTTCTCGCGACGCGCGGGTGTCCCCGGATCACTCCAGTAGACACCGAGGTACCCGATGTCGGCCATGGGATCACCCAGCGTGCACAATTCCCAGTCGAGAACCGCGGCGATGCGACCGTTCTCCACGTCGGCCAGACAATTGCCGAGCCGGTAGTCGCCGTGCGCGACGACGGTGCCCCGCTGCTGTGGGACACCGGCCCGCAGTAGACGTTCGACTTCGTCGATCTCGGGAAGTTCACGCTGTTTCGAATTGGCCCACTGCGTGCTCCAACGTTTGATCTGCCTTTCGACATACGCATCCCGCTTGGCAAGATCACCGAGGCCGACCTCGTCGACATCGACTGCATGTAACCGCACCATGACATCGATCAGATCCTCGGCCAGTGATCGGCGTGTCGCGGGGGAAAGACCCGCCGCTTTTGCCTGTCCGTCGAGAACCACCCCGTCGACGAAACTCATCACGTAGAACGGGGCATCGTTCACAGACGTGTCGTTGCACATGCCGAGCGTCCGGGGCACGGGGACGTCGGTTGTGCCGACGGCGGTGATGATTCGATGCTCGCGACCCATGTCGTGTGCGGTGGCCAGCACATGACCCGTTGGTGGCCGACGCAACACGACCGTCCGACCGTTGACGTCATGCACCCGGTACGTGATGTTCGACCGTCCACCCGCGATCATCTCGAACCTGAACGGCGCGACGAGACCGTCGATGTTGTCCTCGAGCCATCGCGACACGCGCTCTTCGTGAATCACGCGACGAGACTAGTTGTGTGGTCCACGACCGGGATCAGCCCGGTCGGGTGATTCCAACGACGCGCTCCCACGGAACCGCACCCACCTTCACCACGTCGCCTCGTCGAGGGGCATGGACCATCTTGCCGTTGCCGATGTAGATGGCGACGTGGCCGATGGGCGTGCGACTGAAGATGAGGTCGCCGGGTTGCACGGCCTGGATGGGAATACGCGGACCGAGTTGGTACTGCGCCTTCGAGTAGTGCGGCAACGAGACACCGGCCTGCGCCCAGGCGTACTTGGTGAGTCCCGAGCAGTCGAAGGCAACACCCGGTGAACTGCGTGCGAACTGGTACGGCACACCCAACTGGCCGAGCGCGGCCTGCACGGCCACACCGGCCTTCGATGACGGCGCCTTCACCTTGTATTTCGCCGCCTCCGCCTTGTACTTCGCGGCGAGGGCAGCCGAGCGCTGCAGCGCCAGCTCGTCGCGGCGGGCGCGCTCGGCGGCCAATGCCTCGCCGAGGTCGGCCTGGGCCTTGTTGAGCTTTCGTTGGTAAGAGTTCGCCAGATCCTCGGCCGAGTTGAACTCGGCGGTCGCGGCATCGGCGGCGCGTTCGGCGGCCTTCTGCTTCTTTTCCAGCGCCTTGCGCTCGAGCTCCAGGTCCTCGACGAGGGCGTCGACCTCGTCGGTCGAGTTGGCACCCGAGTTCAACGCGACGGCGAGCAGGTGCTCTTTCTGCACGGTCGCGTTCAAGCCACCCGGGTCGGTGAGAAGCGAGGTGAGGCTGTTGCTGCGACCACCGTTCATGAAGGCCTGCTGGGCCACCTTGACGAGGTCACGACGCATCGTTGAGAGCTCCGCTTCCTTCTGCGCCACCCGCGCCTCGGAATCGACGATCTGCTGCTTCAGATCGTCCTGCATGGCGACAGCCTCCGCGTAGCGTTCGGAGGCCACGTCCATCTGCGCCTCAAGACGGTCGAGCTCGTCGAGCAGTGCGTTCACTTGGTTCTGGATGTTCGTCGACGAGGCACTGACCGATGCCGACATCGGTACCGCGACGCCGGCAAGTGAGGCACACCCGAGAACGAGTGCGATCAGTCGGGCGCGGGGGCGTTCGAACATGACTCTCATGATTCTACGGAGATGACAAAAGTGGGGGTCGCAAGACCCCCACTTTCGACAAATTCTTCAGTTGTTGCGTGCAGTTATCGCACGAAACTGAGAAAAACCGGTGTTTACGTCGTTGCTTTCACGTTCAACAACAACTCGGGCTCTCCACTGGGCACGGTGCACGTGAGCAATTTTCCACCATTCGATGCCGTGCACTTGATGCTCGGAGATGACCCGGTATCGACTGCAACCGACGTGGCAGAGGTGAACACCGTGATCGACGTCGCAGGTCCCGAACACCAACCATCGGTGGCGGCATATGCCTTGTTGCAGCTCGGCGTTGACATGCCCGTCACGGTGAAGCTTGCCGTCGAGTTGGTCGGCGTGATGCGAACGACCGACGGACTTGCAGTCGAGCCACTATTGCCTGAGTTGTTGTTACCCGTGTTGTTTCCTGAGCTGTTGTTGTTGCCCGAGTTGTTGGATCCGGCGATCGTTCCGTTCCATGTCGATGGGTAGATCCTGAAGTTGAGAACGGAACGGTTGTAACCGTTGGTCGACGGCGAGCCGACACCCGTCAGGGTGAGCTCGATCCAGTTCTCACCGTTCGACACAAAGTCGCTCCACTTCAGGTTCAACACTTCACCAACGGTCTTTCCGACCAAGTCGGGACGCTGCTTGCTGAAGTGGGCCGGCTTGTGGTTCGACAAGCAATCCTTCAAATTGATTTCGAGATCCAGAACGTTGTCCGCGTCGCTGTCGGCGGTCTCATCCTTCAGCGCCCAAAAGTCGGAGGCCGGGTCTTCCGCAGGATCACCGTACGACTTGGTGGACGTCTTCAGAGTCGTGCTCTTGTAGTAGCTATCGACCTCGGCACCCGCGCATCCGACTTCGACGTTCGGCTGAATCTGCTGCCCGTTGATCCGGGCACTCGAAACATTGATTCCGTAGTTCAGACCGTGCTGTGACGTGAAGGGCTCGAATCCGGCCGGGCCGGTCTCGCCCTCGAGCACCATGCGCTGCGGACGCCAGAACTCGATGCCGAGTTTGCCGTCGGCGCCAATCTTCATGTGGCCCTTTCCGAAGTTGGCATTGGCGGAGTCAACCTTGACGCCGTCGGCCGTTGCCGACTTCAGATAAGGAGTCGTGACGAAGAAGGGACTCACGGTGACGGGAATCGCAGTGTCGTTGGTGCCCGCCACCGAGTGCAGAATCATCACGTCGTTGGCGCGAATGACTTGGGCGACGTCCTTTTCCTTGTAGTTCGGCGTCAAGAACGCGGCCCACCGGACCTGGTTGTTTTGGGTGAACTTGTAGAGACCGTTGGTCTTGAACGTGTCACTCGCCTTGATCGCGGTGGTTGAGAACTCGGTGCTGGCAAAAGACTTCCAGTCTTTCGGGGTCTGCCAGTAGGCCGACGCGCCCGGAATCTCGTTCATCTCCGAGTTTCCGTTGATCAATGCCGTTCCGGTTCCTGCGGCTGCGTCACACCACTTGATGCCCGGGCACTCCATGTACACGGCGTCCGGGGCGGCTCCGGCGGCCGAGATCAACGACCAGTCGCCGAGGAACACTGCGAGGCTGAACCCGCCTCCGGTCGCATCCTTTCCGCTGAGCAGGCTCGCGATGTTCGTCGTCAGTTGATCGAGTGTGGCTCCGGGCGCATTGATGTTCAACTTCGACTCCATCGAAGCGCGCATGTCGCTGTACGTCGCAATGCTGGCGGTGTAGTTGTTCTTGTCGTCGCGGTCGTTGGTCGACTGATCGAGAATGTCGAGCGAACCGTTTCCGTTGTCATCGACGTCGATGTTGTTGGGAACGCTGTCACAGTCGAGGTCTTGACCGGCTCCGGTTCCGTTCAGGTCCTTGTCCTTCGGGGTCCCGTCAGGACAGTTCTCCGCCGCAAACTTCTGGAGCGTCGACATCGTCGCCACGCTCGCCTTCACGAGCTTGACTCGACCTGCCAAACCTGCGCCCTGCGGCTTGCCTGTCCTGTCGACCGCACGCACGCCTGCAGTTCCTGCACCTGCCGGCTTTGCGGCCTTGTACCAACCGTCCTTGTACGACAACGCGCCGACGTTCAACGTGCCCCGCTTCATCGCTTTCAGGCCGACGATCGCCTTCCAGAACTTGCCGCTCTTGACCACGCGGAAGACCGCCGTGCCGAGGTACTTGCTCGTCGCGTCGGTGAACTGCAGCGTCGAGTTCTTGACTGCTGCCGCCGGCACGCCGGTGATCGTGAAGGCCCCGGAAGCCTCGGCCGTCGCACGGTACGAACGGCCGGTCTTCGTCAGCAGATACACCTTTGAGGCGCCGGGTGCGGTTCCCTTCACGGTGACACCAGCCGGCTTGGCCTCGACGATCGACGTTGGTACGGCGATTCCGGCAACTGCAACGACCCCCGCGAGGGCAATGGAACGGATCTTCATCGGACTTCCCCTCTTGTCCCGCCCCACCATCCGCTGATGCGGCGTATTACTTGCACAGTACCCCGACTTTTACTCCCACTCAATCGTGCCCGGGGGCTTCGAGGTGATGTCATAGGCAACCCGGTTGACCCCGGCCACCTCGTTCACGATGCGATTCGAGATCCGCTCGAGGAGGTCGTAAGGCAGCCGCGCCCAGTCGGCGGTCATGGCATCGTCGCTCGTGACGGCCCGGACGATGATGGGGTGGCCGTAGGTTCGCTCGTCACCCATGACCCCGACCGACCTGATGTCGGCCAGCACCGCGAAGGCCTGCCAGATGTCGCGTTCCAAACCCGCCGCACGGATCTCCTCGCGGACGATCGCGTCTGCCTCTTGCAGCGTGGCGACCCGTTCGGGGGTCACCTCGCCGATGATGCGCACGCCGAGGCCTGGCCCCGGGAAGGGCTGGCGCCACACCATCTCGTCTGGCAGGCCGAGCTCAGTGCCGAGTCGGCGTACCTCGTCTTTGAAGAGGGCCCGCAACGGTTCGACGAGAGTCAGCGTCATGTCCTCGGGGAGGCCGCCCACGTTGTGGTGGCTCTTGATGACCGCGGCAGTGCCGTCGCTGCCGCCGCTTTCGATGACGTCGGGATACAACGTTCCTTGTACCAAGAACTCGGCATCGGTGATACCGCCGGTGTTCTCTTCGAAGATGCGCACGAAGAGCTCGCCGATCGCCTTGCGCTTGGCCTCGGGTTCGGTGACGCCACGCAGCTTGTCGAAGAACTTCTCGCCCGCGCTCACGTGGATGAGTTCGATCCCCATGTTGCGACGGAACATCTCGACGACTTGCTCGCTTTCGCCCTTGCGCATGAGCCCCGTGTCGACGTACACGCAGGTGAGTTGCGGCCCGATCGCACGGTGCACCAGCGCCGCTGCGACCGAGGAGTCGACACCGCCCGACAAACCGCAGATCGCACGCTTCTTGCCGACCTGGGCACGAATTGCATCGACTTGGTTGTCGATGATCGAACCCATCGTCCACGACGGTGAACATCCGGCCAAATCGATGAGGAAACGGCGCAGGATCTCCTGGCCGTTCTCGCTGTGGACCACTTCCGGATGGAACTGCACCGCCCACACCTTCCGTGATGCGCTTTCCATGACCGCCGTCGGTGCATCGGGCGTCGACGCGCACACCGTGAACCCATCCGGTACGCGCGACACGTGATCAAAATGACTCATCCACACGGGGAAGGTGTCGGACAAACCGTCGAGCAGCTGCGACTTCCCGCCACCCCGTGCGAGAACCGCGCGCCCGTACTCTCCACGACCGCCCCGCGACACTTCGCCACCGAGTTGTCGTGCAATCAATTGGTGTCCGTAGCAAATGCCGAAGATCGGAATACCGAGTTCGTAGATCGCCGGATCGAGCATTGGTGCACCGTCGACGTTGACACTCTTCGGGCCACCCGAGAGGATGATCGCCTTCGGTACCCGAGCGGCGACCTCGGCGGCCGTGATGCGGTGCGGCACGATTTCCGAGTACACGTTCGCCTCGCGGACACGACGGGCGATGAGCTGCGCATACTGCGCACCGAAGTCGACAACGAGGACCGTGTCGTACGAACGTGACATCGGACCGACCCTAGTTGGGGTTTGGCAATCGCCCGAAGGCCGTGTGACGATGTTCGGGTGAGTTCGGACATCACGTCGACCACCCTGTACGGCTGGGACATTGAACGCGACCCGTCGGAGTGCATCGGCCTCCTTCAAAAGCCGGGGTGCGGAACCAAGCCCTCCGACGCGGGCGAACGGGGCGGGTCGCTGCAGCTGGCCACGTTCGCCGCGATCGTGCTCGGTCTCGTCGTCATCTTCACCGTCGTGTTCCGCAACGTCCTGCGAGCCGACCGCCGCAAGGCGGCGGAGGTCACCAACCCGGGTGTGCGCTGGGCGTCGACCGACGAGAAGAAAACCGACGAAGGCCCGTAGCCTGTGATCGACAACTGAAAACAACCCTTGCGGGGTTTGGGTGCAAGTCCCAACCGGCGGTG
>CAZVPL010000061.1:0-12798 GCA_964629075.1 uncultured Bifidobacterium sp. | reverse complement strand
GCGACGAAGGCGACGGTTGTTGTCGAGGTGACCGACAAGGCCGGTGGGGTGACAACTGCGCAGTTCGCGGTGTACCCCTCAACCTGCCCCTGAAGCTCCGGCAAAAAGTGTCCGCCTGAGGGGGCCCAGCGGCTCTGTCGGGCATGAAAGCACGATCAGCCCTTTTCGCCCTTGTTCTTGCCGCCGGCGTGGCCGGAGGTTTCGCTTTTCCCCGGCCCGTCGCAGCCGTCACCACCGGTGCCGTTGTCGCGCTGTCGGCCGGGGACAACCACACCTGTTCGTTGCACGTCGACGGCACGGTGCAGTGCTGGGGAAGCAACGACTTCGGCCAGTTGGGCAACCCCGACGTCGAGGCGTCGTCGACACCCGTTCCCGTCGTGTTCCCGACCCCCACACACGTCGTTGCCATTGCAACCGGGTCGTTTCACACCTGTGCCGTCGACCGTGACCATCGCGTCTTCTGCTGGGGATACAACGGCTGGGGTTCACTAGGCGACTCAACGTTTACAAGCAAAGGAGTGCCGACCTTCGTCACTCTCACACCGACCGATGCCGTTGCCAGCGACGTCGCCGCAGGTGGTTTCACCTCGTGTGTGCTGTTGTCGAACGGTCGGGCACAGTGCTGGGGTCGCAACCAGTACGGCGAGGTCGGCGACACAACGCGCACCCTGCGCAATGTTCCGACGGCCGTTGTCGGGGTCAGCGATGCCGTCGACATCGATGCGGGTGACAACCATGTCTGTGTGTTGCGCAGCGTCGGCACGATGTTCTGCTGGGGCCGCAACATCGACGGTCGCACGGGTGACACCACGTTTGCCAACGTCGCCGAAGTGTCGGCTGGCGGAACGCACACCTGTGCCCGCACGACCCTTGGTGCACTGCGGTGCTGGGGCTCGAACTCTGCGGGGCAGCTGACCCCCAACAACCTGAACGCAGGTATCAACCGTGTTGCGGCGGGTGGCAGGCACACCTGCGTCGTGGCCGACGCGGGCACGGTGGCGTGCTGGGGCGACGACTCCGAGGGTCAACTCGGTGAATCGCCGGTGACGTTCGATGGGCAGATGGCGTTGGAAGTTGCGTCGGGGGCACGCCACACCTGCGCGCGTCTCGATGACTCGTCGGTGTGGTGCTGGGGCCACAGCCTCTTCGGACAGGCCGGCGACCAAACGCTGACGACACCCTCGATGCCCGTGCGTCTCATCACCGCCATCGCACCGGTCCCCGTCGCACCTGCTCCCGTGCCGCCAACGCTGCCCGAGCCGGTCACTCCCGATCCCGTTCTTCCCGAGCCCGTCGTGCCTGCGCCTGTGATCCCCGAGCCGACGCCCGCGGTGCCGCAACCAGTGGTGCCCGCGCCGGTGGTGTCTGAGCCTGTGGTGCCTGTTCCAGTCGTCACCGTTCCCGTTGTCAGCGCTCCGGTTGTTGCGGCACCCGTTGTCGTGGTCGACGAACCGGTGGAGAAGCAGGCCGCTGTCGAGGCGCCGAGCGCGCCGGCCGTCGTGGTCGAGGCTCCAGCGACACCTCAGACGCCTCTCGTGACGCCGTCGATCCCGCGGCCCGGTGTCATCGACCTTCGTCTCGGCGCTCAGGTTGATCTGGTTCGCCTGGGTCGTGTCGCAGGAGTTCGCCTCCCCGCGTCACTGATTGCCAGCTCGCTGAGCCGCGTCCGCAGCATCAGCTCAAACCCGCTCTCCCGCCTGCGTGTCGAGGTGAGCGTGAGTCACCCCCGCAACTGTCGCAACGTGCTGACCCCCACGCTCGGCGCGGCAGTGCGCGCAACACGCGTGGGGGAGTGCCGCGTGACGTTGCGCATCGGGCGCGTAGGCAAGCCGAGCCTCGTACGCACCGTGTTCGTTCGCACCGCGGCGTATGCCGTTCCCATCAACAATCTGGCGCGCAACACGCGCTGACAATCGTGTGACCGTGGTGGGCACATGAAGAGAGCCCCGGCCAATCGGCCGGGGCTCTCTTGCAATCCTGTCGACGTGCGTCGGGCTAGTGCCCGCCGCTGTGTCTTCCGGCGTCGGGCTAGTGCCCGCCGCTGTGTCTTCGTGCGTCGGGCTAGTGCCCGCCGCCGAGGTAGCTCGCCTCGAGGAGGGCGCGGTTGGCCTGGAGCTCCTTGGCCGAACCCTCCATCGTCAATTCGCCGTGCGCCATGACGTAGCCACGGTCGGCAACGCTGAGGGCGAGGCCCACGTGCTGTTCGACCATGAGGACGCCTGCGCCGGTCTTGTCGGCGATCTCGCGGACGATCGGCAACATGCGCTCGACGATGATTGGTGCAAGACCAAGGCTCATTTCGTCGACTAGCAGCACCTTCGGTTCCGAAGCAAGACCGCGGGCCATGGCGAGCATCTGCTGCTCGCCACCGGACAGCAGACCTGCGCGCCGACTGATGAGCGGACGCAACGCCGGGAACATGTTCAAGGCGTTCTCCATTGCAACCGCCCGCTTCGCGCGATCGGGTGTCAAGCCGAGGCGCAGGTTTTCCTGCACCGTAAGGTCGAAGAAGAGCGAACGGTCTTCGGCCACGTGGGCCAGACCGCGACGCGCGACCTTCTCGGGGCGCTCACCCGCGATGGATGAACCGAGAACGTTGACTTCGCCCGACACCGGTTGGAGGATGCCGCTGATGGTGAGGAGGGTCGTGGTCTTGCCCGCACCGTTTGGTCCGAGAAGAGCGACGACCTCACCTGGGTTGACGTGGAGGTTGAGACCGCGCACGACGGGGATGCCGCCGTAGCCCGTGCTCAGGTTCTTGATGTCGATGACACGCTCGGCCATGGTGATCAGCCTTCTCCCTTCAGGGCGCGCGCAGCGGCGTCGCCTTCCGATGCCTGCATTTCTCCGGCGGATTCGCCGAGGTATGCCTTGATGACTTCCGGGTTGTTGCGCACTTCCTCAGGCGTGCCTTCGGCGATGATCTTGCCGAAGTCGAGCACGTAGATGTAGTCGCACACGCTGAGGACGAGGCCCATGTCGTGGTCGATGAGGAAGATGGTGATGTCGTGGTTCAGGATCTCGCGCAGGTGCGAACCCAATTGCTGTGACTCGACGGTGTCGAGACCGGCAGCGGGTTCGTCGAGAAGCAGAAGCTTCGGCGATGCCGCGAGGCTGCGTGCCACGCTGACCAACTTGCGCTGGCCGTGTGACAAGTCGAGCGTCAGGCGATCACGGAACTCGCCGAGACCGAGAAGGTTGAGTGCCCACTCCGACTGCTCTTCGACACCGAGCGTGCGATTCGGCTTCACGATGTCGGCGAGGAACGACCACCACTTGGTCTCTTCGGCCATGACGATGAGGTTGTCCCACACCGTCAGGTCCTCGAAGAGCTCGAGCGACTGGAACGTACGCACCAGACCGGCCTTTGCACGCGCCGCAGGTGTCACGCCCGCCAGGTCGGAGCCGTTGAATTCGGCGCGACCCGACGAGACGTTGGTGAAACCCGTGATTGCGTCGATGAAGGTGGTCTTGCCGGCACCGTTCGGGCCGATGAGGCCCGTCAGCTTGCCTTTTTCCGCCTTGATGTTGACGTTGGAGTTTGCGTGAAGACCGCCGTACGAAACGGTGAGGTCGTGGGTTTGGAGAAGTGCACTCATGCTGCGGCCTCCTGTGTGGCTTCGGCGGCACCGAGCTCACGGTGTCCGCCACTCCGGATAAGAATGACGAGGTTGCGGATGAAGAGGGCGAGGAACGCACCGAGAGCCATCATCCATGGACGGCTCCAGTCGTCGGTACGCCACGGGTTGATGCCGATGGCACCCCAGGCAAGCCCGACGATGATGAATGGTCCGAGGCGACGAGCGACACCGGCCCATTCACGACCGCGAGCACGCTTCAGCCAGTTGCCGAAGTACTGGACGATCGGCTGGTACAGCATGGACTGGCCCGACGGGTGCAGGATCGCGGTCAGGATCATTCCGACGCCGCCGAGAACCGGCGTGTAGGAGTGCAGACCCTCGGACTGGTGCGCACCGAAGACCGCAACGACACCCGAACCGGTGAGCACGCCACCGATGACCGCGCCGCTGACCGAGGTGATACCACCCAGGTAGGCGAAGGCGAGGGTCACGAGGCCGGCGAAGTACACCCAGTTGGCTGACGAGATTTGCTGTTGCTGGAACGCCGTCATCACACCCGCCATGCCCGCGAGGGCAGAAGCGAGACCGAAAGCCAGCAACTTCGTGCGCGGAACGTCGACACCGGCCGACGCAGCCGCACGCTCGTTGGCGCGCACCGCGAGGAACCGGCGTCCGGTGCTACCGCGACGCAGGTTCGACACGATCGTGCACATGATCGCCAGCATGATCACGCAGAAGAGCGCGAACTTGGGCGAGTCGGTGAGACCCGCCGAACCGGTGGAGCCGATGTCGATTCCGAAGAACGTTGGCGAGGGAACCGCCGCATTCGACCCGGCCATCAGGTTCGTCAACTTCGAGTTGTCGAAGTACAGCGTCTGCAGGGCGACGGCAGCCGCAATGGTGACCACCGCCAGCTGCACGCCGCGGATGCGCAGCGCGGGGATACCGAGGATGATGCCGACAGCGACCGCGACGACGATGCCGAGGATCGCGGCGATCGGCCAGGCAAGGCCCGGTCCGGACACTGCGAAGGGATCCTCGGGTGTGGGAGTGCCGTTGGCCGTCATTCGGGCCATGAAGAACGCCGCCACACCGGCAATCGACAACTGCACCATCGAGATCTGCCCGACGTAGCCGGCCAGCAACACGTAGCTGAGCATCAGCATTGCGCCGATCAAAGTCGTGGTGAAGGCGAAGCCCCACTTGCCCGACAGACCAGCGAAGATGAAGTCGCCCGGCAGACCGAAGGCGAGGATGGCGCCCAGCGGCACGAACACCGCGACGTACCAACCAATGCGCTTCGGATAGGGCGACAAGGGCAGTCGCTTTTCCTGAATGTTTCCGCGAACCGGCAGGGCCTTTCCTCGAAGGAACAACACCAGCACGATGATGACGAGCGGGATTGCGTCGGTGGCACCCGACTGCAACCATTCGGGGAACCAACTCTCGCCCGACATCCACGTCGCCACGACGGTTTGCAGCATGCCGATTCCGATACCACCAGCGATGGCGATGGGAACCGACGAGAGCGAACCAATCAGTGCCGCGCCGAGTGCGGGGACGATGAGAGTCGTGAACTTCACGACGTTCAAGGCGCCGGTGACCGACCCGACGAGCACGCCCGCCAGACCTGCGGTGACCGCCGCGATGATCCAGTTTGACAGCGCGAGTCGCTCGGGTGAGTAGCCGAGAAGCACGGCACCCTTTTCGTTTCCTGCTGCGGCACGCGTGGCAAGGCCAAAGCGCGTGAACTTGTAGTTGAACCACAGGAGCAAGCCGACGAGACCGGCGACGATCGCAAGTGCGAGGCTCTCAACCGGAAGCGGCTTGCCGAAACCGAGGAAGTTCTGGAACACGTCGCCCGGGAAGAGCACCGATTCGGGTTGCGGGTTCTCCGCGCCGAAGTTCACCAGCGCAATGCCCTGCAGATAGAGCATCACGCCGATGGCGCCGATGACCTTGCCGAGGGGAGCAGCGTTTCGCAGTGGCTTGAACACGAGATAGTGCATCGCTGCACCGATCAGAACCGACATGAGCAGCGAAATGACAATCGCCAGCCACTTGTCCACCGGGCCACCGCTGGCCAGTGAGATTTTCACCGGAATATTCGCTTGGTGAGTCGGCAAAATGTCGATCAAAGGCAACCGAATGGTTCCGTCAAGTCGCAAGTAGTTGTAGGTGAACGCCGCGTACATTGCGACGGCACCGTGGGAGAAGTTGATGACTCCCGAACCCTTGAATGCGACGACGAGACCAGTGGCCATCATTGCGATGAAGCCGCCGGCGCCCAAGCCGAGAAATGCAAAACCAATTGCATCCTTCACGTGCTACCCCCTTTTTCTTTGTGCACGTCGCGAAACAAGAAACTACACGGTGACGGGTGACACAGGAAAGAAATGCACGGTGTTTCGTGCCGAAAATACGGCGCGCTCTTCGTGCGCATACAAACGAAAAGGGGGCGGTCCGAAGACCGCCCCCTTGACGTTTCATTCATCCGACGATTGCTCGCCGGACGTGTGTGATCACTTACCGAAGTCGAGATCGGTTCCGGCGATCAGGCCGAGACCCGAGAAGTTCGCCTTGACTTCCTTCAGTGCCTTTCCGTTCCAGCGAGAGGCCGAGACCGTCGAGTTGCACACTGCAACGTACGGCTTGACGGCCTTTTTGCAGGCAAGTCCGGTCGAGGCGAAGGTGTGGAATCCGTTCGTTCCTTCGATGAACTTGGTGAGCGCCGGACCGGTCAGCTTGGTGCCGAGCTGGTTGGCCATCTGCCAAATTGCCATGACGCCGGTGAAACCCTGGGTGCCGAAGCCCTTTTCGAGGGACGTCTTGTCCTTCGCGTACTTCTTGCCCTTCGAGTTGTACAGGCGCGCTTCACGCTGCTGCTGCGGGTCCTTCAGTGCGTCCGGGTCGAGAATCGAGGCTGCACCAACGGTGTAGACGCCCTTGATCTTGTCGCCGAGTGCACGCATGGTGGTGAGGTCGATGCAAGCGCCCGAGAGGACCAGCGGCGTTGCCGGAGTCCAGCCAAGCTTGAGCAGCGAGTTCACGAAGGTCCAGCAGTCTGCACCCTGAGCCGAGTACACCATGACGTCGGGCTTGAACTCGAGAACCTTCTGAGCGTCAGCGGTGACGTCGGCCGAACCCGGCTTGATCGGCACGCCGATGTGGGTCATGCCGGGCATCTTGCCTGCGACCTTCGAGGTGTTCTTGCCGTTGGTACCGTTCAGGACGTTCAGCGGCTTCTTCTCGAGGTCGTGGTAGCAGAACACGCCAGGAGGCGTGTTGGCCCACGGAACGCCGACCTTGGTGTTGGCCTTGTACTTCAGTACTTCCGCGGTCGCGAACTCGATGAGACCGGTGTGGACGCCGAGACAGCCACCGCCGCCACCGATGGCGTACACGCCGGCGGTGGTGAAGTCGGCTGGTGAAATCGGAGTACCGACAACGACCGGAACCTTCGCGTTGTTCAAGATGCTGAAGTGGTTACCGAAGAAGTTCAGCGTCGAGTACACGACGAGCGGCTTCTTGGCGGCGAGTTCGTTGGCGCACTTCTGCGAGTCGGCCGGGTTGATGGCCATCTTGCAGACTTCCAACTTGATCGGACGACCGGGCGTGCCCTTGGTGTAATCGGCGCCAATGCCACCCAGCTCCTTGTTGATGTAGTCAACGGCGGCCTGTGCCATCACCGTGTACTCCGGGAACGAACCGGCAGGGTCGCCCTCAGGGTTCATGATGCCGACGATGACCGGCTTGCCGGTTGCCTTGAGCGGCTTTGCCTCGCCACAGGCGAGTGCCTGCTCGAGCGCACCCGCACCAACGCCGTACTTCGCATCGAGCGCTGCGTCCGGTTTTGCCGGACACGCCTTCGCCGCAGCCTTCGGCGTGGCTGACTTTGCCGAGGCAGTTGTGACTCCGAACGAACCCACCGTCAATGCGGCGAGAATCGCGGGAACCACGTACCTCTTCTTATGGTTCTTCAAATGTTCCCCCTGTGAACACGGGCACATGTGCCCGATTGTTGATGTGACAACCGGCATGCCGGCTGGCTCACTATAACCACGCTGCACTCGCCCTGTAAACGGAACTACAACATGAAAAGCCAGATGAACACGGCTTGTTTGCACGGTGCAGGAAGTGCGCTCGTGAAATCGAAACCTTCTCAGTGGAGCCCCTCGATGAAAGGGAAGTGTGGTGGCAAGGCATTACCGATGGGTACGCCCTGCACCGGGTGAGGAACCGCGCCGACCTGCGTGGACAGATGGCTGATCAGTCGATGAGGGCCGTGCCCGAGACGACGATTTCGCCGGGCGTCGGGTCGTCACGGCGCAGCCAGACGTTGACTTTCCGTACAGACGAATCCGCGAACGTCTCTGCGCCGACGACTTCGCCGCCCGCGACGACGCGATCGCCGTCGAACACCGGACGATGGAAGGCAACGGTGAGACGACGCACGCAACCCGCGCCGCCGAATGCATGCAATGCGTTGACGATGTAGCTCAAGTTGAGTGGTCCTTGGTTGATGACACGACCGCCGAGTCCCATCTCCGTCGTTGCTTCGCGATCCCAGTGCACGCGGTACGGATCGCGCAAGATTGCCGCCATCGTCTTCATCCGTTGTGCATCAACCGCGTCGACGACGAACTCGGGAATGACCTGTGACGCTGAGGGAGTGTTCGTTGCCGTCTTCTCGGCCGGTCGCTTGTACGCCGCGGTGCCGTGCTGGCGGCGAAAGCGCCATGAGTTGGTGATGCGCGCCGCGAGCTTTGATCCGTCCGCAACGTCGCGCAACTCGATCGAGAACTTCATCGCGTCGTATGCGTTGCCCTTGTCGTCGGCCAAGTGGTCCCAGTGAACAATCGAACCCTGCACGTCGTATTCGGTTTCGATCCGCAGTGGCGCGAAGTATTCCCAGTCGTAACCATCGAGACCCACCGAGCCCGGCCCTTCTGCGCCGCACACTTCGAACAACTTCGCGATGCTGATTCCCGAGCCGAGAATCGGCACGTGGAACAAGGCCACGGGATGCACGAGGCGGTCGGGCAATTGCGGTGCTGTCGTGCAGTCGGTCAGGAGGAAGTTCTCCCAGTGGGCAATGGTGTACCGTCCACCCGGAAAGCGGTAGCCGAGGATCTCGTTGTCGGGAAGCCCCGAACGCGCCGTTGAAGTCACGAGGGGGAGTCTTACATGTCAGCAAAAGTGTCCCGCACGCACACGCCGGTCGACCCGGCCGACGCAAACGTCATGGACCTGTTCCGCATGGACGGGATGGTCGCCGTCGTCACCGGCGCGGGCCGCGGTATCGGTCGTGGAATCGCACTCGCGTTCGCCGATGCCGGTGCGACCGTCGTCTTGACGGCACGTCGCGAACATGAGCTCGACGAAGTTGCCGAGCGCATCGCCCAGCGTGGGCAAAAGTCGATGAAGGTCGTCGCCGACATCACGCACCCTGACACCATTCCGACGATCGTCGACCGTGCAATGAACGAACTCGGCTCGATCGACACGTGGGTCAGCAATGCCGGCACTTCCGACTACCCGGGCAACTTTGCCTTCGAAGACTTTCCCGAGTGGCACTGGGACAACCAGATCGCACTGAACCTGCGTCCACACTTCGTGGCCTCCCGTGCCTGCGCGGCCGTCATGAAACCCGGCTCGACCCTCATCGGCATTTCGTCGATTGCCTCGATCAAGCCGGCGGTCAACTTCGCCGCCTACGGCGCCGCCAAGTCGGGCATGAACTCGCTTGCCCTCACCCTTGCCACCGAACTTGGCCCGAAGGGCATCCGCTCGAACTGCATTTCACCCGGCACGGTGCCCACCGAGGCCACAAAGACGGTCGGTCACGTCACCGATGCCCAGCTCGAAGCGACGGCGACGCGCATTCCGATCCGCCGCCTCGGAACGCCCACCGATTGCGGTGCGGCCGCCGTGTGGCTGGCATCGCCCGCCGGTTCGTGGATCACGGGTCAGAACATCGTGGTGTCCGGCGGCGCCTGACGACCATGTGTCTACATTCAGCTGTAATGTAGACACATGGATGTAGGAATCCGCGAACTGAAACAGCGTTTGTCCGAGATCATCAACCTCGTCGCGAAGGGCGAGACGGTGAGGGTGACCGATCGCGGCGTGCCGAAGGCCCTGCTCACGCCGGCGCTATCGGCTGACCGTCTTGCAATCGGGATCGAAGAGGGCTGGGTTCGTGCGCCACGTCGGGAAGGGCAAGTGGGGCGTGGGCCGCGAATGAAGTCCGATCGTCGCGTCGCGGACGTGCTCGCCGAAGATCGCGAAGATCGAGTCTGATTTCAGGTGACCACCTACGTCGACTCGAGCGCACTCACCAAGCTCTACGTCGACGAGCCCGAGTCCTCGCTCGCCGTCGAAATCCTCTCGGTTGATCCGGTCATCGCGACCTCAGCGTTCTCATTGGTCGAAGTCCGTCGTGCTCTTTCGCGTCATTTCACGGGGATCAACCTCGTTCGAGCACGCGAAGTGTTCGAGGCCGACCTTGACCGAATGGCTTTGATTCAACCGACCGAGTCAACGTGGACCTACGCAGCAGACATTGCCGAGGAACTGGGTGTGCGCTCTCTTGATGCGCTCCACCTCGCGGTGGCAAAGCGGCTCGAAGTTGCGTCGCTTCGATTCGTCACTTTTGACATTCGACAAGCACAAGCCGCGCGGCTGCTCGGTTTGAACGTTGTCGGCGCCTGAATTCAGAAGGTGACGTGGAGTTGCCAGCAGGCGTGCATTTCGCCCCAGGCCTTGCACTTCATCGTTGGTGAGGCACCGGGCGCAAGTTTGATCTTCGGCAGAATTTCCAGCACCGTCTGCGACGCCGTGGTCGCCGTGTCGCGCGTGATCGCGTAGAGCGAACGCGGTCGACCGACGGGAAGGGCGGGGTACTTCGACGGTGTGCCGAGGGCCGGTGTGATGCCCGACGGAAGGCCGTCGGCGCGGTATTGACCGCGCGGCTCGCGCTGCACGAGGTCTTTGCGTCCGACGATGAACCGGTCGGGGTCGTGGAAGATCCGGTCGTCGCGGTTGGCGGCGCCCGCGGAGCAAATGACGAGTGCACCCTCGGGGATCAGAAGGCCGAATCGCTCAACCTCGCGGCGCGCGAAGCGGTCGGCACTGATGACGGGAGTCGAGTGACGGACGGTTTCGAGGTATGCGTACTTGACGAGGCGACGTTCGCCGCGCACGGATTCGAGTTGTTCGGGATGCGTGAGAAGCAGCATCCACATGTTGGCGAGTGCACCGTGGAGCGTCTCGTGGTCGCCCTCGAGGAGCGTCGCAACCACGTCGCGGGCGTTGGTGGGCGGGCCGTCGATTTCGAGTGTTGCGACTGCGGACAACCAGTCGTCTTGCGGGTTGCTGCGCCGAGCATCGAGAAGCGGGGTGAAGTAGTCGACGAGCTCGTGCATCGCGCGCTTGCCCGCGTCTTGGTTGGTGGGATGCCAACGCCACCCACGTTGCATGCGAAGGTATCTGTCGGCGAACTGCGGCAGGTCGGCGTCGGGAATACCAACGGTGCGACCCAGCAGAACCAGCGGATAAGGAGCGGCGAAGTCGGCGACGAGGTCGGCCGACCCCTTCTTTGCAAGTGCGCCGAGTAGTTCCTCGGCCGCGGTGTGGGCATTGTCGTCGATGCCCTTGGCGTGGGCAGTGAGCACGGGGACCTGGTTGCGAAGATCACGTCCGAAATCCGTGAGGTGGTAGTGCCAGCGCTTCGAGCGAATTGCAAAGTTTGCCGAGTCGGTGAGAATCGACGTGACATCGTTGTAGTGAGTGACCCAGAAACAGTTTCCCGGCCAGTCACGCCAGGCCGGACCGTACGCACGCAGCTTTGCGAGGAGTGAATACGGGTCGTCGAGATAGTCCTGCGTGCGCATCTGTCCCGGCTTGACCGGAGGCGGCGCGCCGACACGTTCGCGTTGGAAAACCTCGTAACTGCGGTAGCCGGCCTCGTCGTCACCGCGTTCGCTGGCGAGGGTGTCGTTCTCGTTGTCCGAGCTGTAGGTCATTTCATGCCTTTTCGAACTCGAGCCAGAGTTCGTTGATGGCTCCGAGACCGATGGGCGCGAGCGACACACCGTCGATGTCCTTCGGCATGCGCGTTTCGACGATGCGGACGTTCTTCACGCGCTTCGACATGATGTTCGACCCGATCGACGCCTCTTGATGTGAGATCCAGGCGCCGGGGCAAAGGTGCGGCCCGACGCCGAACGCCATGTGGTTGCACTTGCCTTCCTTGCGGTATCCGGCGCGGACGATCTTCTCCGTGTAGAGGTCGTTGCGGAAGATGTCGAACTTCTCGGGTTCGGCGAACACGCGTGGGTCGTGGTTGGCGGCCCAGTCGACCATGTGCATCAACGACCCGGCCGGGATCTTGATGCCGTGCATCTCGATGTCGAATGTGTTGTGTCGCGGCTGGCCGCCGATCGACGACGAGTGGCGCAGTGTTTCGTGGAACGCCGCGTCCCACAGCGCGTCGTTGGCAAGAACCGCAGCCATCTGGTCGGGATGCTGCAAGAGCAGGTACCACATGTTGAGGATTGCGCCGCGGGTGGTTTCGCCACCACCGCCGACGATGAGCGCGATGTTCGACGTGATTTCCTCGGTGGACAGGTAGTCGCCGTCGATGATGGTTTGGCACAGCTCGGAGATGATGTCGGGCGCCACCTGGTTGCCGTTGTCATCAAGCAGGTACTGCGGTGATGTGCGACGTTGTTCGACGATCTCTTCGACGAAATCCTCGAGGTCCTGTCGGGCCATCAGCCCTTTCTGCTCGAAGTCACGGCCGCCGATGCCGCCCATCATGTTCTTGTACCAATAGAAAAAGCGGTCCTGGGCGTCGTCGGGAAAGCCGAGCACCTGACACACGACGCGGATCGGGAATTCGTTGGCGAAGGCACGACCAAGTTCGATGACGTATTTGCCGGTTGTCGGGTCGTATTCGGACATTCCCGATGACGGATCGAACCAGGCATCGATCATGTCGTTCGCCATCTTGCAGATGGCACCGAATCTCTTCGTCAGCGCACTGCCGACGAGATGTCGTCCGTACAGGTTGCGACGACGACTGTGTTCGATTCCGCTCAATTCGAGCTGTGTGTTGCCGAGGACGTGGTTCGAGCTGCCCTTCGGAATGGTGTTGAAGCCGAGACCGTCGAAGTATGCGTCGTTGATGTCGGCGTAGCGCGTGACGAAGTAG
>CAZVPL010000060.1:3442-12928 GCA_964629075.1 uncultured Bifidobacterium sp. | reverse complement strand
CCACCACGCCATTCGGGAACACGCACCGCATCGCCGACGAGCGAAACGAGACGGGCAACCGCCGCCCATGCCGCACGGTCGGCCTCGCCGTGTTCGCCCCACAGGCCGAGCTGTGTTGTGCGGTGTGGTTGGGTTGTCTGCACGTCGATCGACGCATGCGCGACACCCGCGGTGAGCCCGTCGTCGAGCCATTTTTCGACCTGCCAACGCAACCGTTCGCCCAACATCGACTCGGTGAAACCGTGCGGGTGGTACCACACCCGTGAACATGTTTCGTCGTGTTCGGTGGTGAAGGTTGCAATGACACGGCACGCAACGAGACCGCGCGGGGAAAGTTCGCACACCATCCGTGTCGCAAGTTCCCCCGCAGCGTGCGCAACCCGCGCAATGTCGGTGAGGGGTTCGTCGTGAAGTGACTCGATGAAGCACTGGGTGGGTGCAGCCTCGGCACACACCGGATGCAGTTCGCCACCGGTGGCCAGAACATGGACGATCTCGCCTTCGGGCCCGAAACGGTCGGCCAACGTTGTGCGGTCGACACCCGCGACGGCTCCGAGAGTGCCAAGCCCCAGACGGAGCAACAGGGAAACGACGTCTGCATCGACGTGCGCATGGTTCTGCAGCACGGTCACCGGCTGCGCAGCGAGGAATGAACGATGCCGCGCATCGGGCACGATGAACACTCCCCCACGATCGGCGGCCAAACGTGCAGCAAGACGACTGGACCCGATGCCCACCGAAACGTTGCCGATACCGACGGTTGCGGCTGCATCAATGATGCGCCGTGCCACCTTGTCTTCACCGCCGAAGTACCTGGTGGGGCCCCGCATCGGAAGGAGCAGTGCGTTTTCATCGATCATTTCGATCATCGGCGTCACGTCGTCGAGCGCCTGGGCCAGCCCGTGCAGTGCACGATCATCACCGTGCGACAACACGACAACCGCGACGCGTGATTCGTTCATGATGTGCCGAGCTCGACCGCGAACGCCCGTGACTCGGCGATGCGACGACCATCAAGCACGACATGCAGAACCTGCGTCGACAGGTGACCCGTGTTCGACACGGGCCATTCGCACCGTTCGACACGAAACTCGAAATCGGCCGGCGTCGATGCGGCACCGTGCGGAACCAACAGCACAACGACCCCGTTGCCGTGGGCGGCCATGGTTGCCATTCGGCGCACGTCTGCAGCCGGCACACCCGGGGGAACGTGCGTGACCACCAGTTCGAATTGGCCGATGCATGCACCCATGCACGCCAACCACTCGCGCTGCGGGTCGATGCAGACCAAACGATCGGGGCTCCATCCCGCGTCATGGAGTGCACGGATGTTCGGCGCAACACCCGAACACCATGCGACCCACGAGCCCGCCCTGTTTGCTTCGACCAGAAGAACGGCGGCGAACCCCACCGGGGCGACACCCGTGACGGTGCACACCGACCCTCTCGGCAGTCCATGGGCAAGACCCGATGCGCGCAACGCGTGGCCGATCGATGCGGGAACGGGAACCGAGCGGTCGCGTTTCAGCACCGCCCGCGACAACGTGGTGACGTGACCTGTCGCGAAAACGTTCGCAGGAATCTGTTTCGGCAATGCGGGTGACGGCACGCCGTCACTGTAGCGAACGTGTGTTCGCTTGCTTCCGGGCCTCAGCCGACGTTACGGCTGTCGCCGAAATACTCACTGCTGTTGTCGACCGGCGTACGCGACGGCAGTTCGTTCAGCAACGCAACCAAGTCACCCGCCGACGACGCCCATCCGTCTGCGCCCAGCGTCTCGGCATGTTCGGCAGACGTGACGGCACGCCCACCCACGTAGATCTGCACCGACGGGTGAACAACTTCGCGCACGGCGTTGATGATGTCCATCGCCTTGGTCAAGGCCCCTTCGGATGTCACGCTGACACAGATGGCAGTGAGGTCGACGGTGTGTCGCGCGGCAACCGCGAACGAATCGGCGGGAAGATCGGCGCCGAGGTCGTAGACCTCCCAACCGCTTTGGCGAATGAGATCGGCCACCATCGACACCGGCAACGAATGTCGCTCGCCCTCGGGGGCGCCGACGAGGATGGCGCCACGCGTACGGCCACGGCGCGCGAAACGCGGACCCAACCGACCCATGATGCGCGCCACAATTGCGCTCGCGCGGTGTTCGAGGTAGATCTCGAGCTCACCGCGGGACCATTTGTCACCGATGCTCACCAGTGCCGGACTGACGACTTCTGTGTAGATCTCGTCGAGTTCCGCGCCGGCTGCAAGGGCGGCCTCGACCACGCCCCACGCACCACGTGCATCGCCCGCGAGCAAACGCAACTCGAGTCGCTCGGACCACGGTGCGCTCTTCTTCCTCGACTCTTCAGGATTCAGAGGTTCGCGTGACGATGCACCGTCCCGGAAGGCATCGAGATCCTCGCGCCTGACGCGCCACGTGCCACCGACTTTCGTCGCGTGGAGAAGACCCAACCGCACGTACCGATATGCCGTCATGTAGTGCACATCGAGCAGGTCAGCTGCGTCTTGCAAACTGAGTTCGTCGCTCATCGTGCGCCTCTTTGGACAGGTATCAGGGGTGGGGGAACTTCGTTTCGGTACTCCTAGCGCCGTAACTGTAGAAGATTCCGACACCGGGGAAACGATGGAGCGACCACAAAAGCGCCGAATTTTTCGGGTTTTTCGCTACCTAAAGTTGCCGAATTTATTTGCCCAGACGGGCCCGGGCGGCGCGTGACCGCTCGAAAAGGTGTGCCGGCACACGCTTGGCTGCCTCGCTGAGGGCCGGACCATCGCCTCCGTCGGACGCAGCCGCCGGAGTCGCCGATTCCTCCTCGGCGACCAAATCTTCGAATGCCGGCGGCTCCATGCCCGGCTTCCAGTACTGGTACAAGTCGCGCACGACTTGTTCCAGGCCCTGCGCCCCCGCACCCTTTGCCAGCTCGACGGTGATCACGTTGCCGTACACGTGGACGGCCGACACCTGACCCGTCGAAAAAAGACGTTGGGCCACGACCGCTGCCGGTCGGGAGCCGGTGGCCTGATCGACAGACGAAAACCGTTCGTGGCCCTGGCCCGTGAAACTGCGGTTCGCCTCGAAGCGAACCATTCCCATTTTCCCTGCCGGACCTTCGAGCACCGCAACTGGCTGACCCATGCCCGAGAATGTACTCTCCCGACATGTCACCTGAGGAGTTCACCGCGGCAGCGACCGCATTTCTCGACGCGAACCTCGAGCGCAAAGAGGCAGAGAAAACCTTCGTCTGGGGCGAGGGCTCCGACAAGGTCAACGTCTTCGAAGAGCGCACCCGTCAGCAAGAACTCGAGATGCTCGAGGAATCAAAGGCCTGGCGTCGCAAGAAGTTTGATGCGGGCTTCGGTTGGATCACCGGACCCACCGAGTACGGCGGTGCCGGCCTCACCCCCGCACACGAACGCATCTTCAACCGCCTCGAATCCGAGTACAAGGTTCCCAACCAGGGCTTTTTCCAGATCGGCCTCGGCATGGTTGCGCCCACGATTCTCGCCCACGCCTCAACCGCGGCAAAGGATGCCTACCTGAAGAAGATGTGGCGCGCCGACATCGTCGGGTGTCAGCTCTTCTCCGAGCCCGGCGCAGGCAGCGACCTTGCCTCACTGCAGACAAAGGCCATCCGTGACGGCGAAGAGTGGATCATCACCGGCCAGAAGGTGTGGACCTCCGGCGCGCACTACAGCGACATTGGCGAAATCATCTGCCGTACCGACGCTGACCAACCCAAGCACAAGGGACTCACCGGCTTCATCGTCGACATGAAGGCGCCGGGCGTCGAAATTCGTCCGCTCCGACAGATGACCGGTGGTGCCAGCTTCAACGAGGTCTTCTTCACCGAAGTGCGCGTGCGCGACGACCATCGCCTCGGCGACGTGAACAACGGCTGGAACGTCGCGCTCACCACGCTCATGAACGAGCGTGCCGCAATCGGCGGCGGTGGCGGTGGCGCCGACCCCCTCACCCGTGTGTATGCGATGGTCCGCCACTACGGCCTCGACAAGGACCCCATCGTGCGCGACAAGCTTGCCGATCTCTACACGCGCTACCGCGTCGCGTCGTACAACAACCAGCGAGCAATGGCGAAAATCCGTGCGGGACAAACACCTGGTCCCGAAATGTCGACGGCAAAGATGGCCCTCACCGACAACCAGTTGCGTCTCTGCGCATTCCTCTCCGAAGTGCTCGGTCCGAAGATCGTCGTCGACACCGGCGAGTGGGGCACCTACGCCTGGAACCAGCTCATTCTCGGCACACCCGGTCTGCGCATTGCGGGCGGATCCGACGAAGTGATGCGCAACATCGTGGGTGAGCGTGTCCTCGGCTTGCCAAAGGAACCGGGCATCGACTCGAAGTCACCCTTCCGCGATCTCGCCAAGTAACGCCGAACGACGTCGCGTCGTTCGATCACCTCACCCTGACTGGCGCAATGGCGCCACGTCACTACGCTGACCGCGTGAAAAACGTTCGGGTCCGCCGACTCCTCATTCTCGCCACCGGAACGATCGTCGTTGCCGCCTGCTCGGCGAACTCCGAACCACGTGCCGGCGTGAAGAACGCGTCCGCCGGCGCACCGATTCTGGGGCCGGCGCCGGAGCCGCCGCCGCTCGCCCTGGTGACCACGCTGCCCGACAAGGAACTTTCCGTCACGCTGCCCACCCGGTCCGATGGCGCGAACTTCGGATATCGCGTGGCGATTCAGCGTGGGTCGATCTTTGCCTCTGCGCCGGGCATCGCGAACGCGTCGCTCGGTGCGGTGTACCAAAGCACCTTCGGCACGCAGTGGGCGAACCCGACCACCGTGCTCACCGGCAACGACTGGCGATTCGGACGCGACATGGCCGTCGACAATTTCAACGTCGTGGCGTCGTCGGCAGACACACGAAGTGCGCTCTTCGGGTGGCGTAGCGGCGCCGTCAGCGTGGCCTCCGCCCCGATGAACCCGGAGCTCGTCTACTCGGTTCGACCCGTCGGCTCGATCCTTCCGAACGAGAGCGACTGGGGCCATGCGATCGGCCTCTCGACCTCGTACGTTGCGGTCTCCGCACCTTTGATCGGTCTCTATTCCTCGCCAAGTCCGCTCGTCTACGTCATGTCGTCCACGGATGCGTACGCGAATGCGGCGAGCGTCGGACCGGAGGGTGTCGCGACGAACGGATCGTTCGGAATCGCGCTTGACATCGACGACAACACCCTCGTCGTCGGCGCCGACCAGACTCTTGCCGGCAAGGGTTCGGTCTTCGTCTACACGCGCTCGGGCGATGCGTGGACACTCTCGCAACGACTCGACGGTGCGGCGAACGAACGGTTCGGTACCGACATCGAACTCGTCGGTTCACGCATGGTCGTTGGTGCACCGGGAGCCGGACTCGGTGCGGCGTACGTGTGCGAACGTGCGGCATCGACATGGTCGTGCCCCGTTCGCCTCGACCATCCCGACCTGGCAGCGACGGGAGCCCCCGCGTTCGGCGCCGCAGTCGGACTCAGCAACGACGGCTCAGAAGTCATCGTCGGTGCGCCCAGGGACGTCGGCGACACGTGCTGTCCGGGTGCCGCCTACACCTTCGTGAATCGCGATGGAACATGGAACTACGACCGGGCGCTGAGTCCAACGAACCGCTCGAATGACGATGCGTTCGGATTCAGCGTCGACATCGATGCAGGCGTGGCCGTTGTCGGTGCACCACGGGCCGACCCCGATCTTGGCGGTCCGGCGTCGACCAACGCGGGCACGGTGTCCATCTTTGGCACGCCGCTTGCGGAGAATCGGGTCCCATCGATCTCCGTCACCTTTGATGCCCCGACGACGGGTGCCTCGATGACGACGCGTGTTGCACTGACGGGCGGAGCCGCAACCGGCTACAGGGGTTCTGCCGAGGCGTGGGACCGCAGCGGCAACCGTTGGCAGGCCACCGCAAACACTTCGACCGGCCTGTTCAGCGGAACGTGGCCGGATGCGTCGACCTTCTACGGAAGCCTCACCGCCTACAACGCCAGCGGCTACCGAACCGAGTCGATCTCGGGGTCGATTGCCGCACCGGTCGCCACCACCACTCCCGCCACGGTTCCGATCACGATCGCACCAACGATCGCGACGACTGTCGCCTCGACCGCCGCACCCATCGTCGCGACCACGGTCCCACCGACTTCACCTGCAGTCGTGTCAACCACCGTCGCCACCACCCTGCCGACCACAAGTGCCGCGCTCCTGCCCCCCGCTACTACCCCCCTGACGACGCCCGTCGGTGAGACCACACCAACCCCGAGTCAGGTGTCGCAGGCGAGCTCCGCTCCGTCCACGACCCCGCAGACAGATGAAGCCCCCGCGCCGAATCAGAAACCCGCGGCGCCCTCCGCCACACGTCCGCCGCCATCGAATTCGTCCGATCCGTACGCAATCACAATCAAGGCGAAGTGCATCGTCTTCAAGCCCTGCAACGTTGCCGTGCCTGCGCTCAGTGGAGTCGACAGCGCGTCGCTTCGTGGCGCACCGAACGGAGTCCGCTTCGATGTCCGCGGCGCGAAACTCGTCGGCGTTGCGCGCAAGAAGGGTGTCTTCAAGGTGGTCATCACCGGTCGGTTGAACAACACGACCGGCTCCGTCACCGTGAATCTCACCGTTCAGTGAGACCGTGATTCGTAAGACCGAGATTTTCCATGAAGGCCCACGACACCCGGTGAACGGGCGCCGTGCCGTGTGCCCGCAGACCGTCGCGGTGCTTGGGGCACGGATACCCCTTGTTTCCCGCGAAATTCCAGTGCGGGTGCTCGACCGCAAGTTCACGCATCATTCGATCGCGCGACACCTTGGCAAGTACCGACGCGGCGGCAACCGACGCCGAGATCGAATCCGCCTTGACGCGCATGACGACGCGCGGCACCAGCGGTGAAACGAAGTCCCACTTTCCGTCGGCGATGACGGCATCGACATCGACGTCGAGGCCCGTCACCGCGCGTTTCGTGGCGAGCCGTTGCGCGTTGCTCATGCCGAGGCGATCACACTCCCCCGCCGAGACGATGCCGAGCGCCCAGTGTGCGCACTGCGCGGCAACCGTGTCGAAGATCGCCTCGCGCTTCTTTTCCGACAGCGCCTTCGAGTCGCGTGCCACCAGTTCACCGACCGACACGTCGGTTCGCACAACCGCGGCACACACGACGAGCGGACCGGCCCACGCACCCTTACCCACTTCGTCGACACCCGCGACCACACCGGCGCCGTCGGCGTGCAGTTCGGTTTCGATGTCGAGTGTTGGTGCGGGCTTCACGCCTCGAGCACGATCCCCGGGGTTCCGTCGGCGATGAATCCGGCACGCCACCAACCCTGTGCGGTCAGTTCGGCTTCGCGTGTCGGTGGCACCGCGGCGAGCAAGCCGCCCGACGTCTGCGGATCGAAACACAGCGCGGCGCGCTCGTCGGGTGCATGAACGACGGCGCGACCCTCGACGTATGCACGGTTGCGCGGGTCACCACCCGTGCGCAACCCGTCGGCCGCCGCCTTGGCCGCGCCGGGGTAGCTGACGATGTTGGACGTCTCGATGTGGAGGCGCACGTTGCCACGCTCGGCGACTTCCCAGCCGTGGCCCGCGAGCCCGTATCCCGTGACGTCGGTGACGGCATGAACATCGTTGCCGAGTTCCCGAAGTTGGTCGGCAGCGCGACGATTCAACACACGCATCCCGTTGATTGCCGCGCGCTTGTCGGTCGAGCACCCGCCGGCAAGTGCAAGCGCGGTGCCGATGGGCTTCGACATCATGACGACGTCACCGGGCTTGGCACCGCCCTTGCGCCACACCTTTTCGGGGTGCACAACGCCCTGCACGGCGAGGCCGAAGATCGGTTCGGGGTTGCGAATGGTGTGGCCGCCGGCGATCGACCCACCCGCCTCGGTGACAACCTTGCTCGCCGCGGCGAAGATGGCCGTGATCGCGTCGTGCGGAAAGTGCTCGGGGAAGGCCGCGACATTGATCGCCATGACGACGTGTGCACCCATCGCAAAAACATCACTGCACGCGTTTGCCGCGGCGATGGCGCCGAAGTCGTCGGGGTCGTCGACAAGCGGTGGGAAAAAGTCGGTGGTGCTGACGAGCGCAACGTCATCTGTGACCTTGTAGACCGCGGCATCGTCGAAAGGTGCAAGACCAACGAGCAGCGACTTGTCGAACGACCCCGGAAGCTCCGACACCAACTCGGAGAGAAGCGACGCACCCCACTTGGCGGCGCAGCCACCGCACGAAGTCCACTCGGTCAGACGAAGTTGTGCACTCATTGACGGGATCCTAGGAAACCAGCCACAGGGCGTCACCACCCGCGGTTCCCGCGTTGGACCACGTCGCGTCGACACCCGAGACGAGCCGCACGTCGGGCGACGACGACTCCCACAACACGGCCACGTTCTCGCCATGCCAGCGCAACGCAAAACCGACGCGTGCACCCGACGGCCCGCACAAGCCGTGTGCCTCGAAGTTGATGCCTCTCCATTCGTCGGGAATGCCGCGGGGCAACAGAACACCGGTGTTGTCTGCACCCACCGCCAACAGCGTCTGTTCGACGTTGGCGATCACCGTTGCGGGAGTGCGCGCGGCCCAACCGGACCCTCCCTCACCCTTCACGCGGGACCAAGTCTTCACGACGTCGCGGACCGCGCGGGGCTCGCCTGCCTTGGAAAGAACGGACTGCAAACCGGCGACGGCGTGCGCAAGCATGAAACGCGGATGATCGTCGGCACCGGCGAGGCATTGCTCGGCCAACGGCACAAGTTCATCGATCCAGATGTACGGGTTCTCGCCCAGGCGCACGAGCTCGATACCGCCGATCAGAGCACCGAGCGGGTCGTCGGCAGGGTTCGGGATGCCGCACACCAGAAGTTCGCAGCGCGCGGCGTTGACCTCGTCGAATGCCGCTGCGATCGGTGCATCTGCACATACGAGTCGCGACGCGGATTCAACGACCTGCAGCCAGCCCCGCGACACCTGGACCGCCGGGGGAAGTGCGGCTAGGTCGACCCCGACCGGCACGTCCCCGAGGGGTAGCGCCACGCGCAAAGTCGACCGGTGCGCGAGCGGCAGGGCGATGCTTCCCATCGGCAGGTCGATGCCGGGGATCGGCTGGTTGGGAACGGGTCGTGAGGTGATGAGATCGCCACGGGTGAGGGCGACGGCAACCGACGCCGGCGAGTCGTTTTCAAATTCGACGACGACGAGCCCACCGTGGTCGGCAACGGCCCAGACCCGCTGCACCACGTCGCCGCCCTGCACGCGCATCTTTGTCTCGACCACGGGTGTACCGGCGAGCGTGGTCTGCCGCAGACCCTCGGCCGGGTCACCGGCGGAATGCCACCGCTTTTCATCGGCAACGTGCCAGTCGACGAGCGGCGAGCCATCGCTCAGTTCGATTCGGCCGACATCATCGACCGATGCGTGGTGCTTGCCACCACGCACGCCAACGTGAATCACTCGAGCTCCGAA
>CAZVPL010000060.1:0-3342 GCA_964629075.1 uncultured Bifidobacterium sp. | reverse complement strand
CCACCACGGGCGAGGAGGTTGAGCATTGCGTCGCGTGCGGCGACACCGTTGTGGCAGACCTCGGCGACTTGCTCACAGATTGGCATGTCGACGACATGCTTCTCGGCGAGCATTCGCACCGTGTGAGCGCTCTTCACCCCTTCGGCAACCATCTTCATCGCCGCAAGCACGTCATCGATCTTCTCACCCCGACCCAGGGCCTGACCAACTTGAGTGTTACGACTCTGCTGTGACGAGCACGTGGCGATGAGGTCACCCATACCCGCCAAACCGGCGAAAGTCATTGGCTGACCGCCCAGAACCGCTCCGAGGCGCGCCATTTCCGCCAAGCCGCGCGTGATGATCGTCGCGCGGGTGTTGTCGCCGAAACCCATGCCCGCGGCCATTCCCGCCGCGATTGCAATCACGTTCTTCACGACACCGCCGACCTCGCAGCCAACGACATCGGGATTCGTGTACACCAGAAGGCGCGGGTTGGAAAAGATGCGTTGCAGCTCGCGCGCAATGACGTCGTCGTCGATTGCAACCACCGAAGCGGCCGGCTGACCGTCCATGATTTCCTTTGCGAGGTTGGGTCCGGTGAGCACCGCCGCCGGGTGACCGGGAAGCTCATCGGCAACCACCTCGGTCATGCGCTTTCCGGTCTCGCGTTCGAGGCCCTTCGTCAGGCTGACGATCGGCACCCAGGGGCGAACCAACGGCGCCGCCGCATTCATCACTTCGCGGAAACCGTGCGACGGAACCGCCATCACCACGACATCGGCATCGCGGACGACCTCTTCCAAGTTGCTCGAGGCACGAAGTTCGTCGGGCAACGGACGGTCGCCGAGATACGTCGGATTGCGATGGGTCGAGTTGATGGTGCGCGTGGTGTCGTCGTTACGCGCCCAGAGCAACGTCGGGGTGTTGAGGGCCGCCATCGACGCAACCGTGGTACCCCACGAACCTGCGCCAACCACACCCACGCGAATCGACATGGAGACAGCGTATTGCCCGGCGGCTCGCCCCTTTTTCGGCGCGTGTCTCTCTAGGCTGTCCGCGTGGTTTCGTCGGCGGCGCTCGTCATGCCGCTCAAGTCCTTCAACAGCGGCAAGGGTCGTCTGTCTCCCGTCCTCGACGCCGCCTCTCGCGAGCGTCTCTCGCGCGAGTGTGCCGAGCGAGTCGTTGCGGCGGCAGGCAACCTTGTCGTGCTCGTCGTCACCGGCAGCGACGACTGCGACGACGTGCGGGAGTGGGCCGCCGCACAGCCGATTTCCTGCATCACCCAGACCTCGCCGGGTCTGAACGGCGCCGTGGCGGACGGCGTCGCTTGGGCACGTGAGAGCGGCTTTGCCAGCGCCGTCGTGGCCCACAGCGACGTCCCTCTCGCCTGCGACGTCGGTCCGTTCATCGACGCCGGCAACGTCGTGATCGTGCCCGACTCGGTCAACGACGGCACGAACCTTCTCTCACTTCCCACTGCAGCCGAGTTCAGCTTTCACTACGGCCCCGGGAGTTTCCGACTGCACGTCGACGAAGCGATGCGACGCGGGTTTTCTCCGCGCATCGCTCTCTCCGATGAATGGTCGCTCGACCTCGACAACCCCGACGATCTACTCGACCCTCGGATACGGGAGGTGTTTCCATGGCTGCCAACGAGCCGGGTCAACCCGCGGTGAGCGCCGTCGACCCGTCGACGTACAGTGCGAACCTCGCCGCTCCCGCACGCGCACTCGCGGTCGGCGCGCATCCCGACGACATCGAATTTGGTTGCGGCGGCACGCTCGCCAAGTGGGCCGCCGAAGGATGCGTCATTCATTATGCGGTGCTCACCGACGGATCAAAAGGAACGTGGGACGTCAACGCCGACACCACAGCGCTGGTGGCCGCGCGACAGGCCGAACAGCGCGAAGCCGCCCGACGCATCGGTGCCATCGGCAGCGTCACCTTCCTTGGCGCAGTCGACGGTGAGTTGGAAAACACCCACGCCATGCGCGATGCATTGAGCCGTCTCATCCGCATCGTGCAACCCGACGTGGTTCTCGGTCACGACCCGTGGAAGCGCTACAGGCTCCACCCCGACCATCGAGCCGCGGGTTTTCTCCTCACCGATTCGATCGTCGCGGCACGTGATCCGCATTTCTTCCGCCACCACTTCGACGTCACCGACCTGCAGACCGGCCAGCCACTCGCCCACCACCGACCCTCGATGCTGTTCCTCTGGGAGGCCGATACCCCGAACCACGTCGAGGATGTGTCGGCAACAGTCGAGACCAAACTGCACGCGCTCGAAGCACATGCCAGTCAGTTCGAGTCGACCATGAAGGCCAAAGACGACGATGCTCTCGCCGCATTCCGCGAACGAATGCGCGCCCGCCTCGGCTCGCTCGGCGCACCCCACGGCTTTGGTGCCGCAGAAGTTTTTCACGTGATGCGCGATCTCTAGCGCGGCTGCCTTCCGGGTCCGGCGGGGCCCGCGAAGGCCTGTGCATACGTTGTCCACTCCCGCGCAAAAGCTCCGTCTGCGACGAGTGCAGTGTCGTCGACGTGACGACGTTGCGTGACGAGAAGCGCAAAGTCGAGTGCGGTACCCGTGATCGATTCCGGAGCCGCTTCGTTGCCCCACGACCACGTCGAGCCATCGGGTGCGACGAGACGCACGGCAATGTCGGCTTCGGGCACCGCAAGACCGCGTGCGCGGTAACTGTTCGGGCGCGCCAAGAAACCGATGTGGCACACGTGCTTGAGCCGTGCCGAAGTGACGATGGGTTTGCCCAGGGCGTCGGAGACGTCGACGCCGTGCGCCCACGTCTCCATCAATCGAGCGGTGAGGAACGAGGCGAGTGACATCGACGGCCCGTACCACGGAACACGCACCGACTTGTCGGCAGCCCGACCGGCGGCAATGAGCGCGGAGCTCTCGGCACGCCAATCCATGAAGAGCTGGCGCCCCGTGACGGCCCGCCCGTGGGCAACGGACGGGTCACCGCCCTTGGCGAAGTTCGCCATCATCTCCTGGGTGTCGCGGGCAAACCCATCGTGATCACGAACGGCAAGGGCAGCTCGGATGTCGAAGAAGTGCAGGTGCGACACGGAGTCGGCAACGTCCCAACCCTCTGCGGGAGTCGGAGTTCTCCAGGCCCGCTCATCAATGTCGGCAATCAGGCCGGCCAGACCGAGGTGTTCGGCTTCGAGGTCGGCGATCACACGCTCGACTGCGTCGGTACTTGGCGCGCTCGACATGTGGCGCACCCTAAATGATTGGGCCCGTAAATGGCGACTGGGGGGCTTTCGCCCCCCAGTCTCAACGTTCCGAACCGAAGCGTTATTGCATGGATACTACTTCTTTGCAGCCGTCTTACG
>CAZVPL010000059.1:0-13127 GCA_964629075.1 uncultured Bifidobacterium sp. | reverse complement strand
TGAAGAACGACACCGAATTTCGGTCTCGCGTGAAGAGGCTCGTCGAACGAGATCAAAGAATCCTTGATCGTCTCGCTGAGTGAGATACCTCACGCTCGCCGAAGCGTTCAGGCGTGATCCCCTCAGAGGGTGTAGCGGTACACGTTCGTCTCGCGCGCGACGAAACCCATCCTCTGGTAGAGGCGGTTCGCGGCCTCCCGCGAGGGGCGCGACGTCAGTTCGACGGTGATGGCCCCGTGTGCCTTGGCGTGGTCGAGTGCGGCGCGGTTCAACGCCTCACCGACACCGTGGCCGCGTGCCGAATCGTCGACAACGACGTCCTCGATCCAGGCCCGCACACCGGTGGGAATCCGGAACATGGCGAGTGTCAGCGAGCCGACGATGCGACCCTCGACACGGGCCACGAACATGGTGCTGGCTTCCGAGCCAATCAATTCAGCCAGTTCGGCTTTGGTGGGTGGCGGGTTCGACTTGGACAACTGCGGGATGAGCGCGGCCATTGCGGTTACCAATTCGTCGCTCGCCTCGCCGGCAATCTCGATCTTCGCGGTCATGGCCCCATTCTTGTCCGCCGAGGGTGCCGATCGGGCATAGAGTCGCCTCATGATCCTGAACAGTCTCCGTGTGCCCGCCGCCGAGTTCTCGGCCGTCACCGGATGGGACGCGAAGCCCGAGGGCATGTGTCGCGGCGAAGTCTGTGTTCCGGCACCGGGGGCTCTCGACAACGGGCAGGTCAACGTCGAAGTTGCAGCCGCTCGTCTCGGCATGCCGGTCGTCCACGATTCCGATCACGGAGTGTGGTCGCTCGGCGCCGCAACCGCGACGGGCCGCACTCTGGCCACTGCAGTCGCGCGCTTTCCTTCGACACTCATCGACGCAATGGGACGCGGATTCGACTTCGCCTCACTGCGCGGCAGGCGCATCATCATGATCGCCTGGGCCAGTTGGTGAGGCTGCAGAACGGCCCTGCCCGGGTGGCAGGCACTGCACACTGAAATCGAACCGCTGGGCGGCACGGTCGTCTCCGTTGCCCTCGACATCAACCCGGCACACGCCAAACCGTGGATCGACGCTGCGTCGCCGACCCACCCGTCGCTCATCGACACGACGCACTGCACGAACGATCTCTTCGGATTCATCAACGTGCCGATGGCTGTGTGGATCGACGAGAACGGAATGATCGTGCGTCCGGCGGAACAAGCGTCGATCGAACGCAGTCCCGCGCGCGACATGGAAATCCCCGAGGGAATTCCCGATCGCTTGAAGCTGATGATCGGCGAAGTGAAGAAGATCCCCGACGACTCGGCCGCCTACCGTGCCGCGCTGCTCGACTGGGTGCGCAACGGGGCAGCCAGTCCGTACGCAATGTCGCCGGAGGAAGTCGTCGAGGCGTCGCGTCCGATGTCGAACGACACCTCACTCGCCGGCGCGTGTTTTGCGATGGGTGAACACCTGCATCGCACGGTTGGCCATGATGCGGCAGTTCCCTACTGGCGCCGCGCACACGCACTCGACCCCGACAACTGGACCTACAAACGCCAGGCGTGGACGCTCGTGACGACTCCGGCCGGCGCAACGGAAAACGACCTGATGCAGGGGCCGAATGACGTCTACGAGGGCAACTGGCTCGACGACGTTCTTGCCGCGGGCGGTGGCGACAACTACTACGTTCGCGCCAATTTGGAGCGTCCGAAATAGTCGAAATGCGTGGATAGCGTTAGGTCGTCATGGGCGGCACCGACCACATCCGTTGGATTTCAGAACCCAACCTTGTCAAGCCCACCGTCGTCGCCGCATTCACCGGATGGAACGACGCAGCTGATGCCGCATCGTCCGCACTGCAGAATCTCGTTCAGGGTTGGGGTGCAACCGCGTTGGCCGAAATCGACCCGGAACTCTTCACCGACTTTGCCACCATCCGTCCGCACGTGAAGTTGAGCGACGGTCGGGTGCGCCGCATCGTGTGGCCCACCATCGGTCTGTGGCACGCGCGGTCCGCCGGTACCGACGTCATTCTGGTTCTCGGCCCGGAACCCAGTCTTCGCTGGCGGCTCTTCACCGACCAACTGTTGGGCGTGTTCGAGAAGTACGACGCCAAGATGTTCCTCACACTCGGGGCACTCCTTGCCGATGTCCCCCATTCACGGCCGGTCCAGCTCATCGGCACCGCTACCGACGAATCATTGGTCAACCGCTACAGCCTCCAGCGCTCGCGCTACGAAGGACCCACCGGAATCGTCGGGGTGTTGCACGATGCCTGCGGCAAGGCATCCATGCCATCGGCTTCTTTGTGGGCGGCGGTTCCCGCCTACGCGGGCCAGATCAGTTCCCCCAAGGCAGCGGTTGCCCTGATGCAACGCGCATGTGACATCGTCGGCACCCCCGCACCGGTGGGTCACATGATGGACTCTGTCACCGCGTACGAGGCACAGCTCGACTCGATGATCGAAGATGACGACGACCTGCAGGCCTACGTCGGCCGACTCGAGACAATGTCTGATTCCGGCATGTCCATCGATGACGACGATGATTTCGACATCGAAGAAGACGACACCCAGCTTCAGTTCGACTTCGCCACCGACACGGGCGACGACGCCGCCGACCTTGGTGACGCCGAAACGCTGATGGAAGAAGTCGAACAGTTCCTCCGCGACCAAGACGGTCGCTAGGCGACACCATCTCCACCACGCCAAATCGGCGCTCGTGGTACGTCGAACGTTGCGGTGTGGGAACCACCGTCAAGCGCATTGAACGCCATTGGTCCCCACCACTGTGCGCCCGCGGTGGGATGTGGCAATTGATCGCGCGAGAACCAACCGACTCCGGATGTTTCGAGCGGATGTCCGCGCAACTCACCGCCGGTTGCACGACAGTGAAACAACAACATGTACATGCCGAACCGCGAGAATCCCATCCGCATTCCGTCGACAACACCGAGCAGTTGCACCGCTTCACATTCGATGCCCGTCTCTTCGTGCACTTCCTTCAGGGCCACTTCGGCCGGTGAATAGCCGACGTCGGCCCAGCCCGTTGGGTACAGCCAGATCCCGCTGTCCTTGCGCTGCACCAGGAGAATCTCGTTCGCCTCGTTGCCGACGATCGCACCGATGGCGACCTTGGGGGTGACGTAGCCTGGGACACCCTCGCCGATGCTCTCCATCCATTCCTGGACGAAGTGGTCTTGTTCCCGGCGCACGTCAAGGGCCTCGTCGGCGGCGGCTTTGATGTCGGCGGCGACGTGGAGCACCTCTTCGTACCGCTCGCGCTCGTAGAGATTCTGGGTGAAACCCATTCCGGTTCGCGCAATTGCAGCGAGCGCTTCGCTCCATCGCAGGAGGTCCCGCGTGAAGTCCTGCGGTCCGAGTTCGCTCACGCCTCGAGGTTAGTTGGCGGTTTGCCTACTTCGAGACGGCAAAGAGAAGCGCCTTTTCGACCTCGGCCCGATGGACCGCGTCGGTGAGCTTCTTTCCCGCCGAGGTACGAACGTAAAACGTGTCGACAACCTCGTTGCCGAGGGTCTGCACCCGCGCATGGCGAATGTCGAGACCCATATCGGCGATGGTCTTGGCGATGTTGTGCAAGAGACCCACTTTGTCGGGAGCACGCACCTCGAGAAGCGTGCTGTTCGACGACGCGGTGTCGTCGAAACGAACACTCGGCGGGGCCGGCGGAATCGCCGTTTTGGCGCGGGGGGCGCCGTACTCACGCGCCCGTTCGACCAGTCTGGCCTCGAGAGCCAATTCGTTGCGCAATGAACGCTCGACGCTGTCGATGACGCGCCCCCATTCGATCGAGTGCGTCGCGGGGGGCTGCACCCGGAATTCCGAAGCCGCCATTCCCTGTTCGTCGGAGTGGGCCTCGGCTCCGAGCACGTCGAGGCCGTGCAGAGCCATTACCCCGGCCACCTTGCTGAAGGTGCCGGGTCGGTCGGGTGTGACGACGATGATCGAGTTCTCGGTTGTGCATGCGGCAAAGCGACCTTCGGCCATCATCTCGAGGACTTCGGCATCGGGGAACAACTTCCACGTCACGTCGTGCACATCACCGCCACCCAACACGTGGTGCACACGTTCGGTGAGTTCGTACACCAGCCCGGCTTTCCAGTCGCTCCAGGCCGACACGCCGGTTGCTTTTGAATCGGCTTCGGTGAGGGCGCGCAGTAATTCAAGTGTCACCGACGACTTCAGTTCATTTGCGACACCGGTGATGGTGGCGTCGTCGGACAGGTCGCGTCGTGTCGCGGTGTCGGCAAGCAACAAGTGGTGGCGAATCAATGACTGCACGATGGCAACATCGTCGGCCGACAACCCCATGCGCGGACCGATCGTGGCGAACATCTCCACGCCCACGTCGGTGTGGTCGCCGGGGTAGCCCTTGCCGATGTCGTGGAACCACGCACCGAACATCAAGAGGTCGGGCCGTGACACCGTGTCGGCAAGTGCCGCAGCATTGGCCACCGTCTGCCAGAGGTGCCGGTCGACCGTGTAGCGGTGATACGCATTGCGCTGCGGTTTGCTGCGGTTGGGGGCCCACTCGGGCAGAACCTTCGTGATCAAGTCGCGCTGGTCGAGCGACTCGAGAACCGGAATCGCTCGTTCTCCCTCGAGCATCAGAGCGACAAAATCATCGCTCGCGCCGGCAGGCCACGGGTCGGGCCACACCGGAGTCTCCTCGCCGAGACGGTTGAGCGACTCACGATCGATTCGTGCGTTCAGGCGCGCGGCGGCCGTCGCCACCCGCAGTACGAGTGTGGGGTCGACGGCTGGATTCGCGGTTTCGTCGAGGTGCACCTCGCCCCGCACAAGCTCGACACCGGGGGCCAGGCGACGCGACGGTTCGTTCGCATTGGCCGGCGGGTCGAGCCGCGCCCACGCTTCGTCGGCCGTCCATGCGACGCTGCGTCCCGCTGCCGCAATGGCGGCCATCAATTTGTCGGCGTCTCCGAATCCCGCCAGACGTGCAACTGCATCCTGGTCTTCGAGTCGTAACACGTCGCCGACACGCTGGGTCGAGATGTGCAGTGCAACTCGGGCCGTCAACAACACTTCGTTTGCCCGCTTGAGTTCTTGACGATCGGCCCCCGACAAGACGAGACCCGCGTCGAGTGCCCACCACAACGCGTGAATGTCGCGCAGCCCGCCAAGACCCTCTTTCAGGTTGGGCTCGAGGAGGAACGCGACTTCGCCGGCGCTTGCATGACGCTCGATCACGCGCTTGTGCACGTCGCGCAGCGAGTCGCGTCCACGCTTGCGCCACCGTTCACGGGACTGTTCGATGACCTCACCCGACAGGGCCGCATCGCCGGCCACGCCACGTGCGGTGATCAGCGCCGTCGCGGTGTCGAGGTCGCTGTCGCCGAGACTCTTCGTTTCCTTCGGCGTGCGAACCGCATGACCCAACTTGAACTTCAAATCCCACAGTGGGTACCAAAGCGCACTCGCCAGGTCGTCGATCTTCTTCACGTTGCGGTGAAGCAGCAGCACGTCAAGATCGCTGAACGGGGCCATCTCGCCCCGTCCGTAACCGCCGACCGCGACGAGCGCAACGTCCCCCTTGATTCCGGTTTTCGCACATGCCTCGTCGAAGAGCGACTGCAACATCGAATCCGTCAGTGCGGACAACGCCGCACAGAATTCGGTTCCCGACGCGGGTGACGAGACACCCCATTGGGCGATCAGATCGCCACGTCGTCCGGGAAACTCGGCGGTACTTGTCATCGGGGGTCAAGTTTCCCCTCGGCACGTCGCCGCTGCAACACCGTGCTCGCCTTGGCGGCACCCCAGATGATTCCCGGCTCGGTCAACGACTCATCGATGTCGTTCCAATGTGCCGGGCCAATGCCATAGATGTCGTCCGGGTTGATCTTCTCGTCGAACTCGTCGCGCTGTGGCGTCGGAATCCCTGCCGACAGCAATACGTGGGTGGGAAACTTGACCGCTTCTCGCAAGACCTGCAGCGGGTTCACACGCTGCGAATCGACGTCGACTTCCAGCACGTCGCGCAGTCTTGCCACCGTCCATGCCGCACCCTCGCGGGCTGCCGCCCGGGCTGTCCGACGGAAGTCACCGGTCAAGACCCCGTTCCTTGCGACGAAGACCGTCTCGGCAAGACGAACGAGCCACGCCTCGACAACTTGTTCGATCGCATCAATCAGATCGCTTGTCGCCGACTCATAGGTGGTGGACATGAAGAAACCTGCCGTAGTCAGGCAGAGAGAGTGACCTTGATGGCGGCATGACCCGCCGCACTCGCGCCACCGCGCAAACGCGACCACAGATTCGATGGCGCAATGAGCACGCAATAGGCGAACCAGTATTTCCGGCGAATCGCACGGTTGATGCGGTCGGCTGTGTCGGCATCGACATACTCTGCCGTCCCGTGGAATTCGGTCGCGCCGCTAGCGACCTTGCCGCGCATCGAGCAAACGCGCAGACTCACCTTCGGGTTGTTCTTCACACGCTTCACCTTGAACGCATCGGGGTCGGTGGTGAATGCATACCCACCCTCGAAAGAAACCACCCAAACGGGAAGGGCGATGGGTGTGCCGTCACGCTTGAACGAGCTGAACGATACGTAACGGGCGTCGTCGAGTTCCTGCGGCATGACTGCAGACTAACGGTCGCGGCAAAAGCCGATCGTCAGCTCGACGAATCGCTCGGCTGCCTCCCACGGCACGAAGTGACCGCACCGGTCAATGCGTACGGGTCCTTCATGGCGGGAAAACACGATTTCTGCCATCTTGTCGAAGTCGGGATAGATCACATGATCGCTCGTTCCGAAGATGATGAACGTCGGCGTCTCGCGGTTCGGCCCGTACAACGGTCGCTCGAGACGTTTGGCTGCAGAGTAGGCCGACTCGTAGTTCCCGAACGTCTCTCGCAATCGCCGTGCGTCACCGAACGGTTCCGAATGGAAGATGACGTCGGCTTCCGAGAAGTTGCCGGGGTGCGCCCACAGCCGCGGTCCGTAGAACTGCGCCACATACCCGCGGCACATCTCGGATGTCGTCAGTTCGGCAATCAGCGTGTCAGCGTCGGTCCCCTGTCGTTCGAAGTAGTCACGCGTCGACGAATCGGCACGAGTTGCGAGTCCCGCCATCTCGGCTTTCATGTACGGCAGTGGCGAGTTGAACAACACCATGCGGACAACCCATGCGGGCCAGCGCAGCGCAATTTCCTGAATCACCGAGCCGCCGAGGTCGCCGCCAATGAGAATCACCCGGTCGTAGCCGAGATGGTCGTGCACCAGTGCGTGAATGTCGAGCGCATGGGAAACCACGTCGTTGTATCCATCGGGACCCACGTCGGAGTCCCCGAACGCACGCAGGTCGGGCACAACCACGTCGAATCCCGCTCCACGCAGCGGTTCGATCACACGGTGGTAGAGCCGCTTTGTCTCGGGCCATCCGTGCACGCACACCATCGCGATGTCGCCACCTCCATTCGCCCGCTCCACGTGGAACGCTTGACGAAAGCCGCGGGGCGATGCGAAGTGCACCTGAAATCGGGGCGTCACGGACATGCCGCGAGGCTAGTTGCATGTCACACAATCAGTGTCGCGAGCGCGAGATAGATCGCGATTGACAGCAGATCCTGAATCACCGTCGAGATGGGCCCCGAACCGAACGCCGGATCTTTGCCCAAGGCGCTCAGAATCCATGGCAAAGCCAACGCCATGACGCTGGCGACGGTCGAGCTGATGAGCAACGAAACCGAGACCGCAATGGCCAGCGACACATCGCCGTACACCGCCAAGCAGAAGGGAAAGAAGGCTGCAGAAATGCAGAGTCCGATGAGGATGCCTGCGAGTAGTTCCTTGAAGACAATGTCTCGTATCGCTACGCCGACAGCCAGCCCTCGCACCGCCAGAACTTCAGTTTGTGTTCCAACGGCGTCTGCCATGTAAACGATCGCCGGCAGGAAGAATGCAACCGCCACCGTTCGCGAGAGTTCTTCTTCCGCGGCGGCCACGAGCCACGCCGATGCCATCGCCCCAATGAGCCCGATTCCCAGCCATGGAAGTCGGTGCTCCAGGCGCTTCCGAACCGCTTCAAGCGTTGTCGCGCGCTCTTCGTCGACTGTTGGTCCGAGAGCCGGGCGCCTACCGATCATGGACGTAGCCAACTGGCGACGGATTCAATCGGCGCTGGACGGATGTCCTGCGGTCATCGCCAGCAGACCAAGGCCGATGAACGCAAAGCCTGAGACGTAGCGCCGCATCACATAAACGGCACGGCCACGCAAGAGCCATTCGCGCAGACCGCTTGCCATCAGCGTGTACGACCCATTGAAGAGAGTCGCAAGGAACACGAACACGAGCCCGAGAACCAACGACTGGATTTTGGCGTTGGACGCTTTCGCGTCGACGAACTGCGGAAAGATCGAAAGGAAAAACAGCGACGTCTTGGGGTTCAGCGCATTCACGATGATCCCCTGCCGGAACGACTGCGCCAGGGTCGTGTGCGTCGAGTCAGCGCGCAACTCGTCGGGACGCGTGAGAAGGGTCTTCACCCCCGTGAAGATCAGATAGGCCACACCGCCCCACTTGATCGCGTTGAAAAGACTGACCGATGTGGCAAGTACGGCGCTCAGGCCGAGCGCGGCAAGCGAAGCCTGGATCGTGTCGCCGATTTCGAGTCCTGCAACGGTTGCCAGTCCGTGCGACCGTCCGTCGGCCAACGTGCGGTTCAGATTGAGAATGATCGCTGGACCGGGAATGAGAAGGAGAACGACGGTTGCCCCGATGAAGGCGACGAGATTCGACGTTTCGGGCACCGCGTCACCTTAGTTGTGAGCCGCCCGTGACTCTGAAGAAATTCGTGGGTATGCAACCACGAAGAAGATGACCGTTGCGACCATCCAGAACGAGAGCACCAGCCACACGCGGTGGAAAGCGGCGGCCGAACCCAACACTCCCGATTCACCTGCGACGGCAATCGACAAAGCAACGCCCATCGCGCCGCCCACTTGCCGGAAAGTGAGATTCGTTCCGTTCGCGACACCAAACTTTTCATGATCAATGCCGATCAACGCCGCAGCCGTCAGGTTCGACCACGACAGGCCGAGACCAACGCCGTAGATCGCGGCAAACGGCAGATAGTGCGCCCAGTAATTCGCATCGCCATCGAGAAACAGGGCGAGCCCGGCGATTCCAACTGCACAGCATCCGATTCCCGAACCGATGATCGGCTTGATGAGTCCACCATCGGAGAATCGACCCGCGATCGTCGCGGTCAGAAAGATGATGACCGGAGTCGGCATGATCGCAAAGCCGCTCTTCAGCACCGACCAGTCCCACACCGTCTGGAAAAAGAGCGGTGCACTGAACCAGAAGCCCGCCACCGGAAGATTCAAGGTGAACGTCGCCACGGAGGCCGCGCTGAATCGACGGTGACGGAAGATCGACATGTCAAGGAGCGGTTCGGCATGCGTCAGTGATCGACGAACAACGATCCACCCGAACACCAGCACACCGGCAAACGACACGAGAATCCCGGGGCTCGTCCAGCCCCACTTCTCGCCCTCCAAGACACCGAGAGTCAGCAACGCAAGTGCGATGGTGCCGAGAGGAACCGACACCATGTCGAGGCGAACGCCCGTCGACGAACCTTTCGACTCGCGCAGGATGTTGCGACCCAGCACCACGACGATCAACACAACGGGGATGTTGATGAAGAAGATCCATCGCCAACCGCCGAGTTCGATGACAGCGGCACCCAACGGCGGGCCGAGGCCCCCGGCCAACGCGGCGATCGAACCCCACACGCCCACGGCCAGACTGCGCCTCTCGGGCGGGAACTCCGGCAGGGCAAGTGCGATCGATGTGGGCACCATCAGCGCGCCGCCCACCGACTGCACCGCACGTGTTGCAATGAGAATTCCCACGTTCGGCGCCAACCCGGCTCCCAGACTTCCGATCGCAAAAATCGAAATGCCGACGAGGAACACGCGTTTCCGCCCGAACAGATCGGCCACGCGACCCGCAAGAAGCAGCAGTGACGCGGTACCGATCGAATAGCTCGTCAGGGCCCACGCCAACGTCGTGCGTGCCACGTTGGAGAAGTCCTTTTCGATGGATGCAAAGCCGACGTTCAACACCGTCGAATCGAAGATGACAAAGAATTGACCGAACGACGTCAGCAGTAGTGCATACCAGGCGCGTCGAGGGATGACGGGAGTCTCGGCGGCCCCCACCGCCTCGGATTGCATTCGCCCATCATTGCCGATCGCCGTCGGCTCAGTTCACTACGCGATGAGTATGCCGACCACGTACAACCCGTAGATCCCCACCAACAGGGCACCGCGAAGTCGCGACGTTCTCCCCGTCCGCCCGGGCAGAAGGGCAAGGGTCCCCAAAATCCCCAGTACGACGGCAACCGACAGCCCCTTGACGTCACCCGTGATCGGCTGGATCAAACCCGCGATGCCGATGACAAAGAGGGTGTTGAAGACGTTCGAACCGAGCACCGCGCCAACACCGACTTCGGCGTGTCCCCTTCGAGCAGCAACGAGCGCCGTGACGAATTCGGGGGTTGACGTACCCGCAGCCACGAGCAACGAACCAACAATGAACTCGCTCCAGCCGAGTGCTTCACCGATGCCCTTTGCCCCCACTACGACCAGGCGACCGGCAGCGACCAGCATCAGAAGACCGACACCGAGTTCAAGCAGCGTCCGACGAGGCTTCGCAGCCTGCAACACAGAAATTTCCAAACGGTCCCGACGTGCATCACGCACGACCCACACCATCCAGAAGAGAAAGATGAGCAGAAACGCCATCGACTCCGAACGAGTGAAGCTTCCGTCACTTGCAAAGACCCACAGGAGACCGATGGCGGCTATTCCAACCGGCATTTCACGGCGAACGTCGTTTGCGGTAATCACGATCGGCGACAAGATAATCGTCACACCAAGCACGATTCCCAGGTTCACGAGGTTCGAGCCGGCAGCATCCCCCAACGCAAGTTCGGGTTTTCCCTCGATCGCCGCAAGAACGGCTACCGACGTCTCAGGGCTCGAAGTGGCAAATGCTGCAACCGTCGCGCCAACAATGCCCGGTGGAATACGCATCCACGTTGCAAGCCCGACCGTGCCTCTGACAAAGAACTCGCCGCCGATTGCGGCAAGGGAGATTCCAGCAACCAACGCGATGATGTCCATGGGGTCCGCGATCCTTTCCAGAGGAATGTGATTCGCCGACCCGTCTTCCCGGCACGCCGAGGAGAATCTACCGCTGCAAGCGACGACGCGATGCGATCAACAATGTTCCGACTCCGAGGAGCGCCACCGCGTTCACAACCAAACCGCTCGACTCGTTTCCTGTCTCGGGCAGAGCCGCAATCATCATCTTCTGGCGGAAACCGACCTTGCTCTCGCGTCCGTAGGCCCACAGCGTGACCGTCCCGGTCGTCGTCGCGGGAGCTCTTGTTTCGACAGAAATCGTTCCCGTCGCATCAGCCCGGACAGTCAGCAATGCCTTGCGCGACGCCAACGCTCTCACGCCGTCGCTACTCGCCTGGCTTTGTACCGTCGGCACGTCAAAGCCAACCGACACAAGTTCAAACGGCTGGAAACCCGAGATTCGGACGGTGAACGTGCCACCCGCCGGCACCTCCGACTGTTTCGTCAACGGCTTCGAGGCGAACGACGAAATCATCGATGGAGTGACATTCGGTGCGGGCGCATCGACAACCGTCGACGTCGTTGAGGGGGCAAGAGTTGTCGACGGTGCGGTTGTCGTGCTCGCAACAGTGGTCGACGGCGCGGCAGTCGTCGTGACCGGTGCCGGTGCAACCGTCGTTGCCACCGTGCTCGACGATGACGATGTCGACACAGCGGTCGTCGACGTCGTTGATTCCGACGTTGACGGCGCAACCGTTGTGGTGGTCGTTGTCGTGGTTGTGGTTGTTGTCGATGTCGCGAAACGGGCAAGATCATTCTCGGCCACGGCAATGAGACGCTCGCCGGATTGATTGAGGCCAATGCCGACCCACGTGCTGTTTCCTGGATTCTCCGCGCTCCATGTCGCACCGTTGTTTCGCGATACGTAGATCTTTTCGCCGTATTTCGCAAATGCCATGACCGCCCCGTCGCGTGCGACTGCTGTTGGCGAAGCCCCCGTTCCCACATGGGTTCGGGTCCATGTCATGCCGTAGTCGGACGACACCCACACGCCATTGTTTGGCGAGCTATAGAAGTCGTTAGACGCAACGACGTATCTTCCGTCGCCGGAAGAGCTGATCGATGGCCATAGCCCGGTTGCCGCGTTGAGTGTCTGGGTCCATGTCACGCCACCATTGGATGAGGTGTAGAGGCCCGCGGACTCCCGACCGACGACGATTCTCGTACCATCCGAGGACACGGCGACTCGCGCCCACTGAGCCCCATGGATTCGTGACGCACTTTCGCCAGAACCGTCCAGCGGTGTGATGTCCGACCAGGTCGCTCCGCCGTCCAAAGATTTCGCGACCACGCCATTCGTTCCGTTCGTACTCCTCGCCGTCGCAACGATGGTGTTTCCGTCGCGCGACATCGCCAGACCTGTCCATTGGCGATTCGCCTCCGTGTTGGCAAATGGCCACGTTGCACCGCCGTCACGTGAAATTCTGATATCCCCAAACGGAGCCGTATCGGTGGCATAACCAACTCCGGCGACCGTCGCACCGTCACCCGACGTTGACACGTACATCCAATTCGCCCGCGCCGGGGACGCCGTCAATTCGGTCCACGAGGCCCCGCCATCCGTCGTCTTCCAGACACGGCCTTCGAACGGGTTCGCAAGGCGGTGTTGAGACGAATACGCGACGAGACCGGCGTCCGAAACGGCGAGTGAATACCAACTGCCACCACTTCCGGCCACGTCGGTCCACGTGTACGACGCAAAAGCGATTGCTGATGGAACCAGTACGAGGGTCGCAACAGCAAGTGCCGCGGTGAGGCGTTTTCTCATTGAATGAGAATCTAATCGAGAATTTCGACTCGAACCCGCTTGTTGCCCTTGCCCTTGTTTTCCAGTTTGACGACGCGGAGCCGTCCGACGTCCTTTGTGGAAGCGATGTGTGTGCCGCCGTCGGCCTGCTTGTCGAGACCGACGATGTCGACGACGCGGATTTCCTTGACGGTCTCGGG
>CAZVPL010000058.1:0-13231 GCA_964629075.1 uncultured Bifidobacterium sp. | reverse complement strand
CGAAGGCCCCACGCTTCAGCATGTGACGCGTGAGCTGCGCCTCGGGTGCGGGCCCGTCGAGTCGTGTGGCCATTTGGTTCACCGCGGCGCTCCCCCGCTGCGGGATGCGTCGGCGCTCATCTGTCCACCCACGGCATTTCTCGCCCGGTCGGCCTCGAGTTTCTTCATTTGGGCGTCGTAGCTGTACCAGAGACGTACGAACTGACCGACGGCACAAAACACGGTGAAGGCGATCATGAAGATCGGAGACGTGCCGGCGATCCAGTCGATTCCTGCACCGATGCCGAAGAAAACGAGGATCCCAATCGCAATTTCGGCGCCTTGACCGAGGCCTTCGTTGCCGGTCGATGCGGCGCGCAGGCGTTCAGGATCGGGAAGAAGTCTCATCGGGGGTGATGGTTGTGACAGAAGCGGCGATGGCCGACCCACCTCCGCTTGTGAAACCTTTAGCAATCTAGGCGCCTCAGGCGAGCAACGCCAAGTCCGGGAACCACTTCAGGTCAGCGGAACGCCACCGCCACCGTGGCCCACACCCCCGCCGCGGTCGACTGCCACGTGGGAAGGGCGACATTGCCGACGTCGAGCACCTGGCCCCCGCCGATTCCCGTGGCGTGCGGGACTCCCCCAGACGTCACCGTTTCACTGTGATCAAGAGCGAGCCCGGCGCTGCTCGCGAGGGAAAGCGCACCTGCCGAACGTTGGGCGACGATGTTGACGACTTCGGAATTCGTGCCTGTCGTCGTCGGATCCGGCGAGGTTGTGAAGAGCGTCGACGACCCTCCGGTTGCGGTCGTCACCTGTGACACGGCCACGACGGGAACATTCGTGTTGCCGCTCCCCCGTGCGTACCGCACGATGCGCACCGATGCCCCGGCCGAGTTCGCGTTCGGGTCCCATGCCAACGACTGCGCGGTGTCGGCGACGCGCCATGCCACGAACAATCGCAAAGGTGAGCCACCCGTCAGCCCGATGCTTGCGAGCGATGTCCAACCAGCCGGTGTCGACGGGGCGTTTTGGCGTCCGCTGACCGAGACGAGAAGAAGGACATCCCCGGGCTGCGTTCCGAGTGGAATCGGAACCGACACAGACGAACCGGTCGTCGAGACGGTCGCGCCGACATTTGCGAACGTGATTCTTGGACCAATGAATGGGGCACTCGCCACACTCGGCGGAAGTGACCACGTCACGGTCGCATCGCGCACGAGAACGGGTTGTTGCGTGTACGTGTACGACACATCGGCATTCACCGCGTCGTCGAAACACGTGACGGTTTCCCCCGCCACCACCGGTGCATTCGTGTTCCGACAAACCTCGACGGTGCCGTCGGCGGCGCTACGCATCACGCGATAGCCCACGGCTGCGGCGCCCGACACGGAAACCCGCTGCCAAGTCAGTGCCGCCCTCGTCGCTGCCTGGCTTGCGGAGACCACCGGTGCCACGCCGGGGATGAACGTGGCACCGGTGAACGATTGACCCGAACCCGCGAGACGAGCCGAGAAAACCGCGCTCGTCGAAGGAACCGGGGGCTCACGGAACGACGACACCAGCGCACAGCACGCAAGCAGCGAACCGAACAGTCGTCGCGCCTCCCGCAATCTCATCGATGGGTCAGCTCCAGGTGATCGTGTTGCACTGCCTCCCGGCAACGCAGGAAAGGATCGGCTGGTTTCCACTCTGCACCGCGTGGAAGGTGAGCGTGACCGACGCGGAGCCTCCCTGTGTTGCGTTCGACGCGAGCAGCGGCAACAGGTAATCGATGTTGAACTGGAACACGTCGTCTGTCACCGCAGGTGAACTGCTCAGAAGCAGATTCGATGCAACCGCTCCGGCCGAGAGCGTCGTGTCGGTGCCCGCGGGATTCTTGAAAGTGGTGTTGTTCACCAGCGTCACACCGCTCGTCGTCTTGACGAGCACCTGCAAGCCGTCGGTGGTCGCCGTGTACAGCGGTGTGGATCCCGCGGGCACCGGGACCTCGACGGCGAGCCAAGCCGTTGCAGAACCCGTGTACTTCACCTTGTAGTTGCACTGCGTCAGAGCCTGCGAGCCCGAACCGTAACCGGTCGACGAATCGCCGGGAACCATGTTCGTGATCGCGCACGTCGTGCTGGTCGAACCGAGCCCGACCGTCACCGTGCCCGAGTTGAACGTGTTCGTCGCGCTCGTTTGTGTCGCGGAGTACAGCGCACTCGTGGTTCCCACGACGACTGCACCGATTCCGGCGAGTGCCGCGGTGATACCGAGACCCAGCAACATCTTTCTGATTCGAGGACTCATTCCCGGGATTGTCTTCATCTTGCTCCTTGTGTCGTCCATGTCCGATGGGATCATGGAATTGATGGTTGGGTTGGATGGTCATCCGTTCGGGCCAGCCGCAGGGCAAGGAACGCAACCTCGAGCAACAAGAACGCGCCGCCGAACATCAGGGCGATGCTCGGCGTGCGAATCGCCACGAGAATCGACCCAAGTCGGGGAATCACCGCTGTGACTACTCCGATGATTCGCGTCGGTTCGAGGATGCTGCTGTCGGGTGCCGTGTTCGCGTCGCCCTTCGTCGTGTAGAAGTGCCGACCGCCTGCGCTGACGTGGGCCGCGACGATCCGGTGCGTGATCAGAAACTGCGGGTTGTTTGCCGCGCGGAATGTGACCACCTCCCCGGGTCGCAGCGACCTTGCGGCAGCGGTCGTGATCGGCTTGACGAGAACGGCATCACCGACGCTTACGTTCGGTGACATCGAGCCCGACGTGACGACGTAGAGATGCCGGCCGGGGATTGCCGACCAGGCACCACCACTGTCCGAACCACTGCGAGCGAGAAGGAACAACGAGGCGAGTGCAACCACCGCAGCCGTGGCAAAGATGATGCGACTTGCGCGCGCGGCACGATCGAGAACTGCGGAGGTGTCGAACACCCAGCAATTTCAACGGTGATGCATTGCGTCCGAAACGTTGCTTTCTACCGCCCATGACATGCAGATGTCCTGAACTTCAACAACCAAGACGCTGTTCACGTCTCCGTGAGTGCTTCGTCGGTGTTCATCGCATCGTCGTCGACAACTTCGGCTTCGTCCCCATCGCGGCGTCGGCGCACGCTCGGATGCAGCACCGTGTAGAGGCCAAGCGCCAGGGCAGCCACCCCGAACGGTGCGATGTTGCCGCCCGAGGTGGAGATGGCCGGATACAGGGCCATCCCCGAAAGGAGCGCCGTCCAGAGCCAGAGGATGAGAACGCTTCGACGTTGGCCGTGGCCGAGGTTCATGAGACGGTGATGCAAGTGACCCTTGTCGGCGGTCGCGAAACTCTGGCGCTTGTACGCACGGCGCACGATCGCGAACAGGACGTCGAAGATCGGCACACCGAGAATGAGGAGCGGAATGAAGAGCGGCGCGAGAAAGAAATAGGTCTGGCTGCTGTAGTCCTGGGTTGCCGGATCGGCTCGACCCCCGACGACGCTCGTCGACACCGCGAGCATCAACCCCAACAGCAGGGCACCGCTGTCCCCCATGAAGATCTTCGCGGGGTTGAAGTTGTGCGGCAGGAATCCGACACACGCGCCGCACGTGATGGCGGCAATCAACGGGCCGATGTTCGGTTCTGCAAGAAGACCCAAGTCACCGAGATGACGGCTGTAGACGAAGAACGCCGCCGACGCGATGGCCACTATTCCTGCCGCCAATCCATCCAACCCATCGATCAGGTTGATCCCTTCGGTCATCACGAGCAACCACAGAATCGTGACGAGCGGAATCCAGTCACTCGACAGCACGAAGACGTCGAAGTACGGAATTCGGAAGTAGAACATCGTGACACCGGCCCACACGAGGACGATGCCGGCGACGACCGTTCCTGCCACTTTCGCCGGTGCCGAAATTTCTCGGATGTCATCGACGAGACCGAGGCCGCAGATGAAGATGGCCGCCAATACAACACCAAGGGTCTCGGAGTTTCCGCGGAACAACGGGTCGAACCTGTCCATCTGCCAGGCAAGCAACAATGCGACGAGAATTCCGATCAGAAGCGCAATGCCTCCGACGTCGGGCGTGGGATTCGTGTGCACCTTGCGCGGGTCGGGCTGCGCCATCCACTGACGCCGCTCGGCCAACCGCATCACTGCAGGGGTTGCGGCAAACGTCGCAAGAGCCGCCGCGACAGCGACGACGACGTAGCCGGTGGTGTCACCCATTCCCTACGACCTTAGAACCTGGCCCGCCGAGACGGGTCGAATCGGCTCGGATTCAGGCTCCGACGTAGACGGGGAAGCGCGCGCACAGTGCCGCGACCCGAGCCCGCACTTCGGCGATGGCGGCGGAATCGGTTCGATTGCGCAGTGCGGTGGCGATGAGATCGGCGATTTGCTCCATCTCCGGTTCCTTCATCCCTTGCGTCGTGACCGATGGCGTTCCGATGCGGACCCCCGACGTGACGAATGGACTGCGCGGATCGTTCGGGATGGTGTTCTTGTTCAACGTGATGCCGGCCTGGTCGAGCACGAGTTGGGCTTCTTTGCCCGTGAGCTCGGCGTCGAACGGTGTGAGGTCGACGACCATCATGTGGTTGTCGGTTCCACCCGAAACGAGACGGAAACCCTGCCGCGCCAATGCACCGGCAAGTGCGCTGGCGTTCTTCACGATCTGGTGTGCGTACTCGCGGAACATCGGTGTGAGCGCCTCGCCGAACGCCACGGCCTTCGCCGCGATCGCGTTCTCGAGTGGGCCGCCCTGGGTTCCGGGGAAGATGCCCTTGTCGATTTTCTGGGCATGTTCGGCCTTGCAGAGGATGCAACCCCCGCGCGGACCACGAAGCGTCTTGTGAGTGGTGAAGGTGACTACGTCGGCGTAAGGAACCGGGTTCGGATGCGCCCCTCCGGCGACGAGACCGGCGAGGTGGGCGATGTCGAACATCAGCAGCGCACCGACTTCGTCGGCGATCTTGCGGAACGGTTCGGGTTCGAGTCGGCGCGTGTACGACGTGGTTCCCGCCACGATCATCTTCGGTCGGTGCTTCAACGCAAGATCACGAACCTCGTTCATGTCGATGCGCTCTTCGCCCGACGACACCTTGTACGAAACGAAGTTATAGAGGATCCCGCTCGCGTTGACGGGCGAACCGTGCGTGAGGTGACCACCGTGGTCGAGGCTGAGACCAAGAACGGTGTCACCAGGATTCAGCAGCGCCAGGTAGACGGCCATGTTGGCGCTTGCACCCGAGTGGGGCTGCACGTTGGCGTGGTCGGCGCCGAAGAGCTGCTTGATGCGGTCGATCGCAATCGCCTCGATGTCATCGACGACTGCGTTGCCGCCGTAGTAGCGCTTGCCCGGGTAACCCTCGGAGTACTTGTTGGTGAGTACCGAACCCGTCGCCCGCATGACCGCCGGCGACGTGAAGTTTTCGCTCGCGATCAATTGCAGACCGGTGACCTGGCGCTGCACCTCGCGATCGATGAGGTCGAAAACCGGATCGTCGTCGCCGAATTCGGATGCCCAGTTCTTCGCGGCGGCGTGGACTATTCCGCGCAAACTCTTTTTGATTTCGGACATGGGGGTCTCGTGCCTTTCGCTTTCGACTCGCGCTACTTCGACTCTTGCTCTTCGATTTCAGCCAACTGAGCGACGCGGCGCTCGTGGCGGCCGCCCTCGAACGCCGTGGAGAGGAAGGTTGTGACGATCTCTTCGGCGAGGCCGACGCCGACGACTCGTGCCCCCATCGACAGCACGTTGGCGTTGTTGTGCGAGCGCGCCATTTTCGCCGTGTAGAGGCAATTGCAAAGCGCCGCGCGCACACCGTGCACTTTGTTGGCGGCCAGCTGCTCGCCCTGTCCGCTGCCTCCGAGGACGATGCCGTAATCGACCTTGCCATCGCGAACGGCCCGACCGACGGCGGCACAGATGGGTGGATAGTCGACGCTTTCGGTGGAGTGCGTTCCGAGATCGTCGACCCGATGGCCGGCCGCCCCCAGGAATGCAATGAGGTGCTGCTTCAGTTCGAAACCCGCGTGATCTGCACCGATTGCGATGTGAAGATCTTGGCGGTTTGACGCTGCGGACACGACCCGAGCATAGGAGGCGGCGGCAGCACAGCGCATAACCTGCGGGCATGGCACTCGACCCCCGCACCCCCGTTCTCGTCGGCTGTGGACAGTCACTCCAACGACCCGACGATCCGCGGGCTGCGTCATTCGACACAGCCGCCGACCCCGCCACGTTGATGGCCGAGGCGATTCGTCTCGCAGCGACTGATGCCGGACTCGCGAAGGTTCCTGACGTCGACGCACTTCGCGTCGTTGCGCTGCTGTCGTGGAAGTACGGCAATCCGGCGTGGTTCGTGGCGCAACAGCTCGGTATCACCGCGCGGCAATACGGCCTCAGCGTGAACGGTGGCAACACGCCCCAGACGCTCGTGAACTCCGCGGCGCTCGACATCCAGGCCGGCCGTGCCGACATCGTCGTCCTCACCGGCGGTGAGGCATCGCGCACGAAGCAGCGCGCAAAGAAGGCCGGCCACACGCTCGCGTGGCCGAAGGCCGATGCGTCGATCCCCGATGCCGAACAGGTGAGCGAAGACCTGTCGATGGCGGGCGAACAAGAAATCGCCCGCCGCATCGTGATGCCCGTGCAGGTGTATCCGATGTTCGAAACCGCAATCCGCGCACGCGCCGGACGCTCGGTTGCCGACCACCAGGTCTTCATCTCCGAACTGTGGTCACGATTCAGCAAAGTGGCCGCGTCAAACCCGAACGCGTGGTCGCGCCGTGAACTGTCCGCCGAGGAAATCCGCACTCCCGGGCCCGACAACCGCATGATCGGCTTCCCCTACCCGAAGTTCATGAACTCCAACAACGACGTCGACATGGGAGCCGCTCTCATCGTCTGCTCGGTCGAAAAAGCCGAATCACTGGGCGTCCCGCGCGACCGCTGGGTGTTCATCCACTCGGGCTCCGATTGTCACGAGCATCAGTACATTTCGAACCGTTGGACGTTCGCCGAGACCCCGGCGATCGAACTCGGGGGGAAGCGCGCACTCGAACTTGCCGGTCTCACCATCGGCGACATCGACATCGTTGATCTGTACTCGTGTTTCCCATCGGCCGTGCAGCTTGGCGCCCAGTCCCTCGGACTCGACATCAACTCGCAACTCACCCGAACGGGTGGATTGCCGTTTGCCGGAGGTCCGTGGAACAACTACGTGATGCACGCAATCGCAACCGTCATGAACGACCTGCGCGGGCGACCGGGTACGAAAGGACTGGTGTGGGCGAACGGTGGGTACACCACCAAGCACGCATTCGGTGTTTACTCGACCGAGCCGCCGGCCACCGCGTTCCGTCACGCGTATCCCCAGGACGAAATCGATGCAATGCCGCGGCGGGATGTCGCCACAATCGGCCAAGCCTCCGGACAGTCGGCCACGATCGAGGCCTACTCGGTGATGCACGGGCGCGACGGTTCTCCGGAAATGATCCATGCGGCGTGCCTCTTGGCCGACGGACGACGTGCGTGGGGTGAAAGCACCGACGCAGATCTCGGTCGCGCCATGTGTGCCGACGAGTTCGTCGGCCGCCGCGTCGACCTCGACACGAAAGGCGTGTTCCACGTCGCATGAGTCGCGACACGAGTCGTTCCGGGGATTCATTCCCGCGCCAGCACGCACGCACCCAGCGGCTCACGTTGGGAGAGCCGCGCAACTTCAAAGTGTCCCCCGACGGCCGACGAGTCGTCTTCTCACGCTCCTCAACCGGCAGCGATCCGTTGAATGCATTGTGGTGCCTCGACGTGTCGACGGGAACCGAGACGTGCTTGTTCGACCCGCGCAACGGAACCGGTGTCGAGGGCGAGCTGACCGCCGAGGAACGCCGACGCCGTGAACGCGCACGCGAGGGCGCGGGAGGAATCGTCTCCTACACGTGCGATTCGGGAATGAACATCGCGGCAACGGTTCTCGGTGGTCATCTGTTTCTGGTCGACCTCGTCTCCGGTGGCGCCACGGCGGTTGCCATCGAGCCCGGTGTCTTCGATGCGCGACCATCACCCGACGGTTCACTCGTCGCCTACACGCGTGGTGGACGGCTGTACGTGAGCGACACCGCGGGCAATGAGCGTGAACTCGCGGGCGACGACAGCCCGAACGTGACGTGGGGGCTCGCCGAATTCATCGCTGCCGAAGAGATGGGGCGCCACGGTGGCTACTGGTGGTCACCCGACGGACGGAACATCGTGGCTGCCCGGGTCGATGTGACCGAAGTGAGCGTTTGGTACATCGCCGACCCGGCGAATCCAACGACTCCCGCGGGTGAGCACCGCTACCCCGCCGCCGGGTCGACCAACGCCGACGTGTCGCTCCACATCGTCGATGTCGACACGGGTGCGACCATTCCGGTCGACCTGCCGCCCAACGAATATCTCAATTCGGTTGCATGGAACGCGGCGGGCCTCATCGCCCAGACCCAGTCGCGCGACCAACGCTCGGTGTCGATCGTTCGCGTCGACCCCGCATCCGGTGCGTGCAACGTCATTCACACCGACAGCGACGATGCGTGGATCGAACTGGTACCGGGTGTGCCCGCGCTGAGTCGGAACGGTGCACTTGTCACGTGCGCCGACCGCAGTGTTCGGCGGATCCTGATCGACGGCAGACCGGCGACACCCGACAATCTTCAGGTGCGGTCGGTGGTGTCGGTTGACGACGAGGTGATCTTCGTCGCCAACGATGTGTCGACTCCGTGGTTCCACGGCGTGTACGCGCTCGGGGTCTCGGGCGTGCGCAGTATCGCGGTCGGCGAGTCGGTGTGCACCGCGGCACACGGTGGTGGCCGAACGGTCGTGCGCGAGTCGTCACTGCGGGCGCCCCGCGCAACATTCCGCGTTGTCGACGGTCCCGATCTCGTCAACAACGCCGAGACGATGCTGGTGACTCCGAACGTTCGCATCACCGAGGTTGCCGGGTGTTCGGTTGCCATCCTCACACCGAAGACGATCACGGATTCCCATCCACTACCCGTCTTGTTCGATCCGTACGGTGGCCCACATGCCCAGCGCGTGGTTGCCACCCAAATGGCTTTCGCAACGTCGCAGTGGTTCGCCGACCAGGGCTTCGTCGTGGTGGTCGCCGATGGTCGCGGAACCCCGGGGCGTGGCAGCGCCTACGAACGCGCGGTGTTCGGAGACCTCGCACAGCCGGTTCTCGACGACCAAGTCGCAGTGCTCGAGGCGTTGCCCGGCCTCGAGCCGCGAGCCGACCTGTCCCGTGTCGCCATCCGCGGGTGGAGCTTCGGTGGCTATCTCGCGGCTCTCGCGGTACTTCGCCGACCCGACAAGTTTCATTGCGCCGTTGCCGGTGCACCGGTCACCGACTGGGCGCTATACGACACGCATTACACCGAGAGGTATCTCGGCCGTCCCGACACGAATGCCGACAACTACGCGCGTACGAACCTCGTTGCCGAGGCTGCGTCGCTCACCCGCCCGTTGCTTCTCGTACACGGTCTTGCCGACGACAACGTCGTTGCCGCACATACCCTGCAACTCTCATCGGCCCTCCTCGCCGCTGGATGCGACCACGAGGTTCTTCCCCTGTCGGGTGTCACGCACATGACACCGCAGGAAGTCGTCGCCGAAAATCTTCTGTTGCATCAACTCGCATTCATCCGCCGCTCGCTGCGCTGAAACAATTTGGCGTCAGCGGAAAGTTGCCGTCGCTATTCGGTCGCGACCGGCGAGATCGGTACGAACTTCAACGTTTTCGTATCCGAGATTCGCCAACTCCTCGGCCACCGCAATGCCTTGGCGATGGCCGATCTCGAGAACCAGACGACCGTTCACCACGAGCCAATCGCGGGCCTGACCGGCGATCTCGAAAATGTCGGCGAGACCGTTGTCTTTCGCGAACAACGCGCCGTGCGGTTCGTTGTTGCGCACCAAATCATCGAGTTCGATGTCGTCGGTGGCGATGTACGGCGGGTTCGCAACGATCACGTGGAAGGCGCCCCGAAGCTCGTCGGGCAGCGCGGAACACCAATCGCCGAAAGCCACGCGGATGTTCGCCGCATTGCGACCGATTCCGGCAATGTTGGCGCGCGCAACGTCGAGCGCATCACTCGATGCATCGGTGATCCACACCTCCACACCCGAGACCGGCAACTCATTCGCGAGCGAGAGACCAATCGCTCCGCTTCCGGTACCGAGGTCGGCGATGCGCACGGGACCACCCGGGCGCATCGCGTGGAATTCGCGTGCGAACCCCAATGCCGCCTCGGCGACCACTTCAGTTTCTGGGCGCGGAATGAGAACCCGACGATCGACCAACAAGTCGATGTGCCGGAACGGCCAATGACCGAGCACGTATTGGAGGGGCTCGCCGGCCAGCCTGCGTCCGACCATTGCCTGCAGCGCAAGACCCATCCGTCGCGTCGCCGGAGCATCGAGCTCGGCCCGAAAATCGTCTCCGTACAAACCCGCTGCTTCCTCGCACAGCCAGCGGGCCTCGGTGCGATCACCGACGACCGCAGTGGTTTCGTCGAGCAGCTCGCGCCAGGTGGATGAGTCGTTGCTCACTCTTCCCCGGCGGCAAGCTGGCGTGTGCGCTCGTCTTGAACGAGCGCACCGGAAACTTCGGCAAGGTCACCCTTCAGGATGTCCTGCAGGCGATAGAGCGTCAGGCCGATGCGGTGGTCGGTGACGCGGTTTTCCTTGAAGTTGTAGGTGCGGATCTTCTCGCTACGACCACCACCGCCGACCTGCGCGCGGCGCTGGGCCGACGCGGCAGCTTCATGTTCCTCTTGGCGTGCTTTCAGGATGCGAGCACGCAGAACCTGCATGGCCCGGGCCCGGTTCTGCAATTGGCTGCGTTCGTCTTGCATCGCAACGACGATTCCCGTCGGCTTGTGGGTGATGCGCACGGCGGAATCGGTGGTGTTGACGTGCTGACCACCGGCACCCGACGAACGGTAAACGTCAATCTCAAGGTCTTTTTCGTCGATCTCGACGTCGACTTCCTCGGCCTCGGGCATCACCGTGACGGTTGCCGACGAGGTGTGGATGCGCCCCTGACTTTCGGTGACGGGGACGCGCTGCACGCGGTGCGGGCCACCTTCGAACTTGAGATGGCTCCATGCGGAGTCACCCGACACCATGAGCGTCACCTGGTTGATGCCTCCGAGAGGTGACTCATCGAGAGACATCACCTCGCATTTCCAGCCCATGTTGGTTGCGTAGGCGCGGTACATCTCCATGAGGTCACCCGCGAAGAGATTTGCTTCTTCGCCGCCCTCGGCGCCCCTGATTTCCATGATGACGGCCCTGCCGTCGTTGGGGTCGCGCGGCAGGAGCAACAGATTCAACTGCGCATCGAGCGAGTCGAGTTCAGCCTCGGCACTGGCGATTTCTTCGCGCAACAATTCCTTTTCTTCACCCGTCGCCATCTCCATCAGTTCTCGGGCGGCTTCGGCGTTGCCTCGGGTGGCCTTGATGGTGCGGATGCACTCGACGATCGGTGTCATCTGCTTGTAGCGACGGGTCGCTTCGCGCAACTTTGTCTGGTCGCCAAGTACCGCGGGGTCGCCGAGGCTGGCCTCGAGATCCTCGAAGTCACGTTCGATGCTCTCGAGGCGGTCCATCATGATGGTGAAGGCTAACTGGACGGCGCAGGCGGAAGGTCGAGTTCGACGAACCTCGCCGCCGATTTCGCAAGTCCAAGCGCACGTCGATTCGTCGGCGTGATGTGCGACGTGGGAAGCGCAACCAACAGCTCGGATCGTGTCGCGTGTTTTTCATCGACGAGGGCCCGCGCATCGAGAGCAAACGGCACGACGTCGGGATCGGCACCCGACGTGACCACAACGACGATGCTGCTGCCCCGTTCGTCGGTACCGCGCGCGACGCACGGCACGGTGTCGAGCACGTTTGTCCGTGGCGACGGCGGGTCGCTGGGCTCGAGCCACGACGCACCGACCAACTTCGGGTTGGCGAGCAACGTCGCGCGCAACATGCGTTCGGGTGCGATGCGATTGAACGGATGCGGACCTGCGCCGGGACGACGGTGCAGTTTCACGTTGTCGACGACGTCGGCCAGGGCCTCGATCGTCGGGCGATTGCCATGCAGCATGGCGAAAGCTTCCCGATCGTGTGCACCCATGCCGACCTCGAGTCGCGGCGCACCGGTGACCGGATCATCGACCGCGCGGCACACCTCGAGCCCCATCACCTCGCCTCGAACGATTCCGTTCTCGACAACGGGCGTCGCGCCACCTTGCGTGATCAGTTCGATGAATGCCAGATGTTCCTGCGACGGTGAAGGCGACTCGGCGAACGGTTCGGCAACCGCAGGAATGAGCGTGCGTCCTTCGACGTGCCACACCGAGATCGGCCATTGGAAGTATCCCGCCTGACGCGCGATGGTTCCGGTCCCGGCTTCCGCGAGCACGTTCAGGTGCCCGGCGTCTTCCTTCAACGCCCACAGCAATGCGGGTCCAAGACCGCGTTCGGTCCGCTCTTCGACGAGCACCCAACACGCCGAATCCTCGCGAACCGCCGCACCGCGGGCAAAGACCGCTGGAACGATGCCGTCGTCGGAAGTCCTACCCAGATGATCGCGCACGAGGGCGCGAAGTTTCAGCGAGAGAAGTTGGCTCTTGCGCGTGTCGTTCGTCGACACGACGGGACCGAGTCGACTACTTCTTGGTCTTGCGCGATCCGTAGCGCTTGTTGAAGCGCTCGACGCGGCCACCGGTGTCGACGAGCTTCTGCTTGCCGGTGAAGTAGGGGTGGCACTCGTTGCAGAGTTCGATGAGGAGATCGCCACCGCGGGTGCTGCGCGTGGTGAAGGTGTTGCCGCACGAGCACTTGACGTGGGTGTCGGTGTAGTTCGGGTGGATCTCGGTCTTCATGGGAAAAAATCCTATAGGTCGGCCCGGGGAAACCCCACGGGCGGGTTCACATCGAGGGTTGCTTGGCGATTTCGGCGAGGAATTCGTCGTTGTTGCGGAAGGACTTCAGGCGATCGATCAGCAATTCAAGGCCCGGGCCGGCATTGCCGTCGGCGGCAAGGCCCGACAGCACCCGGCGCAACTTCCAGACCAGTTGCAGCTGCTTGCGGTCGAACAGAAGTTCCTCGTGGCGGGTGCTCGACGCATCGACGTCGATGGCCGGATAAATGCGGCGCTCGGCAAGTTTGCGGTCGAGACGCAATTCCATGTTGCCCGTTCCCTTGAACTCTTCGAAGATGGCGTCGTCCATGCGGCTGT
>CAZVPL010000057.1:0-13346 GCA_964629075.1 uncultured Bifidobacterium sp. | reverse complement strand
CTCCTTCGCCCGGACATGCGTGCTCTTCGATCGCCTTCAATTCAGCGTCGTCGATCGTGCCGAGCGCGTGCGCACCAACCGCTTCGAACACGCTCGTGATGTCAAGCGCCTTCCCGTGCAACTGCCCCGGCATGATCGAGCCGTTGTAGACGAATACCGACGGAAGGTTGAGTCGCGCCGCCGCCATCAACATCGACGGAATGCTCTTGTCGCAACCCGCGAGGCCGACGAAGCCGTCGAACCTCTCGGCATGCACCACGGTCTCGACCGAGTCGGTGATCACTTCTCGACTGACCAACGACGCACGCATGCCTTCGTGGCCCATCGAGATTCCGTCGCTCACGGTGATCGTTCCGAATTCGAGCGCCACGCCGCCCGCTTGCTGAACGCCGACTTTGGCGAACTGCGCCAACTTGCGCAACGTCATGTTGCAGGGTGTGACCTCGTTCCACGCCGAGGCAATGCCAATTTGTGGTTTGTCCCAGTCGCCATCACCCAATCCGACGGCGCGCAACATTGCCCGTGCCGGTGCCTTCTGCGGTCCATCGGTGACGTCGCGGCTACGTGGTTTGATATCGACTGGAGTGCCGTCGGGTGTCGTTGACATGCGCCAAGACTATTCGCCTGGCGGAAAAGTCAGGCGCGACTCGGTCTCTTTTCGACCATGGAAGTTCTTGTCGTGGATCCAGTCCGTCCGCCCGCAAGAAATGCCCAACCAATCGGAATCAGATAGACGAAGTAGGCAACGACACGGATGTGCTCGGCCTCGTTGTGCCAACCAAAGAAACCCTTCATGAAGTCGTAGAACGTGCCACTGCTCCAGGCTCCGGAGGTGATGGTCCACGTTGGGTCAACCAGCCAACCCGACTCAAAGCCAAAGAGTTCGCGGTACTCGTGGAAGAACTTCCCGAAGAGACCGGCCGCGAAGAGAATGAGCAACATGCCCGTGATGTTGAAAAACGCCCGCAGATTCACTCGATTGCCGCCCACGTAAACGAGACGTCCAAGCACCGCGGCAACCAGGAGACCAAGAAGGCCGCCAACAACGACGGACGATCCACTCGACGATGCCGTCTCGGCGGAAATGAGAAACAAAACGGTCTCGAGTCCTTCGCGCACGACTGCGACGAAGGCGATCGCTGCGAGCGCCCTTTTGGAATTCGCCTGGTCGATTTGTGCACGCAGTTCCGCACCGAGACCCCGCGCGTTCTTGCGCATCCAAAACACCATCCACGTCAATACCGATGCGGCGAGGATCGCAATGGTTCCCTCGATGAACTGCTCGGCCTTGCCTTCGAACTCTCCGACGAATGCGTTGAACGTGATTCCGCCAACCAGGCACACCAACGACGCCGCGAAAGCGCCCTTCCATACGGCAGCCACATCGCCACGCCGGTCGGTCTTGACCAGGTAGGCCACGAGAATCGCCAAAACGAGAGCGACCTCAAGGCCCTCGCGGAGCGTGATGAGAAAACTGGCGCCCACGGAAGCCTCCTTGGGATTGGATTGTAAGGCGTACCTAACGAATGTTAGGGATACCGAACAGGCTGTGTCAATCCCACCCGACCCCCGACGGGGCTCTCGCTACTGCCCTTTGGCAGACCCTCCGAAACCAAACAATTGGCTGCCCACCTTGCGCATCTGGATCTCTTCGCTCCCCTCGGTGATGCGGTAGCGGCGGTGGTGTCGGTAGATGTGTTCGAAGGGCATGTGCCGCGAGTAACCGACTCCCCCGCACGTCTGCATCGCCCGGTCGGCAGCGTCGCAAGCGAGACGATTCGCCCGGTAGTTGCACATCGCGACCAGATGGGTGACCTCCATGTGGTGCTTGTTGTCGAGCGACCACGCCGTGTAGCGGACCAATTGACGCAGCATCGCGGCCTCGGTGTGCAGTTCGACGAGCGGAAATTGAATCCCCTGGTTCGTCGACAGCTTCTTTCCCCACGTCACACGACTGTTCGCGTACTTCACGGCTTCATTGACGCAGAATTGCGCGGCACCAAGCGATGAGGCTGCCTGACGGATTCGATTCTCGTGCACGAAGTGCTGCGCGAGTTCGAGACCGTGGTCGACCCGCCCGAACACGGCATCGGTACCGACACGCACGTCCTTCATGCTCACCTCGGCGTGGTCGGTGGGCATGTTGAAGGTCCACCAGAAGAACTCCACCTTGAATCCAGGAGAATCGGTGGGAACAAGAAAAGCAGTGATGCCGACGGGATCGCCGGGCTTACCGGAGGTGCGGGCGAAGATGATGTCGTGTGTGGCGTGGTGCAAACCACTGTTCCAACGCTTCATTCCGTTCAACACCCACTCGTCACCGTCGCGGTACGCCGTGGTCTCCATGTAGGTGGCGTCGCTGCCGTGGTTCGGTTCGGTGAGGCCGAATGCAAGTCGGCGCGTGCCGTCGAGAAAACCCGGCATCCATGCCGCTTTCTGCGCATCGGTTCCGAAGTCACGCATCATGAGAACCGTCGGGAAGTTCCCAACGATGCTCGACTCGTTCTGAAGGTCGTTGTGCAGACCGAGACCCTTTGTCGCCAGGTGCTCGCGAATGATTGCCATTTCAAGGTTGCTCGCGTTGCGCCCCCCGTACTCTGTCGGCAACGCCAGACGTAGCCACCCGGCGGCGTCGGCACGGCGGCGCATTTCTCGCAACAGGGCCTCCCAATCGGCCCGCGGAACGCCGCCGTTGTCGAAGTCGGTGCGTGCCCACTCGCGACGGTGATCGAAGAACCTGATGTTGTCGTCTTGCTGTTCGAGTGGTTTGATCTCGCGCTCGATGAATTCGTCGAGGGCGTCGAGCGTGGCTTGAATTTCGTTCGGGATCGCGAAGTCCATTACCCGAGGGTAGGCGACGCATTTCGCATCTCTCGAACGGCCCCGCCATCGGTTACCCAACGGTAGGTGAGGCAAGATAGATGCTCGAAGAGAAAGCACAGGTCGTGAAGATGCCAGCTAGCCAAGTCACCCGCGTCGGAGTAGTCGGTTGTGGACTGATGGGATCAGGCATTGCCGAGGTGTGCGCGAAGGCCGGACTCGACGTGATGGTTCGCGAGATCAACGCTTCGGCGATGGAAGCAGGACAAAAGCGCCTCACGACGTCGCTCGACCGCGCCCTCGGTGCGAACAAGATCACCGAAGACGAGCGCGATTCCGCCCTGTCACGTCTGAGTTTCACCACGGACCTCGCGGACTTCGCCGACCGTCAATTGGTCGTCGAGGCCGTCATCGAAGACGAAGGCCTGAAGACCGAGGTGTTTTCCCATCTCGACAAGTACGTCGAAGACGACAACGCGATCCTCGCGACCAATACCTCTTCGATCCCGGTCATGAAGCTCGGTATGGCAACCCAGCGCCCTTCGCAGGTTGTCGGAGTTCACTTCTTCAACCCGGTGCCCGTTCTCAAATTGGTCGAGCTCGTTCCCTCGTTGCTGACCTCGGGTGACACCATCGCCCGGGCCGTCGAGTTTGCCGAGGGCACCCTCCACAAGAAGGTCATCCGTTCGAACGACCGCGCAGGTTTCATCGTGAACGCGCTGCTCGTGCCCTACATCCTCTCCGCCGTGCGAATGATGGAGTCGGGTTACGCGTCCGCCGAAGACATCGACCTCGGCATGGTCGAGGGTTGTGCACATCCGATGGGACCACTTCGCCTGGCCGACCTCATTGGTCTCGACACGATCGTCGCCATCGCCGAAAGCCTCTACGCAGAATTCAAAGAACCCCTCTACGCGGCCCCACCACTGCTTTCGCGCATGGTCGATGCGGGTTTGCTCGGGCGCAAGGCAGGTCGGGGCTTCTACGACTACAGCAAGAAATAAAACGACGAAGACCTACGGAAAGGAACGACGATGACAGACCAGCAGTTCTCACTCGATGGCGAGCAGATCGCATTCCGCGATGTCGTGCGGAAGTTCGCCGAAGACAAGATCGCGCCCCTCGCCGCCGAAACCGACCGCACCAGCGAGTACTCATGGGATGCGTTCAAGGCGTTGCAGGCAATGGAACTCACTGCTCTCTCCTACCCCGCCGAGTACGGCGGGAGTGGGGCGTCGCTCGTCACCCAGGCCGTGGTGGCAGAAGAACTCGCCCGGGTATGCGCCAGCACCAGCCTCATGTTCCTCATCTCGAAACTCGGCATGTTGCCGGTCATCAACTTCGGTAGCCACGAACTCAAAGAGAAGTACCTGCCGCGCATTTGCAGCGGTGAGTCGCAATGCAGTTACGGCTTGTCAGAAGCCGACGCCGGCAGCGACGTCGCCTCGATGACCACCCGCGCAACGCGCGACGGCAGCGACTGGATCATCAATGGTTCGAAGATCTGGATCACGAACGCGGGCATCAGCGACCTCTACACCGTTTTCGCGCGTACCAGCGACGATCGCCACAAGGGAATCACCGCATTCCTGGTCGAAGCGAACTGGGGCGTGCACGTCGACAAAATCGAACACAAGCTCGGAATCAAGGGCTCGCCAACCGGTGTCATTCGCTTCGACAATCTGCGGGTTCCCGACGCCAACCGCATCGGCGAGGTCGGTGAAGGTTTCGCAGTGGCAATGCACACGCTCGACCGCAGCCGCCCGACGATTGGCGCCCAGGCGGTCGGCATCGCCCAAGGTGCCATTGATTACGCCGTCGCCTACATGAAGGAACGCAAGACCTTCGGTTCGGCACTCGCGACCCGACAGGGCCTCCAGTGGATGGTGGCCGAGGCCCAGATGCAAGTTGAGGCGGCACGCACGCTCGTGTACCGGGCCTGTGCCGCCGTCGACGCAGGCGACCCTCACGGCGATCTCTCGACCTTGGGTGCGATGGCCAAGTGCTTCGCCTCCGACGTGGCGATGCAGGTCACCACCGACTGCGTGCAGCTCCTCGGTGGCTACGGCTACACCAACGACTTCCCCGTCGAGCGCATGATGCGCGACGCCAAGATCACCCAGATCTACGAAGGCACGAACCAGATCCAGCGCATGGTCATCGCGAAGAAGGTTTTCGGCTGAGCCAAAGCGCCCGCATCGTGGTGGCCGACGGTGTCGGCGCGCCATGGGAACTTTTGCACGACCAGGTCGAAGAGGCCCGGCGTCGCGGTGTCGCCTGCGAGGTCTTCGTTGGTTGGTGTCTCTCTGACGGGCTGAAGTGGCTCGAGGCGTCGCCCGACATCACCGTGCGGTCGTTCATGGGAGGCAACGGATCACGACACCTCGTACCGTCTCCACATTTCAATTACGTCCCGGTTCGGTTCTCACACCTGCCCCGCGCACTGGCCACTTGGCTCCAGCCGTACACACTGCTGGTGTCTGCACGGCAACTCGGATCAACCTGGCACCTCGGCACCGAAGCGGGCTGGATACCGGCCGCCATCGAAAACGCAAGTCGAGTCATTGTCCGGCCGAATCCGACACTGCCCGCAACAACGTCACTGGGCAACATCGACCTTGGCCCCCGCATGTCGATCGATGAAGGGCCGACGGCGCCGCCGGAGGTGATCTCGCCCCCCGTCATTGACGATGTTTCCCGCGCGATCGCCGAGCGAATCGTTGCGCTCCTTCCCGACAACGCCGCGATTCAGTACGGCCCCGGACCAATCGGTGCGGCGTGCGTCGAACTCCTCAACCGACCAACGCGAATTCGGTCGGGCATCGTCAGCGATGCGGTCGTCGAGGCGGCAAGGCGAGGCGTCGTCACGGGAACGCCCGTCGGTTCCTACGCCGTCGGCACGGCCGCCTTCTACGCCGAGATCGCAGACCGTGGTTGGGTCGACCGCGTTGAAAGAACCCACGACCACCGCTCACTCTCGGACGACACCTTCTTCGCCCTCAACACGGCACTCGAGATCGACTTGTCGGGACAGGTGAACGTTGAGAACATCCGCGGCACGACCGTCGCAGGACTTGGGGGGCATGCCGACTTCGCATTCTCTGCGGCATCGAGTCGTCACGGTCTCAGCATCGTCGCTCTACCCAGTCGTCGCGGATCGACACCCACACTCGTGGAGAAACTGACCGAAAACGTGACGACCCAGCGATCCGACATCGACGTTGTCGTCAACGAAAACGGAATGGTTGATTTGCGGGGCCTCAGCGATCGGGAACGAGCACGCTCTCTGTCCCGCTTGTGGAATCTCTGACCGGTTATCCCCGAGCAAGTACGACGGGCAACGACTTCAGTCCCCGCGACAGCATGGTCGGGTTCCATTCGAGCACCGAGCGATCAACGGCCATCGAGATTGAACCAAACTCGCGGAGAACCGCCGAAAGGGCCAGGTCTGCCTCGAGCCGGGCGAGGGGCGCTCCGAGGCAGTAGTGCAATCCGAACCCATAGCCAATATGACCCGTGGGGTTTCGGCGAAGATTCAGCGTGTCGGGATTGTCGAAGACCACAGGGTCTCGGTTCGCCGAAGGATTCACAAGGAAAACGCGCTCTCCGGCTTTCATTTCGACGCCCCCGAAATGATGGTTTTCCTTCACCAGGCGAACCATCGAGCGGGCAGGACCGTCGAAGCGAGTGATCTCTTCGAGTGCCATCGGCATGATGTCGGGGTTGCGCCGCAGGTCATCCATCTGGTCGGGGAAATCGAGAAGCGCGAGCAGGCCATTGGTGATGAGATTGGTCGTTGTTTCGTGGCCGCCAAACAACAGCAGCGTGCAGGTGGAGATGAGCTCGTCGCGTGACAACGAGTCACCATCTTCCTGCTCGAGCAGAAGGCTGATGAGATTCTCTTCGGGGGCAACCTCGAACTTCTCGATCATGCCGAGCAGATAGTCACGAAGATCGAGCATCCCGCGAGCTGCCTGATGGAAACGATCGGGATTGTCGTAGGCACCGAACACCAGCGACGTCAGTTGGTCGGACCATTCCTTGAAGAGGATGCGGTCCTGCGGCGGAACGCCAAGCATCTTTGCAATGACAATTGCAGGCAGTGGTGCGGCGAACTCGGCGATGAAGTCGACCGGTCGGCCCTCGGGAAGATCTGCAATCAGGCTTCCAACGACTTCTTGGATGTCGGCGGTCTGGGCCCGCACGACCGGCGGAGCAAAAATTCGCGAAACGAGCCGCCGCAACCGGGTGTGGTTCGGTGGATCGAGAAAGACCATCCAGTTGGCGAGAATGCGAAATGTTTCGTCGACTGCGGCTGAGTTTGTCTGTCGCATCACCGATGCGCGGAACGGCTCCATCCGGTCGGCCGTGAGACTTCCGTTGCGCAGGGCCGCGGTGACCAGTTCGTGTGTCGTCAGCACCCACGCTTTGTGGCGCGTGTTCCAGTGGATGGGCGCGGTATCGCGGAGATGACCGAAGAATGCGTACGGATCTCGCACGGCGTCGTCGCACACGAGGTTGTTGTCGAACCGTGCTGTCGACAGGGAACTTCTCGAGGTGTCGTCGTCTTCGCTCATCTGTCCTGTTTCTATCGTTTCGTTCGGAATTTTGTTCTTCATGAGAGCGTCATTCCTCCGTCCACGGTGATGATCTGACCAGTGACAAATGACGCATCGCGGCTGGCAAGAAACCCAACAACGGATGCAATCTCGGAAGGATCCGCGAAACGACGCATCGGGATCGTGCGCAACACACTCTTCATCAAGTCGTCACGCGTGGTCTTGGCATACCGTGCCGCGCGGTCCAACGTGCCATCGATCATGTCGGTCGTCGTGCTTCCCGGGGCAATGCAATTGACCCGGACACCGAACCGTGCGAGTTCAAGCGCCTGTTGGATCGTCAGGGCCTCGACCGCCGCCTTTGACGCGTTGTATGCGCCATAGCGAGCAAGTGGACGTTTGCCGGCGGTCGACGAGAAATTGATGATCGACTTGTTCTCGCACTTCGACGACTGAAACAACGGGACAAGAGTCCGGCACATGCCATAGACAGTGTCGACGTTGACATGGAAGGTATCGCTCCACAACTCGGTCGGCGTCTCGTGCGCTGCGTATGTGTTCGCCTCGCCGGGAGTGCCGGCATTGTTGACAACGGTTGCAAGTTCACCCGAACGCTCGGACGCGACGGCAATTGCCTCGATCACGGTTTTGTCACGCAGATCGCCAACGATGGCCGCCGCGCCGCCCCCGTGTGACACAACTTCGTCCGCCACCGATTGCGCTCCGAGCCAACCGGCTTCGCGCTCTTTCTCTGTCATCGAGGCAGGTGAATTGGTTCGTCCGTGGACGACAACGAAGTACCCGTCGCGTGCAAGACGCAGCGCGCATGCACGACCGATGCCGCGCATGCGACCGGCTCCCGTGACGACAGCTACTTGACGCGCCTGATCCACGCTTCTCCCTTGACCTTCTCCCTCGGAGTCATGACGATCGGGTCCTGAACCCGGGGCTGGGGTGTGTCCGGTGTGGGTCGGCAGCGCCGACCCACACCGTCACCACCACCCGGGGATCAGGGAAGCTGGTAGAACTTGCGCGGCGTGGCCTCCGACGAGCCCTCGGCGGGCACGTTGTCGGCGGTCACGAGCACCGAGGTCGCAAGGATCTGCTTGCCGGCGGTGCCGGGTGCAGCGTTGCCTGCGATCATGTCGGCCGCGATCTGGCAAGCAGCCTCACCGCCGAACTCATGGCCGTCGGCCACGGTTGCGACGAATGGGCCACCCTCACGGATCGCTGCGTACTCCTCGGGGTCGCCGTTCATCGAAACGACGATGGCCGAGCTACCCGCTGCGGTCACCGCTGCGGCAGCACCCACGCCGAGCGAACCGAAGCCACCAACGACGGCCTTTGCTTCGGGGTTCGCCTGGAGGGCGGCCTCAACGGACTTCTGTGCCGACTCGGCGGAGAAGCCAAGAGCTTCACCAACGACGATGAGTTCGAGACCCGCGGCATCGAGGACTTCCTTCAGGCCCTTTTCGCGGCTCTGGAGAGCAGGGTTGTTCGCATTGACGAGGATGACCTGGCCGGAGCCCAGCTTCTCGACGAGGTAACGACCGATGATGCGACCGTCTTCTTCCTGGTTCGCGTCGAGTGCAACGACACCTTCAGGATTACCGGCGCCCCAAATGACGACCGGAGTCTTCGCCTCGGTGAACGCGGCGATCAGCGATTCCTGGCCGGTCATGTCGATACCGATGTTGAACACAGCGTCGACCTTGGCGCTTGCCCAACCCTCGAGGAGTGCGGGCAACTTGGTCGGGTCTCCACCGACGTCCTGATAGTCGACGGTGCCACCGTTCTTTTCGATGCAAGCCTGAAGTGGCTTCGACCAGCGCTCGGCGCCTGGCACCGGTGCGAGGTTGGCGATGCCGACCTTCTTGCCGGACCAGGTCGTGACGTCACCCGCGATGGTGACTTCAACGCCACCTTCGGGGATGTCGCCCTTCGACGAATCAGATGCGGCAGCAGCAGTTGTGTCGGCGGGCGCGGTCGTTTCTTCGGTTGCGGCCGTCGTGTCGGCGGTTGCCGTCGTTTCTGCAGTAGCAGTTGTGTCGGCCGTGGAGTCCCCACTGTCGTCCCCACAGGCTGAGAGCAGCGTCATGGCGACGAGCGGAAGCACCACGAGTGCCTTCTTGGTCTTTCTCATTTTTCCTCCTTGGGTCATCCGAATCCGACTCCCCCTGTTGTTGTGGTTGGTGGCGCCGCACCACCGGTTGTCAGGCGACACCCGGCGCCAAGGTGTCACCTACGTTCGCCTGGCCGCCCTGCGGGCAAGACCCGCGAATGTCAGGGCGGCGATCAGGATCACGCCGTTGGCGATTGTCTGCGCATAACCCGGCACACCGAGAATGATGAGACCGGAGAAAGTGACCGTCATCAGCAGAACCCCGATGGCCGTTCCGAGGACGTGGAATTCGCCCTCACGCAACGTCACGGCCCCGAGGAAGCATGCGGTGTAGGCCTGGAGAAGGTACGACCCTTGGTTTCCGACCAATGTGACGGCTGAACCGGTTCGACCAGCGGCAAGCACGACTCCGGCGATCGCCGCAATGACCGCACACATCATGAAGGCCGCAAGTCGATAACGCTTCACGTCGATGCCCGCCAGGCGCGATGCCTCGGGGTTGCCACCGACGGCATCCATGCGGCGACCCGCCTCGGTTTGGCGCAGGAAGAACGAGATTCCGAACAGAATGATCGCCGCGGTCACGGCGATGATGGGCAAGCTCAGGCCGCCGAGATTGAGATTGAAGGTACGACCGCCGACGGTCAGATCCCAGCCCCAACTCTCGGGCGCCTTCCACCCGAAGAGGGTTCCTTGCGCGGTGTCCGTGACGTTCTTCGGTAGCGCGACCGACCGACCATCAGTGAGACGAATCAGGTAACCCTCGATGATCCCGGCGAGACCGAGCGTGCCAATGAAGGCGCTGACACCGAAATACGACACGACAATGCCGTTGATGACACCCGCGAGAAGACCGAAGAATGCAGCAGCGATCAAAGCGAAGAGGAATGTGTCCTGCCAGTCGGCCGGCACGACGGCCCCTCCACCGATGTCGGTGAACGGGATGGTCGGCCATGTCACGACGTACTGGCCGCTCAAGAAGAGGGCGAAGATGCCACCGCCGAGTGTGAGTGCTGCGGCGATGGAAAGGTCGAACTCACCAAGGATCAGGGCGATCGTGAGACCACTGGCCAGAATCGCAAGAACGGCGGATTGGCGCAGAAGCAACGTGAGGTTGTTGCCCGACAGGAACCGCTGCTCACCCAGGCGAATCTCGCAGAGGATCGTGAATACGACGACGAGAACGAGAAGGAAGACGATCGTTCCGTAACGCGCCGCGAAGGCCATCCCCTTTGATCCCGACGCCGTCCCTGCGCCGCCTCCGGCCTCCCTTCGGCCGGGAATGATCCCGCCGACGGCAGAGCGGATTTTCGCCACTGCTGAACCCATGAGTCCCCCTCCGAGTCCTTCCAGTATCGCCCAAATTTGGGGGGTAGTCAACCCACCGTTGGGTTAACTATGGTGGTGTCGTTCGCCGAAGGGGGGTTCGCGGATGGCTGACACGCCAGCGTTCATCGTCGAGATTTCAGGACTGTCGAAGCGGTTTCCCGGCGTCCAAGCGCTGAGCAATGCCTGGATCAAAATTCGACCCGGCGAGATTCACGGGCTCGTGGGCGAAAACGGTGCGGGCAAGTCGACGCTCATCAAGATCCTCGCGGGCGCGCAACTGCGAGACAACGGCACGATTCTCGTCGACGGACAACCCGTCGAGTTGCTGAGCGAGCGCGAGGCGAGCCGCCTGGAACTGCACTTCATCCACCAAGACGCCGCCCTCGTTGAACGGTTGAGCGTCGCAGAGAATCTGTTTCTCGGCAAAGAGCTGCCCCGACGCGGTCTGCGCATCGACTGGACCGCTCTCACCGAAGAGTCCCGTCGAATCCTCGCGGATTTTGTCGACGTAGATCCATCCGCACCCGTGAAATCATTGACGGTCGCGGAACGCTGGATGGTGTCAATCGCCCGCGCCTGTGCCGGTCAACCGCAGCTCGTGGTGATGGACGAGCCAACCGTCGCACTCGCCGACAGCGAAGTCGTGAAGGTCTTCGCCGCTGCACGTCGCCTCAAAGAGCGCGGGGTCGCGGTGTTGTTCGTTTCGCACCGATTGGGCGAAGTGCTCGAAATCACCGACCGCGTCACGGTCATGAAGGACGGCGAGACGGTCGGCGAAATCGACCGCAAGGATTTGACGCGTGACCGTCTGATCGAGGCGATCACAGGCAAGTCGGTCGACAACGTGAAGGTGACCACAAGCACGGCGCGCACCGAAGCAGCGCCTGTGCTGTCGGTCAAGGGACTCGAGGGCGGACCGTTGAAAGACGTGTCTTTTGAAGTGCGACCGGGCGAGATTCTCGGCCTCGGCGGACTTGTTGGGTCGGGGCGCACGTCGATTCTTCTCAACATCTTCGGACAACTGAAACCCACGGCCGGCACCATCACCCTGAGCGGCAAAGAGGTCTCGTTCCGCTCGCCTGCCGATGCAATTCGCAACGGACTCGCTCTCATTCCCGAAGATCGACGGTCAACCGGCATCTATCCGATGCGCACAATTCGCGAGAACACAGTGCTCGCCCACCTGCGTCAGTTCAGACGTCATCCTCGTCTGCCTCTCCCCAATCGGGGACAGGAAATCGACCAAACGAACCGTCAGATCGAACGCTTGCGCGTCGTTACGACCGGCCACGACCAGCGAATCGGCCAGCTGTCCGGTGGCAACCAGCAAAAGGTTCTCCTGGCGCGGTGGCTCGTGGGGCGAGACACGAAGGTGCTGCTGCTCGACGAACCAACAAAGGGTGTCGACGTCGGTGCCCGCGGTGAAATTTTGCGGCAAGTCGCAGAGCTCGCCGCCGAAGGCGTGGCGGTCATCATTGCGTCATCCGACCTCGACGAAGTGGCCCAGGTTGCACACCGCGTCGTCGTGCTGCGCGAAGGCAAGGTCGTCGGTCAGCTTGAACAACCGGTCACCGAGGCCGACATTCTCCGCGGGTGTTACGGCCACGATGATGCGACGGTCTGAATCATGCAGCATCACCGTCGATCAGCCAACTCATCCGGCTTCTCCGGTCATTGTCCCGAAAGAAAATCTCTTCCTCATCTCGTCGGTCAATACACGGCCGACAACTGAGGAAAGAACGCGGTGAAAGCCGCAACAACCCAACAAACACCACAACCAATCCCAAAAGGGGGGAACAGTGAAGAGAATGAAGAGCAAGGCCGTTGCGCTTGCGGTCGTTCTCGCCACCGCAGGCGCTCTCGCAGCCTGTGGCGACGACAGCGACAGCACTGATACCGCAACTGCCGACACGACGGCGGTCGCCGAAGAAGCAACCGCCGAAGAAGCAGCCACCGAAGACACGGTTGCAGCGGAAGAAGCCGCACCCGCGGAAGCCGCCGGAGCCGACCTGTCGGCCCTCAGCGGCAAGGCAGTTGGAATCATCTCGCTCGCACCGGGTCTCGAGCCCGTCGATCGACTCCAAGCCGGAGTCGTCGAGTGTGTCGAAGCCAACGGTGGATCCACGCAGGTTTTCGATGCCAAGGGTGGCACTGAGGCCGTGCAGGCCTTCGAGCAGGCGAACAACGCCGGCGTCGATGCCATCTACAACGTTGCGAACGACATCGGCAACGGCTCACTTGATGCCGCACTGAAGGCAGCCGGCGATGCAGGTCGCCCGGTTGTCACCGTGTGGGGTGGACAGCGCACCGGTTCGTACTCGATCACGGGTCTCGAATTCCAGAGCGCAGCCCGCGTCGGACAGTACGTGATCGACCGCATCGCGGCAGAGAACGGCGGAACCGCAGCAGGCGATGTTCTCATCGTCAACGCACGCGTGACACCCAGCCTCCGTCAGCGGGCCGACGCCTTCAAGGCGATGGTCGAGACCTGCAAGGAGTACATCCGCGCCGGCGAT
>CAZVPL010000056.1:0-13367 GCA_964629075.1 uncultured Bifidobacterium sp. | reverse complement strand
TCGGCACATGGCCGACCTGCCTTCACTCTCCACGAAGATCATCGACTCCGGTGTCGTCGACCAACCGGTCAACCGGATCATCAACGAGATCTCCGAATTGGCACCCGACTTGGCCATTGTCGAGTCGTTCAGTCACGCCGTCACATGGGACAGCCCCGAGGGTCTCGTCATCTTCGACACCGGCACCTACGACAACGGCCAGAAGGTTGCCGACCAGATTCGCACGTGGACCGATGCCCCACTGCACGCCATCGTCTACACCCACGGCCACGTCGACCACGTCGGCGGTAGCGGGCCCATCGCGGCCACGCTCGGCGCACAGGGCAAGAACATCCGCGTGATCGGCCACGAGAACGTGGAGCGCCGATTCACCCGCTACCGCGACACCAGCGACTGGAACCGCATCATCAACGCCCGCCAGTTCGGCGGAGTGCGCGAGGAACACGGCTACGGACTCGTCTCGGATACGTCGCAGGTGGGCAAGAAACACCCGACGTTCCTCCACGACAGCGTGCTCGATGTGAACGAAAGCCTCGGCGACTTCACCTCGATGAAAATCGGCGACGACGTTGTCGAGTTCCACCATGCGCGCGGCGAAACCGACGACCACCTGTGGGCGTTTTTCCCCGACCGCAAGTGGATCGCAACGGGTGACTTCATCATCTGGAACTTCCCCAATGCGGGCAACCCGCAGAAGGTGCAACGTTGGCCCATCGAATGGGCTGCCGCCCTGCGACGCATGATCACCCAGGAACCCGAACTTCTTCTCCCCGCCCACGGACTGCCGATCGAGGGCAAGGTCCGCATCGCACGCGTTCTCGACGAGATCGCAACCGCGCTCGAGAACCTCGTTCGCGAAGTGTTGGAGATGATGAACCAGGGCGAAACACTCGACACGATCATCCACGCCGTCAAGGTTCCCGATGCGACGCTCGGCCGGCCGTACCTGCGACCGATGTACGACGAACCCGAGTTCATCGTGCACAACGTGTGGCGCCAGTTCGGCGGCTGGTGGGACGGCGCTGCATCACGTCTGAAGCCCGCGCCGGACGCGGCGGTCGGTGCCGAAGTCGCCGCACTCGCGGGCGGCGCCGACGTGCTGGTGCGCCGCGCCCAGAAACTCGCCGAAGAGGGCGACATGCGTCTCGCCTGTCATCTCGCCGACTTTGCCGGTTGGGCCGCCCCCGACGATCCCGACGTGCACGGCATCCGCGCCGAGATCTACGAGCGACGACGCAAGGCCGAACTGTCGTTGATGGCCAAGGGAATCTTTGCTGCAGCCTCGAAGGAATCGCGCCGCATCAACCAGCGTTGAGCAGCGTCAACCAGCGCTGACCAGCACCAGCGCGATCAACGCCAAGCCGACTCCCACCCACTGTGCGGGGTGCAACTTCTCTTTGTCGAGCGACGTCGCCAACACCAGCGTGCTGACCGGATACAACGACGCGATGACGGCCACCACTGACAACAACCCGTGACGCGCGGCGATCAGGTAGAAGCCGTTCGCTGCCGAATCGAGGATGCCACTGGTCAGCGCCCACCGGGTGGCCTCGCCCTTCGTACGCAGTGGATGGCGTGTCGACAGCACCACCAGAAACACGATCGGCAAACTCACGGAACGCAAGGCGACGAGCGGCCACAGCCCCGCGTCAGACGACACGTGGTCGAACGCAATGAAGATCGTCGCAAAGCACGCACCTGCGATGACCGCCAGAACCACGATGTTCGCCGGAGTTCGTTTGTCCTGCACCCCAAGCGCATCGGTCACCAGAACCACGGCGAACACCGCAACGATCATCCCGACGTACGAGACGAATCCCGGTCGTTCGCCTTCGACGAGACCCCACACCACCGGAATGGTCGTTCCCACCAACGCGGTGATCGGTGCGACGATTGTCATCGACCCCGATGCCATCGCTCGGTAGAAACCCAACAGTCCGAGTGAGCCCGCGACACCCGCCGCCGCGCTGATCAACAGATCGTGACCCGACGGAATGGGGTCTCCGAGGAACAACGCCAACAGCAACGCCCCGATGAAGCCCGCGCACTGCCCGACAAACGTCACCGTGAACGAGGATGCGAGACGGCTGCCACGGCCACCGGAATAGTCGGCGATGCCGTAGACGACGGCCGTGAGAAGTGCGAATACAACGGCCACGGGGCTTCAGACTACGGTCACGGCAATGGAACACGTGAGATTCGGTCGCACCGGCATGATGGTGTCGAAGTTGTGCCTCGGCACCATGACCTTCGGCCACCAGTGCAGCGAGGAACAATCGGTTGCGATCCTCGACAAGGCAAAGGACCACGGTTTCACCTTCATCGACACCGCCGATGTGTACCCCATCGGAAACATGACCGGCGCATATGGTGAAACCGAAAGCATCATCGGCCGATGGATGAAGGGCCAACGCGACAATTTCGTCGTCGCCACCAAGTGCTTCGCACCCACAGGGCCGAACCCGTGGGATCAGGGCAACAGCCGCAAGAACATCGTGCGCGCAGTCGACGCATCCCTGCGTCGCCTCCAGACCGACTACATCGACCTCTACCAATTGCACTTCTACGACCCGCGCGTGTCGCACGACGAGTCGCTCGCGGCACTCGACGATCTGGTGAAGTCGGGCAAGGTCCGCTACATCGGATGCTCTAACTACCTCGCGTACCAACTGGCCACCGCACTCGGCCGCAGCGACGTCAACCACTGGGCGCGCTTTGCCAGCATCCAGCCGCGCTACAACATGCTCTTCCGTGAAAACGAGCGTGAGCTGCTCCCCCTCTGCGAGCAGGAAAACATCGCGGTCATTCCCTACAACCCGCTCGCCGGCGGTTTTCTCACCGGCAAGCACAACCCGGGCACGCCAACAGAGGGCACACGCTTCGCACTCGAAGGTGACGGCACCGCCGGCAGGTACCAAGAGCGCTACTGGCAGGACCGCATGTTCGAAACCATCGACGCCCTCCGCGGGATCGCCAAGGAAGCCGGGATGACCATGGCGCAACTTGCCGTCGCATGGCAGTTCACCCGCCGCACCATCACATCGCCGATCATCGGCGCCAGCAGGCCCGAGCAGCTTGCCGATGCCGTCGCCGCATTGTCGACCCCGCTCGATGCCGAGCTCACCAAGCGCCTCGACGTGCTCACCCACGAGTACCGCTTCGGAGACGCCGCTCGGTGAAGTTCCTCATCTCGGTCATCGACACAGCGACCAACACCGGTAGCGGCGACGAAATCGCAGCGATCGACGAGTTCAACGAGAGCCTCGTGGCGAACGGCCACTGGATCTTTGCAGGCGGCCTGTCGGCGCCGCATGAAGCCATCCGCTTCGACAACCGCAACGGCGCGGGAATCACGATCGACGGCCCGCTCCACGAACCAACGACAAATGCGGACAACGAATACGTCAGCGGCTTCTGGTTGATCGAGGCTGCAGACATCGCAACCGCGCGCGAACTCGCGGCGCGCGGCTCGTGCGCCTGCAACCGCAAGGTCGAACTACGCCCGCTTCTGGGCGCCTGACGTCAGGCGGTGACGCGGGCGTAGGGCACGGTGATCTCGAAAGGGATCACCACGTCGTAGGCCTGGCCGGGTTGACCGTCGTCGCCGCCCTGCCAGCCATGCCACGGATACGTGACGGCGCCGTTCTCGCGAAGGATCGGCGCCCCGCTCGCATCGAATTCGAAGAAGGGTCCGTGTTCGAAACCTTCGGGCACGGGAAGACGATCGCGATGTGCAGCACCCGGCTCGGCGGTTTCGTACATGCCGCCCTTGCCGGTGCCGTTCGACACGACCCAGTGCACCTCGGCGAAGGCCGGGCTGGTGGGGCTGGGTGGGCGACCGTGGTTGTGGGTCGACAGGTCGACACCCTTGCCCGCGGTCCACAGGTAGAGGTAGCAGATCTCTTCACCCTTGGAGTCGAGAAGATGAAACCCGGGTGTGAGGCCCGCATCGAGACCGTTGAAGTAATCGGTGTAGGCCGCGAAACGCTCGCCGAACGAACTCCAACCGAGGCGGTCGTCGTGCGGGCCCACGAGGGCGATGTCGTTCATCGAAGTGACGCGTTCGGGTGCGGATGGAGTCTTGACGAGCACGGTGACAAGTGCACCGTCGGCGCCCGCCACGATCTTCTTCTCGGTGATACGAGTATCGGCGAGAGAGCGGGCCGCGACGTAAGGAACGCGGGCAGGTGAGCTGAGCGCACCAATGACGACCTTGATGAAGATGTCACCCGCATCGTCGAGCGTCAACACTTGACCGGCGTCGAGGCGGACGAAGTAGAGCTTCCACCCACCGAACGACCACGTGTCGCTGACGACCGGACCGTCGCCTTCGTACATGTGGAGGTCGAGGCCGAGGCGCTCTTTCGACAACGAAACCGGAACGGTACCCATGGTGTTTCCCCCCACTCGCAGTACCCCTACTGCGTTTTGTGGGCACGACGGGACTCGAACCCGGGACCTCTACCGTGTCATGGTAGCGCTCTAACCAACTGAGCTACGCGCCCTAAAAGGCATCGTGAAGCATAGCGGAGGTCCGGAAAGTTCAGCGGGGCGGCGGCGAAAAATGGGCACGGACAAAGCGACCTTCGTGGCGTTCGAGTCGGCACACCGAGCCTTTGCGCGTGTCGGGCCAATCGACGATGTCGAGGCCGTGCCACTCGAGCCGCTTCAGGACCGCGGGAATGACGTCGCCGTGACTGCACGCCACGGTGCCGTCTACAAGGCTCTCGAGGTACGCGAGAGCGGTGTCGGTGTCGACCCCTTCACGCAGCGCGTCCGTCGTCTCGACCGTGACGGACAGAAGTTCGCCGAGCGGCTCGAGCGTCTGACGACAGCGCAGGTACGGGCTACTCACGAGACGAACGGGTTCCAGCGGCGCCAGACGTGCCGCGATGACACGGGCCTGTTCGCGTCCCTCCTCGACGAGCGGACGCAGCGCGTCGTCTTCGCCCCATGCCGCACGACTGCCGGCCTTGGCGTGACGGACGAGAAAAATTGCATTCGTCATGTGAGTCGAAGGGTAATCGCATTGGCGAGGAGCCTCCCCCGCGGTGTCAGCTTCACCCGGTCGTGTTCCACCACCAGCAATCCGTCGTTCACGAACTCGTCGATTTCTTCCTGCTTGGCCGACGAAATGTCGCTGCGGGCAACTCCTTCGCGGCGACGAATCGCGAGTTGTACGCGCTCGGCTGCAATCTGCTCGGCGGTCAACTCTTCGAATGCGGCCTCGACGGGGTCGCCGCGCCGAACGAGCTCGACGTAGCGCTCGGGAGTCCGCACGTTCCACCAGCGGCGGCCTGCGGCATGCGAGTGTGCGGCGCAGCCGAACCCCCTGTAGTCGGACTGTGCCCAGTAGAGACGGTTGTGACGACTCTCGTGATCTGGTCGCGACCAGTTCGAGATCTCGTAGTTGGCGCGCCCCGCGTTCTCGAGCATCGCATCGACGATCGGATACTTGTCGGCCTGGTCGTCGTCATCGGGGTGGCGCCCACCATCATCGGCGAGCGGCGTGCCGGCTTCGACAGTGAGGGCGTACGCCGAGACGTGCGGTGGGTCGAGCGCGAGTACCGCGTTCACGGTCGTTTCCCAGTCCCCGATGCTCTCGCCGTGCGCGCCGTAGATCAGGTCGAGATTGAACGTCGGTAGCCCGACGGCGCGGATCGCATCGACGGCGGCGGTCACGTTGTCGGGGTTGTGCTCGCGGCCGAGGGAAGCGAGAACGTGCGGCACCATCGACTGCACTCCGAGGCTGATGCGGTTCACACCGGCGTCGCAGTAGGCACGCAGCAGCGATTCGGTGACGTTGTCGGGATTGCATTCGACGGTCACCTCGGCGCCGTCGACGAGCGGCACGAGCGAAATCACCCGGGCAAGGGCTTCTGCCGGAACGAGCGACGGTGTGCCGCCGCCCACGAACACCGACACCGCCCCGGGCAGCCCCGAGTCGACTGCACGGCGAATTTCGGTTGCGAGCGCATCCATGTAGTCGTCGATGACCGGTGCCTTGTCGTCCCACGTGGCAAAGGCGCAGTAGTCGCAGCGACGCGAACAGAACGGCACGTGGATGTAGACCCCGAATTCGGGTTGCCGGGTCGTCATGCGGTGGGCGGAACGAAGATGAGGCCGAGCTGTGCGAGCTGTGTTGCCACCTCGTCGACGGGGACGTCGAGCATGACGGCAATCGCGCGGGTGTCGTGGGCCCGGACGGTGATGACCTTGCCGTTGAAGTCCTGGCGCTGCACCTGGATCATCCGCAGGAAGCGCTCGAGCATCCGGAACTTTTCTTCGGGATACGTCGACAGCTTGGCGACGTCGATGCGGATCTTCGTCGGGCCGGTGGCTCCGGGTTGGTTGCGTTCGACCGTCAAAGGGTCGCGCGGCAACAGCTGATCGATCGACACGCCGTAGAAGCGGGCAAGACGCTCGAGTCGGGGCACCGAGATGACTCTTTCACCTCGTTCGTAGGCGCCCAACACCGAGGCGCGGAACTCGTCGTCGGTCTGGGCCTCGACTTCGTTGAGCGACAACTTCTTCTGCTTGCGGATTGCCCGCAGGCGCTCGCCGACCAACCGCGAGTACGGAGATTCGTCGAAGGAATCGTCGTTCGCCATCGGGTCCATTCTCACGCGTGGAGGGCAGCGAGTCGCGCACCTGCCACCACTGCGGCGGTTTCGGCCCTCAGCACGGCGGGGCCGACGCCGACACGCGGAACCGCAGCGGGCACCTCGCCGGCGTCGAACCCACCCTCGGGACCGACGATCAGCAGTCGATGGCCGTGTTCAAGGTCGGCACCTTCCGGGTCGGCAAGCGCGACACCCGGGCGCGCGCACACCTCGTCGAGCGACACGCCGAGGTGCACCGCGGGGATGAACACACGGCGGCTCTGCATGCACGCCTCGCGCACAATGCGCTCGGCACGGTCGACCAGACGGTCGCGCGTGCCTGCAACCGACCGCTTCGTGGGTGCAATGACGATGATCTCGTCCACACCGACTTCGACCAACTGGCGAATCGTCGCTTCGGGTTTCTCGGCTTTCACGGGAACGAAGGCGACACCGAACGTCTCCGCTCGCGCCGGCTCAAAGACCGGGGCGCCGACGGCGACGAGACCGTTCGCCGCATCCACTCTGCACTCGCGCCACCCGCCGCGGCCATCGGTTGCGGTGACGACCGCGCCACTGCGCAGGCGAAGCACACGAAAGAGGTGGTGCTCGTCCGGGTCGTCGAGCAGTGGTGCCTCGAGATTGTCGACGACGACGTGTGCGGCCGAATTCCGTAACGCGGGATTCACGAGAATGCCGACTTGATGCGCGATTTCAGGCCCTTGTCGGCGGACGCCACGGCGTCACCGCGGAGTTCGGCGAACTGGCGCAACAACTTGGCCTCGTCATCGGTGAGTTTCGTCGGCACATCGATGCGGGCGATCACGCGCAAGTCGCCGCGTCGACGTCCGCCGCCATTCAGGTGCGGTACTCCCCTGCCGCGTAGCGTGAATTCTTGACCATGCTGAGTTCCCGCGGGAACCGCAAGTTCTTCGGCGCCCTCGAGCGTGTCGATCGACGCCGTGGTTCCGAGCGCCGCCTGGGCAATACCCAGGCCGAGCACATAAACGAGGTCGTAATCGTCGCGCTGCAGCGTGGGGTGGGGCGTGACACGTACGTGAACGTAGAGGTCGCCCTGTGAACCACCACGCGGACCAACGGCCCCGCGACCCGTCAATCGCAGCGTTGCGCCGGTGTCGACGCCCGCCGGCACGTCGATTTGGTAGCTGGCGTTGTCGATGATGCGCCCGTCGCCGCGGCAGGTTCCGCACGGAGTGGCCACAACCTGGCCGACGCCACCACAACGCTGGCAGGGGCTGGAGGTGACCATTTGACCGAGCAGGCTCTGTCGTACACGGCGCACCTGACCCGATCCGTCGCAGTCGACGCACATGACGGGTTTGGTTCCCGCCCCGGCGCCGGTTCCCCCGCAGTCGTCGCATCGCAGCGCGGTCTTGACCGTGACCGGCACGGTGCCGCCGAAGACGGCGTTTTCGAACGAGATGTCGGCGATGGTTTCGATGTCCTGACCACGTGGGGGTCCGGCCTGCGTTCGTCCGCCAAAACCCCCGCCGAACGGTGAGTTGCCCCCGAAGAATGCCTCGAAGATGTCGCCGAGACCGCCGCCCGAGAACGGGTCGCCCGACGCTGCACCACCGACACCCGCCTCGCCGAACCGGTCGTAGTTGGCTCGTTGCTGCGGGTCGGACAACACCTCGTAGGCGCGACTCAGTTCCTTGAACTTGTCCTCGGCGGCAGGGTCGTCGGGATTGGCATCGGGATGCAGTTCACGCGCACGCTTGCGGTACGCGCGCTTCACTTCGTCGGCGGATGCGCCGCGGGGAACACCGAGGATGTCGTAGAAGTCGGCCATACGCATCGACCCCGGGGATCAACCCTGCCCGCCCTCGCTCAGGCGACGACCGAGTTGCGTGCTCACCGCCTCGACGGTGGCGAGCGCCTGCGGGTAGTTCATTCGCGTGGGCCCGAGCACGCCGACCGTGCCGAGCTTTTCACCCTCTGCGATGACGGGTGCGATGACCACCGAGCACGCGGACAACGGTTCGATTCCGTGTTCGCTGCCGATGGCCACCGTGAGTCCTCTGTCAACAACGTCTTTCACCAGCGAGACGACGACGTACTGCTGTTCGAGCGCGGTGAGAACGGAACGCACGACATCGACCGCGTCGAACGCCTGGGCCATGGCCGCCGCGCCGCCGACGATCACGTTGGCGTCGGTCTGGTGCGGACGAAGCGATGTGAGCGCGTCGACGCAGACCTTGTCGACTCCCCCGTCGCCGGTTGGCGCAAGGTGCACCTGGCTGAAGACGTGACCGTATGCGGCGGCATTGAGGTGTGCACTGGCCGCGGCGACCTGAGCATCGGAAACGGCTTCGTCGATGTCGACGGATTCACTTTGCACCACCCCGTTCGACAACACCGCGACAACCGTGGCAAGACGAGGCGACAAACGCACCACCTGCACGCTGCGCACCGTTGCCACCTCGGCACTTGGGCCCATCACGAGGGCCGCGTAGTTGGTCATGTCGGTGAGCAGGCCCGAGGTGCGCTGCAACAGTTCTTCCATGCGTCCGGTCGCATGGTTGAAGAACGACCCGACCCGTTCGGCTGTCACCTTGTTCGGCTGACCGGCAGGCTCGAGCGCATCGACGAAGAACCGGTACCCCTTGTCGGTGGGAATTCGGCCGGCTGACGTGTGGGGCTGAACCAGATAGCCCTCTTGTTCGAGCAAGGCCATGTCGTTGCGCACGGTGGCCGGAGACACCTTGACACCCGCGATCGCCGCGACGTGGGCGGAACCGACGGGTTGGCCGGTTGCGATGTACTCCTGCACGACTGCACGGAGAATTGCGGTCTTGCGCTCGTCCAGCATTTCGCGTCTCAGGTTACTTCCCGGATACCGCCTTGTAGCGCGCGAGGCTCTCTTCGCGTTCAACCGAATGATCGACCATCGGTGCCGAATATCCCGCGAAACCGCCCGCTCCGGGCTGGTGGATTTGTGAGGTCGGACACTGCGCGAGTTCGGGAACGAACTCGCGGATGTAGCTGCCGTCCGGATCGAACTTCTCGGATTGGCTCTGCGGATTGAAGATACGGAAGTACGGGGCCGCATCGGTTCCGGTGCCTGCCGTCCACTGCCATCCGTGATTGTTCGATGCAATATCACCGTCGACCAAATGGCGCATGAAATGACGCGCCCCCCACTGCCAGGGCAGATGCAGGTCCTTCACCAGAAAACTGGCGGTGATCATGCGTACGCGATTGTGCATCCAGCCCGTACGAAGAAGCTGCCTCATGCCTGCGTCGACGATCGGATAGCCGGTTTCTCCCGCGCACCACTTTTCGAAGCGTGCTTCCGCGCGCTTGTCGGTGTCGAGACGCATCGCCTCCATCTTCTTCTGCAGGTTCTGCCATGCGCTGAGCGGTTGGTGGAACAGAACATCGGCGTAGAACTCACGCCAACACAGCTCGGACCGAAAATGCTCGTGACCCTTCGTGGCCTTTGTGCCGTCGATCACCAGGTCGGCGATCAACTGCTTCGGGTGCAACAGGCCGAAACGAAGGTACGTCGACAACTTCGAGGTGCCGTCGACACCGGGGGCATTGCGGTCGTCGTAATAGCCGTTCAGGGCATTGTCGCAGAACCATTCCCAACGCTCGTGGGCGGCGCCCTCGCTGGGTGTCGGCAGTGCGGCATCGATGCGGGGCCGAGGTGGAACTTCTTCCCCGCCCACCGCGCCGGGCGCAACGAGGAGGCTGTGCACCGGGTCGCTCTCTTCCAACGGCGTGAGCACGGGTGACCAACGTTTGTAGAACGGCGTGAACACCGCATAAGGCGTGCCGTCGTCTTTCGTCACCGTGCCGGGTTCGACCGCATAAGGGCTCCCGACCCCGCGCAGGCGGGCACCCGCAGCCTTCAGTGCGGTGGCGACCGCCATGTCACGCTGACGTCCGTACGGCGCGAAGTCTTTCGCGACGAAAACCGTCTCGGCGGACGCTTCGCGCGCAACCGCAGGCACGACTTCGACGGGATCACCCGTACGGATGACGAGCGAACCACCAAGGGTTTCGTTCAACGATTCGAGGGCTCCGAACAAGAACCACAACCGCGCGTCACCGGCACGTGAGAGAAACTTCGGGTCGAGGACGAACAACGGCACGCACGGCCCTTCGGCGCATGCGGCGGCCAATGCCTCGTTGTCGTGGCCGCGCAGGTCGCGGCGAAACCACATGACGCTCGTCATGCGACCGATTGTGGCTGACGCTTCATCACCGATGCCATCCAAGCGCAACAAAGAAGCGCGATGACGCCGCCGTATCCGAGGGACCATTCGGGACTCACGTGGTCGGCTATCCAACCCGTGACGGGACCGCCGACGGGTGTCGAGCCGAGGAACGCGACGGCGCCGAGCGCAAGCAGGCGGCCGCGCATGTCGGGTGGCGACATGACCTGCGAGATGGAATTCACGCTGGCGATGAATCCGGCACCACCGATGCCGAGGGGAACCGAAAAGACGAACGCCAAGGCAAGATTCGGGGCCCAGGCAAGCGCGATGTTGCTGATCGCCAGAATGAACACGCTCGAGTTGAACCACTGCAACGACACGGTCTCGCGCCCCGCAGTGAGAAGACTGCCGATGAGACTGCCCACACTGACCACCGCCAGCAGCCAACCAAACGAGTTCGCACTTCCCCACCGCGAGTCGGCCAGCTTCGGCAGCACGACGCTGTAGTTGAACGCAAACGTGCTGACGATGACCAACACGATGAAGAGCGGTCGCAGAACATGGTCGTCGCGAATGAACGTCATCGCCTCGCGCACGGGTTTGCCACCGCGTCGAGCCGGTGGGGCCACCCTCAGCGACGAGATGTCCATGACAACGATGCTGAGGAGAATCGCCGCAAAGGAGAGACCGTTGATGATGAAAAGCCAACCGGTACCGAGCGGTCCGACAAGTGCCGCGGCGAGTGCGGGACCGAAGATGCGCGACCCTGTCATGACGGCCGTGTTCAGCGCGACGGCGTTCGGGATGTCTTCGACATCGACCAGTTCGGTGACCAAGCCGCGCCGCGCCGGGTTGTCGAAGGCGTTGACGACTCCGAGAACGAGACTGAGGACGTACACCATCCCGATGTTGATGTGACCCGTCAGATCAAGAACTCCGAGCGCAAGCGACTGGAGTGCGAGCGCGGTCTGCGTGATGAGCGTCATCCGACGACGGTTGTGGCGATCGGCAATTGCTCCTGCCCACGCGCCGAGAAGAAGCATCGGCAGGAACTGGAACATGACGTTCAAGCCGAGGTCGGTGGCCTTTCCGGTGAGCCGGTAGAGCAGGAACGCCGACGCGGTGAATTGCATCCACGTGCCGACGTTGCTGCCGAGCACGCCCGCGAAGAAGTACTTCGCATTGCGATTGCGCAGCGACCGAAAGGCTGAAGGCATCGCGGGTCAGTCGTCGAGTTTCAGGGCCGAGATGAAGACGTCTCCCGGTACTTCGACACGACCGATCGACTTCATCTTCTTCTTGCCCTCTTTCTGCTTCTCCAGCAGTTTGCGCTTTCGGGTGATGTCACCGCCGTAGCACTTGGCAAGAACGTCCTTGCGCTTGGCCTTCACGGTTTCGCGCGCGAGAACCTTGCCGCCGATTGCAGCCTGAATCGGAATGTCGAACATCTGCCGCGGAATCAGTTCCTTCAGCTTCTCGCACATCTTGCGGCCGTAGTCGAAGGCACGGTCACGATGGACGATGGTGCTGAAAGCATCGGCCGCCTGGCCGTTCAGCAACAGGTCGACTCGCACGAGATTCGACTCGCGGTAGCCCTCGAGTTCGTAGTCGAGGCTGGCGTAGCCCTGCGAGCGGCTCTTCATCTGGTCGAAGAAGTCGACAACCACTTCGGCGAGCGGAATGGAGTAGATCAGCTCGACTCGTTCGGGCGACAGGTACTCGATCTTCTGCAGCTCGCCACGTCGCGTCTGGCACAGGTCCATGAGAGTGCCGGTGTAGTCCTTTGGCGTGACGATTCCGACCTTGAAGTAGGGCTCTTCGATGAACGCGATCTGCTGGGTGGCCGGAAGTGACATGGGCGTGTCAACCAATTGCACTTCGCCGTTCGTCCTGTGCACGCGGTACTCGACCGAGGGGGCCGTGGCGATGAGAGCGAGGTTGAATTCGCGCTCGAGACGCTCTTTCACGATCTCCATGTGGAGAAGACCGAGGAAACCACAACGGAACCCGAAACCGAGTGCGCCCGAGCTTTCGGGTTCGTAGGTGACCGACGCATCGTTCAGCTTCAGTTTCTGCAGGCTGTCGCGCAGGTTCTCGAAGTCGTCGCCGTCGATCGGGTACAAACCGCAAAAGACCATCGGCTTCGGATCGCGGTAGCCCGGCAACGGGTCGGTCGCGGGTCGGTCGGCCTTGGTGACGGTTTCACCGCTTCGCGCTTCGGCAACGTCTTTGATTCCCGCGATCAGGTAGCCCACTTCCCCGGGTCCGAGAGAGTCGACGGGGGTGTTGACCGGACGACGCACGCCGATCTCGATTGCTTCGTGCGTCGCACCCGCCTGCATGAACATCAACTTGCTGCGCGAGTCGAGCACACCGTTCATGACGCGCACCGAGCTCACGACTCCGCGGTACTGGTCGAACTGACTGTCGAAGATGAGCGCCTGCAACGGCAGGTCGGGGTCGCCCTTCGGAGCGGGAATGCGCTCGACGATCGCATCGAGGAGGTCGGGTACACCCTCGCCTGTCTTGGCCGAGATGCGCAGGATCTGATCGGCGGGTATGCCGAGCACCCGCTCGA
>CAZVPL010000055.1:0-13485 GCA_964629075.1 uncultured Bifidobacterium sp. | reverse complement strand
ATTCGGTTGATGGACAGCCCGCTTGTGCAGCCCATCATTACGCCGCGGTTCATTCCTGCGTGTTCGCACGAACTGCTGGTGGGTCTCGGCGAGTTGGCTGCGCGCAGCGGCGCACTGGTGCAAACGCACTGTTCGGAGTCCGATTGGGAACACGGCTACGTCCTTGATCGTTACGGGAAGCGCGACGCCGAGATGCTGGCCGAATTCGGCTTGGTGCGACGCGGCACGGTGTTGGCACACGGCGATCACCTGTGCGACGACGATCTCGACATCATCCGTGCGGCAGGTGCAGGTGTGGCGCACTGTCCGTTGTCGAATTCGTATTTCGCCAATGCGGTGTTTCCTCTGCGTCGTGCACAGGAGCGCGGTGTGCACGTTGGTTTGGGCTCCGACGTGTCGGGCGGTCCCCTGCCGGGCTTGTTGCCGCAGTGCCAGCACGCAGTCACGGCGTCACGCATGCTCGAAGACGGCGTCGACGGTTCACGCGATGCGGGTGAGCGCGGCGTTGCGCACTCGCGTGTCGATGTGGTCGCTGCGTTCCATGCCGCCACATTGGGTGGAGCGAACATGTTGGGCATTCCCGTGGGGTTGATCGAACCCGGTCGGGCCTTCGACGCAATCGTGGTGAATGCCGACTCGGGGGAATCGGGTTTGCACTACTGGGACGGCATCGACAACGAGGCACGTCTCTTCGAAAAGATCGTGCGCTTGGCCGGTCCGTTCGACATCACGTCGGTGTGGGTTGCCGGTCGCCGCGTCGCGGGTGCGTAGGAACGAAAAAGGGGCGGGCCTTGCGGCCCGCCCCAACTTCTCTGTCAGTTGACGAACGTCATCCGACCTTGTCTACGAGGTCATCCGACCTTGCCGTCGATGCCCTCGACGAGGTAGTCCATTGCCATCAGCTGTTCGTAGGTGGCCTGAACGCCATCGGCGAGAATTTCCTTGCCGGTGTTGTCCTTGAGCGGGCCCTTGAACATGACACCCGAGTTTCCAACGACTTCCTTGGTCTTCTCTGCGATCAGCGCGCGTGTCTCTTCCGAGACGTTCTTGCCGAGCGGAGCGAGAACGATGTGGCCGTCGGCCATGTCGCCGTAGTAGTTGCCCGCAACCCAGGTGCCCTCGAGGGCGGCCTTGACGCGCGGGATCTCGTACACCGACCAGTCGTAGGTGGCGGCGGTCAGCCACACCTCGGGGAAGTTTTCGCTTTGATCCGAGTCGTAGCCCGACCAGAAGACACCGGCCTCGTTGGCGGCTTCACCCGAAGCGGGTGAGTCCTGCGCAACCACACCGACAACGTCGGCGCCATCGGCGATCAGCGTTTCAGCGGTCTTGCGCTCGAGTGCCGGGTCGAACCAGGTGTTCGTCCAGATGAGCTTGACCGTTGCATCCGGGTTCACCGCGCGGGCACCGAGGGTCCATGCGTTGATACCACGGAGAACTTCGGGAATCGGGTACGACGCAAGAAGGCCGAGCTTGCCGGTCTTCGATGCCGCACCGGCAGCCATGCCCGTCAACCATGCAGCGTCCTCGGCTGCGCCGGTGAACTGCGACAGGTTCGGTGCGCTCTTGTAACCGGTGGCGAATTCGAAGCAGACATCCGGGTGCTTCTCGGCGGCTGCAACGAATGCGTCCTGGAAACCGAACGACGTACCGAAGATCATCGTGTTGCCGTCGGCAATGAGGTCTTCGATCACCTGAAGGGTCTGGTCACCTTCGGGAACATTTTCCTTGTAGGTGGTGATGATGTCTTCGCCGAACTCGGCCTGAACGGCTTCGCGTCCCTTGTTGTGGGCCGTGGTCCAGCCACCGTCGTTGATCGGACCGACGTAGACCCATGCAGCCTTCAGTGGTTCACCCTCGGCGGCGCGGCACGAACGGCCTTCGGCGGCTGCGTCCCACGGCGTGAAGTTGGTTTCCCACGACGCAGTGCCGACTTCAACGTCTGTCGCGGCTGCTGTCGTATCGGCGGTTGCAGTGGTGTCTGCTGTCGCGGTGGTGTCTGCGGTGGCCGTGGTGTCGGCGACTGCGGTGGTCTCTTCGGTGGTGGAACCGCCATCGTCGCCACAAGCGACGAGGCCGACGCCGAGGGCGACGGTTGCTGACAGTGCCAACCACTTGGATGAACGACGCTTGGTCAAAATTTCCTCCTGGGATTGGGTGGTGGTCGGGGATCGTCGATGCATCGACGACAAGACCGAATCTAAAGTGCGCGACCCTTTGCGAAAAAGGTGGGAACACGTTCGAGACGTGCTTTTAACAAAAAGTCATGCGAGTGAGAATCGCAGAAGAATTCTCTCCACGTCGCCGTTCTTCGCGTCGTGCTTCACGTCGCGATCAACGATTGCACGCACACGAGAATCGACTTTTACTTTTTGTTGCACGTCGTCGCCGACGATGTTGGTGAGAACACGCGGACCCTCGACGCCGTCGAGTCCCGAGTCGAGTTGCACGTATGCAACGACGTACGGCCCGGACTCTTTCCAACGGCCCGTGCCCTTGGCGACGATGCTGTACGAATACACGCGCCCCGTGCCGGGAAGATCGCGCCAGGCGACGCCATCGCGGTGACACCCTGGGCAGATCGCACGGGGGTACCAGACGAACGCACTGCAGTCGGCGCAGTAGGGCAACGACACGCGGCCTTCACGCAGGGCATCCCAGAACGGCTGGTTCTCGTGGCTCGTTTCGAGATCGGCGAGGGGCAGGAACGGAGCGGTCACAGGCTGCGTCCCAGAACGAGTGTTGCCGAACCCATGCGGGTGGCGAGGTTGCCGCCGGTGCCGTGGGCGAGGGCGATCTCGCAGTCGGGCACCTGAACGGCAGGGTGGGCTTCACCGCGCAGCTGGCGCACGGCCTCGATGACCTTGGTCATGCCACCGCGATTGCTGGGGTGGTTGTTGCACAGACCGCCACCGTCGGTATTGAACGGCAGCTTTCCGAACGGTGCCTGCAGTGCCCCGTCGGAAACGAATCGGCCACCCTCGCCCTTTGCACAGAAGCCGAGGTCTTCGAGTGCCAAGAGAACCGTGATGGTGAAACTGTCGTAGATCGATGCGTAGTCGATGTCTGCAGGAGTCACCCCGGCTTCGGCGAATGCACGTGGCCCCGACTGTGCGGCTGCGGTGTAGGTGAGGTCGATTCGACCGTTGTCGACGTGTTTCACGCCGGTACCCGTGCCGAGAACCGGAATGCAGTGGCGATCAAGCGACCGTGCGACCTCGGGCGCAACGACGACAAGTGCACCGCCGCCATCGGTGACCACGCAGCAGTCGAGCATGTGCAGTGGATCGGCCACCATGCGCGAAGCCAGAACGTCGTCGATGCTGACAACGTCTCGCAGGAATGCATTGGGGTTGTGCTGGGCGTGCACCGATGCAGCGACCTTGATTTCGGCAAGTTGTGCCGAGGTTGTGCCGAACTCGTGCATGTGGCGCCGCGCGGCCATTGCATAACCGGCCACAATCGACATGCCGAAGTAGTTCTCGAATGCAACCTCAGGCGCGTTGCCGAACCGCCCGGCACCGGCGATGCCTGCACCCGATGAACGGGGCAGGCCGGCGAGCGTGATGAGAGCGACCTTGCAGTGGCCCGCCGCGATGGCCTCGGCAGCGTGCTGCACGTGAATGAGATACGACGAGCCGCCCGTTTCGGTGGAGTCGACATGCGTCGGTGCGATGCCCATGTACTCGGCCATCGACAACGGACCGAAACCCGGAGCATCGCCCGCGCAGAAATAGCCATCGACGTCATCGAAGGACAGGCCCGCATCGGCAAGGGCACCTGTGGCGACTTCGGCGTGTACTTGTGCAACGGACTTGCCGGGAATGGTGCGCAGCGGGTGCTCGAAGACCCCCGCGATGAACGCCTTTCCCCTGAGCGACATGCGAGCGAGGCTAACCAGCGGGGCGTCGTGACGGGACGACACCTCGCTATGGGCGTAGTCTGAACCACGGTTTAGTTCAACTGATAGGGGTACGACATGCGTCGGTCGGCAAAGTGGTTCGGGTTCGTGGTTGCGGCTTCGCTGATTGTCGGGGCGTGTGGTGGCGACGACTCGTCGACGACCGGGAACTCGATCACTGAGAACTCGACGGCCGACACATCTACATCGGACACCACCGCCGATGACGGCGATCGTGACCGCAACGTGAAGGTGGGAGGCTGGGGCGCTGATGGTTCGGGTATCGCCTCGGTGAAAGTCGCTGAGTCGATCTCGACCACCATCCGCACCAGGGTCTTTCGCCGTGCCCGAACCGAACTAGTGAACGACAAGAAGGTTCGAAACGAACAGGACGTGTTCGTGGTGACTGCGGTGCAGCGAACCGTTGACGGTGCCGACGGAACCTTCTTCAAGGTGCAGGGATTCAACACCGCGGGGGATGATCCGAAGAATTACCCGATGGCGAACTTTGGCACGGATGGTGTCGTCACCGTCAAGGTTCCACCGAAGAGCCCAACCTGGGCACCGATGCCGGAATCGTGGACGATGGTGTCGCGTGACATCCTGGCGGCGTACTACTTCAATTGGGAAGACGAGCCCGGTGACAATGGGTTCATCGAGTACTACGACCTGCGCAGCGGTGGTTTGATGACTTCGATGGGAGATGCGGGGCGCACGGTTTTCACCACGAACTTCCCAATCGGTTCGATCAATGACCTTGGATTCCGTGGCTTCGACGAGAACGGTTCGCCGCGGATGTTGGTGTCGGGGATTCGATACGACGAAGAGGGCATGCAGCACGCTGTGGTCATGGGCATCACGCCCGATGGCAAGCCCGATCCCTTGGTCGGCAGTGACGGATCGGGGCTGATCGATGTCAGCGCTTCGGTGTCGGTGCCGGACAACTTCACTCTTGACCGAGTGAGACTCGCCGATCCGGGCCTTGATGATGGTGCATCGGGCATCGGAGTGGTGATGATGCTGGACGGCGTGACGGCTGACGATGCCAAAGACAGGAACTGGGAACGTGCCCTGCAATTCGTACGTCTTGGTCGCAACACTGCGACCGGAACCGTCGCAATGGCGGAGCAGGGATCATTCGAATACGTATGGATGCCCTATCAGTCACACATCGACGTGAGAAGTGCGATCGTGACCGCCGGCGGGGGCCTTGCGGCTCACGTCACCAGCACTGCCGTCGGCGACGGTTACTGGGGTGGCACAAGGTCGGACACGATCGTGACGGCGTCCAGTGAATTCGGCAGCTATCGCGAACTTCGCATGCCGCGTTGGGTGGGTGACGGCAGGACCTCGGAGCCCAATCTGCCGATCAAGGATCCATCGTCAACCGGACTTCCTTTCGTCGCCGGAAGCTTTTTTGATCCGGCCTCGGGTGCGTACCAGAGCCGAGTGTGTTTCAAACTCGACGCCTGTGGCTTGTCGTCATCGACCGCGAGCATCGAGCTGACGCCCGGTAGTGAGCTGGCCGAGCGGTGGCCGGGAGTGAGCTCAATCAACGTCGATGACGGAGAAGTACGTGTGATGATTTCAAACTTCAGCAGCAACGACTATTCGTCGCTGTACACACTCGCATCATTCGATGCTGCCGGGGCACCCCAGGGATCAGTCACGCCATCCTTCGATTCCGAGTTCGACACCATTCTCTTTTCCGAAGTTGAACGGAACGGCGAGTTTGAAACTCTTGTAGAGAAGGAAATTGCACGTCCGGCACCGTTGGGGTCCCAGCGCGTGTTTGCGCTGCACTCCACGTCGTCGCAGCTATTGATGCGCATCCAGGCGATCGGCGGAAATGCAACCGACGTCGCACTGCGACCGCCGCTCGGCATCAGTTCGTGGCTCGACGACAATCGATTTGTCAAACCAATGTCGGACCGCCATGTCAGCATGGCCACCGAGGTCGACAATGGCATCAATCGTGTGCGACGCATCTACAAGGTTGATGCCGAGAACGGCTCGATCGACACGACGTTCGGTACCAATGGATATGCGGAGACCGTCGTTCCGCAAGACGATGAAACGGCGTGCGGAGTCAGAAAGCTCGCCTTGACTTCGGCCGGGTCGGTGGCACAGATTGAAGCCGCTCTGGAATGGTCGACCGATGCCGACTTCGGTGGCTGCGCGAGAATGAGCGGAAAGTATCGATGGTCGGTGGTCGATGCCGCAGGCCAGGCTGTCGGCAAGGCGTGGGCGACGGCCGACGCCTCCGTCATCCCCGGTGCGTGGGACGAGTCCAACGCGATTGATCCACGCGGCAGCCTCTTTGTTGCGAAGGGCTACGAAACGACGGACGACGAAGACAACTACGAAAGTGGAATTTGGATCGGCAAGTTCACCCAGGACGGCAACCTTGATCCGATGTTTGGCACAAAGGGTCTGCTGAAAATCGAAAACGTGTGGGGCTCGGCACTCGCAACCGATGCCGAGGGCCGGCTGTATGTGGCGACACTTGACGGCACGATGTTGTTCGTTCGTCGCTACACCACGGCGGGAGTACTCGATGCCGCGGTCGATGCGCCGGCACCCACCGAAGACGTTGCGAAGAAGTCGGGAAATGCCGAGGCAGATGCGCGCAACCAGGCAAGGACCCGAATCATTGAAGAGGCGAAGGCCCCGACGACTGATCGCGTCGCCGCACAGCCCGACAGTGGGCTGACCATCACCACCGACAAACCGGTAGTCACATCGGTGACTGCAGTCGAAGACCGGTCGTTGACGGTGGCGTGGGCGTTGTCGGCATCGGTTGGAAACGTGTTCGTGACGGCAACCGCAAACCCAGGTGGACGTTCGTGTACATCGGACATCGGCAATTGTGTCATTCGTGGTCTTGACCCATCCGAGATCTACACAATCACGCTTGCAAAGAAGGGCGAGGAACCTCAGCCGGCCACGGTGGCGACGGCAACCAAACCAGTCGTCTCCTTGAAGATCGGACGAGTTGCCTCGCCGACGACCTTCGTTCGCCCCGCTTCGAAGGGCAAGGCCACATGGAAAGTGCGCGGCGGCTGCAAGCTGAACGAGACCAATACGCGCCTCACCGCGCCGAAGTCACCGGGAACTTGTCAGCTCAGCGTCACGACGGCGAAGTCCGGATCGACGCCGAAGACGACGAAGTCGGTGACGATTGTCGTGAAGAAGTAACCGTGTAAACGCTGGCGGCCAGCATCAATGCGCCGACTGCGGTGACAACCAAACCACTGACGACATCGCTGTCGATTGCGCGCGCCGCAATGATGCCGACGTCGACCGTGACTGCAACGCCCGACACCAGAAGTACCTCGATGCGTGCGCCCGCGGCGCCGTAGAGGAACAGCAACCCGGCGACGGCAAGAGGGAACAGTGTGAGCCATGCGCTGCGGTCGGCGCCATTGATGCCATTCGAGGAGAAAATCATCATCAACACACCCGCGGCGTGTGGCGCGAAAGAAAACGGTGGCTCGGAGAGGCTGAAGGAAAACAACACGAAGCCGCCGAGGGTGAAGATGACGGCGCTCCAGGTGTCGCTGGTATCGAGCAACGACACCGAAGCGGCGACGATTGCGATCCATGCCGCACAGGCAGAGATGGTGCAAGCGAACATTGACCGCTCGAGGCGGACGAACGACCAGACGAGGCCGGGAACCGCAATCCACAATGCGATGTGTTCGGCGCGGAAACCCTGTTCGTTCAGCGTGATTGCGACTGCCGCGATCAATGCCGTGTTGCCGAGCAACTCGATCACCTCGCCGCCGCGCCTGCCGAGAACGTTTTCCTTTCGGCCGAAGTGCATCTGCATCCAGAACGCCAGTGACAACACGATGGCGCCGGCGATGTAGAGCAATGCGGCGATTGACATGGGTGACGCGTCTTCGAGGGCGGCACTGGTGGTCCAGATGACACCGACGAGAACCACCAGACCACCGAGGTAGCCGATCACCTCCCGCAGGGGAACGAAAATTCGCGGTGCCCATTCGAGTTCATCGGCCTCGGCCCGTGTGAGGCGACCGTCGTTGACGAGACGATCGAGTTCTTCGCCGAACGAACGGCGGTCTTGAAACGAGACGAGAGCCATTGGCGCCGTCCTTTCGGGTCAGTGTGTGTAACGGGCGAGTGCCGCCGTGATCTCCTTCTCGGCTTCGATCACTCCGGCCCATCCCCCGATTGTCGAGTCTTTTCCGGGTTCGATGAGCTTGTAGACCTCGAAGAAGTTGGCGATCTCTGCAAGAAGGAAATCGGGGGCGTCGCCCAGATCGTTGAACTTTTCGTACCGCGCATCGTGTGCGGGTACGCACAACACCTTTGCGTCGGGACCTTTTTCGTCCTTCATCCAGAAAACACCGATTGGACGCGCCCACACGTGACAACCCGGGAAAGTGGGTTGTGGAAGGAGAATCAGTGCGTCGAGCGGATCCCCGTCCTCGCCCAGTGTGTGCGGGAAGAAGCCGTAGTCGAGCGGGTACTGCGTGGCCGTGAAAAGGGTGCGGTCGAGCCAGATGGCACCCGTGTCGTGGTTCATCTCGTACTTGTTGCGTGAACCCTGGGGGATTTCGACGATCATCTCAATTTCCATGGGCCCACCCTAGAGCGGGGCGGTCGGCGTCGTCCCCGCGGGGTCAGCCGAACCGCACGGAATACATCGACAACGACGAGTACACGTAGCCGTCGGTGATGGTTTTGGCGCGCTCGCCCTTGGCCCGGGCGCCGAGCACGTAGAGAAGAGGAAGGAAGTGTTCCGGTGTCGGTGCCGCATAACGCGCGTCGGGGTGCTCCTGCCATGCCTCGATCGCTGCGACGTCCTCGCGTTCGATTGCGTCGACGATGTAGTCGTGGAAACGCACACCGGCCGGGTGTGCCTGAGCATCGACCGACCAGTCGATGGCGCCGAGGTTGTGCACGATGTTGCCGCTACCGAGGATCATCACGCCCTCTTGTCGCAAGACGGCCAGCCTTCGACCGGCCTCGAGGTGCCAGGCCGCAGGTCGCGTGAGGTCGATCGACAATTGGGTCACCGGAACGTTGGCATGCGGAAAGATGTGCGCAAGCACCGACCAAGCACCGTGGTCGAGGCCCCACGTGGTGGTGCGGGCGATGGGAGCCGGAGCGCACATGGGGCGCAGCAGGTCGGCGACCCGCAGGGCCACACCGGGTGCACCGGCGACGGGATAGCGAAAACGCGACAGTTCGGGTGGGAAGCCCGAGTAGTCGTGGATCATCGTGGGGTTGTCGCTGACCTGCACCAATGTGGCCCCGGCCGGAGTCGGGGCCCAATGGGCCGAGATGCAGAGGATGGCCCGCGGCGTGGCGTAGATGCCGAGATCGTTCATGGCACGGGAGTGTTCGGCGTTGGCGAACAATGCCCCGAACTGGCCCCACGCTGCGGTGAAGTCGTTGTTTTCCAGGGTGTTCATCGGGCTGCCATGGCCGATGAATGCGACGGGCATGGGGACGGGCATGGGGAATGTCTACCAAAGCCCAAAAAAGTGTCCACAGGCGGGCGTCCGGCGGCTCTGTTCGGCATCGGCACGGTTCAGTCGGGCCATGCATCAACCACAACTAAAGTCACACCAAGTGACGAAAGGAAAGTCCCATGTTTCGCAAGCAATTGTTCCCCGCTTCTCTCCATCGGCGGCGCGCCGTGCGCGCGATTGCCGGTTTGGTTGCTCTGGCGAGTGTGACCGCGCTGACTGCGTGTGAGCCCTTCACTGATCGGGCGGTGCTGACGGGATTCGGTCCCCCCGGGGCATCGCGAAGTGGGTCGTCGGTGTCGATTGCACGCGACGGCTTGACCATGGCAGTCGGCTCGCCATCGGGATATTCCGACAAGGGTTACGTCACCATCTTCAACCGTGCGAGTACGTCAGTTGACTGGGTGGAAGATCGGGTCATCGCGCCGGTCTCGGCTGACTACGAACGCTTCTTCGGTCAGTCGGTCGATCTGTCGTCGGACGGCAACACCCTTGTCGTTGGAATTCCCGGCTACTCATCGTCTCGGGGTCGGGCCGCGGTCTTTTTCCGCTCCGGGGACGAGTGGAGCGATCCGTATCTCGTCAAGCCCACGCAGGGACCGAGCGCCAGCGATCAATTCGGAACGTCAGTGGCGATCTCGGGTGACGGCCAGCGACTCGTCGTTGGCGCTCCGTACGCGGACGATGCCGGTCGAAACAACGTCGGCAAGGTCTATTTCTTCGAATTCGACGGAACTCAGTGGAATCAGAAGTACACGACGGTTCGTCAGACTGCTGCAGTCAAAGCGGATGAACACTTTGGTTATGCGGTGGACATGAACGAAGCCGGCACTTCGGTCGTGGTCGGCTCACCCAACTATGCGGGAGCACTTCTGGGCTCCGGAGTTGCGTCGGCGATGTACCGACTCGCGAACGCACAGTGGGCAACGAGTGCGACGCTGCTCGACCAAAGTGCCCATGCCACTTCGGGTGGCACGTCAACTCCGCGATTCGGCACCTCGGTTGCCTTCTCCGGCAATGGCAAGGTTCTGGTAATCGGTGCTCGTGGTGAGGATTTCAACGGAAGCCTCGACGCGGGTGTCGTCAACGTTTACCAGGATCTTTCATCGGATGGTTCTGCTTGGTCGCTGCGGCAGCGAATCGGGTACGCATCTGCAGGTGCCCAGGCCGGATACAGCGTTGCCGTTGACTTCGACGGAAGCCATGTTTTCGCCGGCGCATACGGATATCTGTCCTTCGACGGCCTTGCATCGCTGTGGGTTTACAACGGCACGAAATACGAGGCCAAGAAGTACAAGTTCCAGGCATCGGACAGTGAGAATGCGGGCCTCGGATACGCCGTGGCAATTGCCGGAGACGGACAAGTGATGGCGGCGGGCGCACCGTTTGCGACCAACCAATCAGGACTTGTTCGCACGTTCGATCTCTTCACCAAGCCGGGCAAGCCGACCGCCGTCAAGGGAACCGTGGGCGACGCATCGGTTCTGGTCGAGTGGACGGCTCCGGCCGACAACGGTGGCCTTGCTCCGACATACACGGTTGTTTCGACACCGGGATCATTCACCTGCAGTTCGGCTTCGACTTCGTGCATCGTGTCCGGTCTCTCGAATGACACTGCCTATACGTTCGTCGTCACGCCAACCAACGGGGCAGGCGTCGGTACGGCGTCTGACGCATCGACGGCAGTGACCCCCAAGGCGGGCGTTGTCGTGGTGGCACCCACGGGTGGCGGCAACGGTGATGCAGGACGAACCAGCTTCGGCGCCGTACCCAGCGCACCCCGCGACGTCAAGGTGATTCCGAGCTGGAAGCGCGCAACGGTTTCGTGGAGCGCCCCGGTCTCGAACGGTGGTCAAGCGGTTCAGTCCTACGAAGTGACGGCAACGCCCGGTGGTCAGAAGTGTGTGACCACCACCGAGTTGTCCTGTCTGATCAAGGGACTTCGCGCCAAGAGGTCGTACACGTTCTCGGTCGTCGCGGTGAACATCGTCGGCGCGAGCGCAGAGGCAAAGACGGAGAAGTTCGGTCTGCAGCCGAAGGTCTCGCTGGGCAGCGGACCGAAGGCAAGCACGCTGGCTGCGTGGCAGGGAATTGCAACCGGTATCGGCGAGACAACGAGCATGCGTCTGCGTGGAAAAGCCGCCAAGGCCAACTGCAAGATCGTTGATGGTCGTCTCTACGCCAAAGTTGCCGGCACCCAATGCAAGGTGACCGTCAAATCGCGTTACCTCAAGACCCTGTCGCGCACGTTGTTCATTCAGACCGTGCGCCGCTGATTCTCGGCAGTAATCGAGTGTGGGGCCCGGGTTCGAAAGGAACCCGGGCCCCTTCTCGTTGCGGGAGACCCATGACCTGACGAAAACCATCCCGTACGCGCAGCGGGGGTACTGTCTCACGTCATGACTCACCTAACTTTTCGTCCCTCTCGGCGCCGGATGGCCGGCGTCATCGGACTCGTCGGTGCACTTGCGCTCGGCGCGTGCACACCGCTCACCGAGCGCGTCACACTCACGAGGACCGGGGGGCAAGGATCAGATCGCACCGGTCAAGCAGTCGATGTGTCGGGTGATGGCCTCACGATGGTCGTTGGAACGCCGTATGCAGAAGTCGACGGAAAAGCCGAAGCGGGTCTGGTGACCGTCTACACGCGCACCGAAGGCGATGTTGCGTGGAACAAGACCGCGGAGTTCGGCGCGAAGACCGCCTATGAAGAGGCGTACTTCGGCAACGCCGTCTCGCTGTCGAAGGACGGCAACACTTTGGTTGTCGGAGCGCCCGGACAAAGTGCCAAGGGTGCCTCGACCGTGTTCACGCGCACGGATGGTGATTGGAACGAGGGAACGATCCTGCCGGCCGTCGGCGCGAACAACGATCGCATCGGTTACTCGGTGGCGATTTCCGACAATGCAAAAGTGATTGCGGTCGGCGCGCCATCGCAGAACGTGGTCGTGGCGAATACCCCTTACGGCCGCGCGGGACGCCTGTGGGTGTATGAGAACGTCGCCGGCGTGTGGACTTTCCGCTCGCTGGTCGCTTCGGGTGCTCCGCAGGCCGACATGGGATTCGGTTCCGCCGTTGCCACGTCGGCCGACGGCAGCGACATCATCGTCGGCGCACCCCAGTACGACGTCTATGACGACGTGAAGAAGGCCGCGCAGAGCAGCTCGGGGCGTGTCGAGGTCATTCGTCGAAGCGGCAATGCCTGGGCGTTTTCCACGCATCTCACGTACGCCGAAACCGCAAAGGCCGACTACTTCGTCGGCTCATCGGTGGCACTGTCGTCGGACGGAACGACCATCGCAATCGGTGTCCCGGGTTACGACTCGGCGGTGACCGATGCCGGTGCGGTGTCCGTCTACAAGAAGGTGAACAACGGTTGGGATCGTGTCGTGACATCGTCGTCGGACCTGTACGTATCGGCACAGGCAGGCCGAGCCGTATCGCTGTCATCGAACGGCGAATATCTCGCTGTTGGTGCACCGGGCTATCTGTCGGACAAGGGTGGTGTCTTGGTGCTGAAGCGCAACGCGACCAGCTACGAAGCGGTGAATTCACACTTCGACACGACCGGTGGAGCCGGTGGTCTGTTGGGTAAGTCGATTTCGATTTCCGATGATGCGCGGGTCATTGCCGCTGGTGCTCCGGGTCTGTCGAATTTCACCGGTGCGGTGAAGATGATCGATCGCTACACGAAGCCAGCCGAGCCGACCAACGTCAAGGTGACTGCTGCAGATGGTTCGGCCCTTGTGTCGTGGACCGCACCCACCGAGACAGGTGGACTTTCGTTGACCTACACGGTGATTGCGAACCCGGGTGGCCAATCCTGCACCACCACCGGAACTGCTTGCATTGTCACCGGCCTGACGAACGGTACGTCTTACACGTTCCGCGTTTCGGCAAAGAATGCGGCAGGTACCAGCCAGGGCTCGGTGCCGTCTGCGGCCGCCACCCCGACCGCCGGAACTTCGGTTTCCACCGCAATCGGTACGGTGCCGGGTGCGCCCACCGACGTGAAGGTGGTGCCGGGCTGGAAGCGCGCGACGATTTCGTGGGCGCCACCCACGAACAACGGCGGCCAGCAGG